>JBPPNC010000147.1:0-52747 GCA_051306365.1 Solirubrobacteraceae bacterium
AGGCGGACCTGCTCGGCGTCCCCGTCGCGCTGACGGATTACGAGCGCACGCTGGACTGGATCGACGGCATGGTCGCCGCCCAGGCACGCGGGTACATCTGCGTCGCGGCGGTCCACACGATCATGGCGTTCGGTGAGGACCCCGGGCTCGAGCGCGCCGTCCTCGCGTCATCGATGACGGTGCCCGACGGACAGCCGATCGTCTGGGCGCTGAACGCGCTGGGCCACCAGCTGTCCGACCGCGTCTACGGTCCCACGCTCATGGCGAAGGCCTGCGAACGTGCAGCGCGTACCGGCCAGCGGATCTTCCTCTACGGCGGGCGCAACGAGGGCGCGCTCGTGCAGCTCACGCTGAACCTCCGCCGTCACTATCCGGGCATCCGGATCGTCGGCGGCTACTCCCCGCCGTTCCGTGACCTCACGGCCGACGAGGAGCAGCAGGTCATCGACAGGATCGACGGCTCGGGCGCGGATGTCGTCTGGGTCGGGATCGGCGTGCCCAAGCAGGAGAAGTGGATGTTCGCGATGCGCGACCGCCTGCAGGCGCCCGTGCTCGTGGGCGTCGGCGCCGCGTTCGACTTCCACGCCGGGCTCGTGCCCCAGGCCCCCGCGCTGCTGCAGCGCTTCGGCCTGGAGTGGGCGTTCCGCCTCGCGCAGGAGCCGCGCCGGCTGTGGAAGCGCTACGCGCGCTACAACCCGCGCTTCGTGCTCGGATTCGCACGGCAGTACGCGGGGCGGCGCCGCGCGGCGCGCACGCGTTAGCCTGGGCCGTCGTCATGGCCGATGTCGCCGTCATCGGAGTGGGCCGCATCGGACTGCCCCTCGCACTGAGCTTCGCCGACCGCGGGCTGTCCGTCATCGGGGTCGACAAGGACGCCGACCGCCTCGGCGCCATCCGCGAGCGTCGCATGCCGTTCGGAGAGGACGGCGCGCAGGAACTGCTCGACCGGGTCGACGTCACGCTGACCGACCGCGTCGCGGACGCCGCCCAGGCCGACGCGATCGTGCTGACGCTCGGCACGCCGTCGTTCAGCCACATCGAGATTGACATCCGCGACATCCGCAGCGCGCTGGACGACCTGCTGCCCCACCTGCGCCAGGGCCAGACGATCATCCTGCGCTCCACCGTCGCGCCGGGCACCACGGACTTCGTCGCCGGATACCTGGCCAAGCACCGCGGGTTCGTCATCGGCGAGGACGTCTTCGTCGCGCACGTCCCCGAGCGGATCGCCGCCGGCCAGTTTCTGAAGGAGATCGACACGCTGCCGTGCATCGTCGGCGGCGTCGGCGAGCGCTCAGGTGAGAAGGCCGCCGACCTCTTCGGTGTCTTCGCCGCGCCGATGGTGCAGACCTCGCCCGTCCAGGCCGAGCTGGCGAAGATCTGGACCAACATCCTGCGCTACGCCACGTTCGCGCTTCCGAACCTCCTGATGATGGACTGCGAGCAGTACGGCGCGAACGTCTTCGAGGTCATCGACCTCATCAACCGCGATTACCCGCGCGGTGGCATCAAGTCCCCGGGCCTCACCGCGGGCACGTGTCTGCGCAAGGACTTCGCCTTCAGCGAGGAGCGATCCAACGCACCGGGCATGCTGCTGGCCGTCAGCCGAGTGAACGAGTCCGTGCCGCTGTTCCTCGTCGAGGGGATGAAGCGCCGGCTGAACGGGCTCTCGGGCAAGAAGGTCGCCGTGCTCGGACTGGCGTTCAAGGCCGACACCGACGACGAGCGCGATTCGCTGAGCCACAAGCTCATCCGCCTGCTCGAGCGCGAACTCGCGGACGTCGCGATCTGCGACCCGCACGTCGTCACGCCGACGGTCTCACTCGACGAGGCTGTCGCGGGCGCCGATGCCGTCGTCGTCGCCACGAACCACCCGGAGTTCTCCGGCCTGGAGAAGCTGCGCGAGGTCTCCGCCATCGCGGGCGACCCGCTCGTCGTCGACCCGTGGAACGCGTTCGGCGCCGCGCAGGTCTTCGCCTACGCCAAGGAGCTCACCGCGATGAGCGCGACCACGTCATGAGCAGGGTCCTCGTCACCGGCGGCGCCGGCACCATCGGCCGCGCGGTCGTCAAGCGCCTGCTGCGCGACGGCGAGCACGAGGTGCGCGTCTCCGACCAGCGCACCCCGCCGACGTGGATGGACGGCAAGGTCGAGGTGCACACCGGTGACCTGCGCGACCAGGCGCAGGCCGACGCTGCGACCGCCGGCTGCTCGCACGTCATCCACCTCGCCGCGATCGTGGGCGGGATCGGCAACTTCCACAAGCTGCCGCTCACGCTCACCGACATGAACGCGGCGCTCTACACGACGACGATCGGCGCGGCGCTGCGGGCCGACGTGGCGCGCTACACCTACGTGTCGTCATCGATGGTCTTCGAGAACGCCACCGAGTACCCGACGTCCGAGGACCACATCAAGACCTGCCCGGTCCCCACGAGCGCGTACGGGTTCAGCAAGCTCGCCGGTGAGGTCTGGGTCCGTGCCGCCAACGAGGAGCACGGGCTGCGTTACACGATCTGCCGCCCGTTCAACGCGTACGGCCCGGGCGAGATGCCCGAGGACGAACCCGGCATCGCGCACATGGTCCCCGACGTCATCAAGAAGGTCCTCGCGGGCATGGACCCGCTGCCGATCTTCGGCGACGGCACGCAGACCCGCACGATCACGCACACCGACGACATCGCCGACGGCATCGTCACCGCCACGTTCCACCCGGCCGCCGAGGGCGAGGCGTTCAACATCTCCGCCGCCGAGGAGATGACGGTCAAGGAGATCGCCGCGGTCATCTGGGAGCAGTGCGGCCAGGACCCGGAGGCGCTGACGTTCGAGCACCTGCCGACGTTCGCCGTGGACGTCGTGCGCCGCTGGCCGGACGTCAGCAAGGCCAGGCGCGTGCTCGGCTGGGAGGCGCAGATCGGCGTGGAACAGGGCATCGCCGACACCGTCGCCTGGCTGCGCGCGGAGCTCCCGGCGACGGCCTAGGCGCGATGGCGGGTCCGCAGCCCACCGTCTACACGATCGGCTACGAGAAGCTGCTGCCGCCGGCGCTCGTCAACGAGCTCGTGGTCGCCGACGTCCAGCGGGTCATCGACGTCCGCTACCGGCCGCAATCCCGGCGGGCGGGTATGAGCAAGACCCGGCTGGGCGAGACGCTCGCCGACCACCGCATCGCCTACGAGCACCGCCGCGAGCTCGGCACGCCGCCCGACATCCGCCACGACTACAAGTCCGGCCGGGTCGCGGAGGGCGCGGCGCGGTTCGTGCGGTACATGGAGGAGGAGCACGGCGACGCGCTCGACGCGCTCGCCGAGGAGCTGTGCACGGAGGGCGTGCCGACGACCGCCCTCATGTGCCTGGAAGACGACCCGGCGTGCTGCCACCGGCGGATGCTGACCGAGGCGCTGCAGCGGCGACGCCCGGACCTGCGCGTCATCGATCTGTAGACGGCGCGCCGGGACCCTCAGACGCGAATGACGACGAGTCCGGCGACGCCCGTGAGCGGGCTGAAGTCGTCGTCCGGCGTGACAACAGGCAAGCGATGCGCCACGGCGGTCGCAGCCACCCACAGGTCGTTGACGTTCACCCGTCGCCCGTGCTGCGCGAGGTGGACGCGCAGATGCGCCCACGCCGCGGCGACCTCAGCGTCGATGGGGACCACGGCGATGTCCGCGATCGCTTCAAGCGTGGCAAGCCGTCGGGCGCGGATCTCCAGGTCAGTTGCAGCGAGCACGCCGGCATGAAGCTCCGCAACGGTGATCGGGCAGACGACGCTCTCATCAGGCAGCGCCGCGGCGTCGAGCGGCCGTGCCAGCTCCGCGGCGATGAACACGCTCGTGTCGAGCAAGCCGCGCGCCGGCGGCGGCATCAGCGGATCGGGCCGAGGTCGTCGGTCGTGTCACCGGCCAGATCCGCAAGGTCGGCCCGGAGCCCAGGATCGGCCTGGACGACGGTGAGACGCCGGAGCAGCTCCGCTCTTGGGATCGGTCGCCGTCCATACCGGGAGATCGGCACCAGTTCGGCCACCGGCCGCCCCCTCGAGGTGATCGTCACCGGCTCGCCCGCCTCGACGCGGCGCAGCACCTCGGCGGTGTTGTTCCGTAGATCTCGCGCCGCGACATCGCTCATGCGACAATCGTAGCGGGTTGTAGCACACCGCGAGGAAGCGGGCGGCGAAGAGAGGCCGCTCGATCTTCACGCCAAGGTCGGTGATCACGCGCCCGTACTCGGACTGCTTGGAGTCGCCGCGCAGGAGGTCGGCGACCGACCAGATGAACGCGACGAGCTGGCGGTGCCCTGAGGGCTCCTGGTGCCGGACCATCCGGCGCGGCAGAGCCATCACGACATGCTGGCGAACCCCTCGCGGCGAACGCGGGGCAGCACCTCGGGCAGGTCGAGCTCCTCGGCCTCACGTGCTCCCAGCAGACCGTGGGCCTGGAGCGGGAGCGCCGCCATCAGCAGGTCGGCACGTGACCGCGTGGGCGCGCTCAGGCTGATGTCGCCCTCTTCCGGTGAGACCGTGACCTCTCCGAGGACGCGAAGGCTCTGGCGATCCTCGTCGCACAGCTCCCAGGCCACACCGGGCTCCGGTGCGGGCGCCCGCGAGAAGCGCGGGGGTGGTCCCGTGACATGGAAGACCACATCGTCGTCCCAGTAGGTGATGAGTTCTGTTCGCTCGACGACCCCTGGGGACCGGCGCAGTACGTCGATCATCGCCTCCGGGTCAGCCACTCCATAGGTGCGCATGCATTCCTGAACGAGCTCGCCCTCGGCGGTATGGACCCGTTCCTCGGGCCAGCGAAGCGCCGCGAGGAGCGCCCGGTCGGGCTCGTGAGCCAGGACCGCGAGCAGGTCGGAGACGACGTCGTCCTCCGCCACCACCGGGCGCCCGACGACCGCGATGTGCCCGGCCCCGAGGTCGACACCGCGACCGAGGAGCAACCCACCGTCGATGAGCGTCCCGAACGGGTCGTGCGCCGTATGCAGCGTCACGGCCCGCTCCTCCCGCCACGGTGACGCCGCAAGCGGAAAGGCCCCTCCGCGAATCCACCACCCGGTGATCTCGCTTCGCCGGAGATGATCGTCGGCCACGTCCTGACCGGGATCAGCCTCGAGGGGCGTGCGACCGTCAATGACCGGAGCGTGGGTGACGGCCCAGCTGTCCAGCCAGGCGGCCTCGTCGGTGGACACGCCTCCGATCCGCGGCTTGGGCCCGATACCCCGCTCGAACTCCGCGAGCCATGCCGCCCCAGCCACGCGACGCGCCAGATCCCCCAACTCGCCGATCCGCGCCTCGACGTCCGCGCAGACCTGATGCGCCTGCCGGGCGACGTCCAGACAGCACCGTTTGTACTTCACACCGCTGCCGCAGGGACACGGATCGTTTCGGCTCGCAGCGGGCACAGCCGCACAGTAGCGAGGCCCGGCGACAGGGTGGGCGCTACGGCGCGCCCGGTGCCGCCTGGGTCGACAGCGGCTTATCCGGCAAGCGCCGGGCGACCGGCACCGCCAGCAGCGCGAGGATCGCGGCGAGGAAGATCGCGGTGCGCAGCCCGTCGAGCCGGGACTCCTCGTAGATCGCCGTCGCCGAGTCGACCTCCGCCGGCGACAGCCCCGCGTCGGTGAGCTTCTGCTCGGCCTCGGCCGTCGTGATGATGTCCACGCCGCCGGCCGTGCCGTCGGTGAGCTGTTCGCGCACGTCCTTCGGCAGCGTCGTGTCGACCGCCAGGCGGTCCTGCACCCCGGACGTCAGGCCGATGATGAGCACCGAGCCGATCAGCGCCGTGCCGAGAGACGCGCCGAGGTTCTGCGCCGTCCCCTGAAGGCCGCTCGCGGCGTTTGCCTCATCCGAGCCGACCGACGACATGATCACGTTGCCGATCTGGGAGAGCGCGAGCCCGATCCCGCCGCCGGCCAGCAGCATCGAGACCGTGAACCGGACACCGTTGAGCTCGGGCTGGATGGTCGCGAGCAGCACGATGATGCCGAGCAGCAGCACGCCCACGCCCGCGGTCACGATCGTCCGCGGCGCCACCTTCCCGCCGAGCCGGCCGCCGATGGCCGACAGCACGATGAGCGCGAGGGACAGGGGCAGCAGCCGGATGCCCGTCTCGAGCGCGTCCAGGCCCAGCACGACCTGCAGGTACACCGGCAGGATGAAGAACGTGCCCGCGAGGATCGTCTGCTGCGTGGCCATCATGCCGAGGCCGTTCTGCAGCGGGCCGATGCGCAGGATCGCCGGGTCGAGCAGCGGGTCGCGGCCCTCCGCGGCGAGCTTGGACTCATAGCGCAGGAACCCGGCGATCACGAACAGGCCGGCGGCGATCATGTACGGGACGACGGAGAGCCCGAGCGGCGTGATCTCCGTGCCGCCGATCGTCAGGGCGCCCGACGGCTGGATCCAGCCCCACTCGCCGGTCTTGAGGATCGCGAAGACGACGAGGCCCAGGCCGATCGCCGACAGCACCGCGCCCACGTAGTCCATGTGCACCTTGCGGTCGGACCGCGGCGCGTCGCCGATCCGGTTGAGGACGAGCAGCACGAGCACGACGACCCCGCTCTCCGCCGCAAAGACGTAGCGCCAGCTGAACTCCGTCGTGGCGAACCCGCCGATCAGCGGGCCGAGGCCCGCGCCCGCGCCCATCGCCGCCGCGAGAATGCCGTAGGCCAGCGCGCGCTGGGCGCCGGAGTAGTTCGCGACGATGAGCGTCGCGAGGGCGGGAATGACGAGCACCGCGCCGAAGCCCTCGATGAACGACCAGCCGATGTACAGCACGGTCATATTCGGGCTGATCGCCGTGGTGAAGGACCCGATGCCGTAGACGACCAGGCCGATGCCCAGGATCTTCCGCCGGCCGAACAGGTCGCCCATGCGGCTGCCTGTGAGCATGAACGCCGCCATCACGAGGGTGTAGAGCGTGATCGCCGCCTGGACCGACGTGATCGTCGTGTCGAGGTCGATGACGATCTGGCTGATCGCCACGTTCATCACCGTGGTGTCGAGCACCATGATGAACTGCGCCGCCGCCAGGACGGCGATCGGCAGCATGCTCGCCTTCGGGGCGGGCGCGGCTACGGATCCGGCGTCGACGCCCACGTCTTCTCCAGCCCCTCGGTGATGGCCGTGGCTGGCGTCCAGCCCAGGGCGTCGCCGGCGCGGGTGACCGCGAGACAGGAGCGATCGAGTTCGCCGAGGCGGGCCGGCGCGAACTCAGGGTCGCCCTCGATGCCGGACAGGTCGGTGAGGGTGCGGACCAGCGCGAGCACCGAGGTCTCCTCTTCGGTGCCGAGGTTTATCGGGTCCGTCTCGGTGCTCTGCGCCGCGGCGATGATCGCCTCGACGAGGTCTCCGACGTAGATGTAGTCGCGCGTCTGCTCGCCGGTGCCGAAGATCTTCGGGCGCTCGCCGCGCTTGAGTTTGCCGCAGAAGATCGCGATGACTCCGGCCTCGCCGTGCGGGTCCTGGCGCGGGCCGTAGACGTTGCCGAAGCGCAGCGCGATCGAGGACAGCCCGTACAGGCGGCCGAACAGGCCGAGGTACTGCTCGCCGCAGAACTTGCTCTGGCCGTAGGCCGACATCGGCAGGCACGGCACACTCTCGGGCGTGGGGATGAGGTCGGTGTCGCCGTAGATCGCGCCGCCGGTCGAGGAGAACACCACGCGCTGGATGCCGTGAAGCCGCCCGGCCTCGAGCACATTGACGGTGCCTTCGACGTTCGTGCGCGCGTCGAACGCGGGGCGCTCGAGCGAGACGCGGACGTCCATCTGCGCGGCCAGGTGGAAGACCCACTCCGGCCGGTGCCTGGCAAAGATCCCAGCGACCTGCTCGCCGTCGCGGATGTCGCCGATCTCCAGGATGGCGCCGCGCCCGAGCGCGCCCTCGAGGTTCGATTCCTTTCCGCTGGAGAGGTCGTCGAGGACGACCACCTCATGACCCGCGTCCAGCAGGGCATCCACGAGGTTCGAGCCGATGAAGCCGGCGCCGCCGGTGATGAGAGTCCGCATGAGTCGCGGGAGTGTAAACCGCGCAGGTGGGGTACGCCCCGTACGACCCCGATTCCCAGGAGGTGCCCCATGGCGCTCTCATTCCGCCGCAAGGCTTCAAAGGCCCAGCGGGCCCGCGGGGTGGTCACCACGATCGCCGCGTTCCGTCTGTTCGGCCTCCGCCGCATCGTCGCCGTCGCCGGCGCCGGCGCGCTTGTGGCGACGACCCTGCTCATCGCCAAGCGTCGCAGCCCCCGCGCGCCCGCCCCTGTCCCCGGCGCCCCGCCGACGGAGGCCTCCGCGCCCACACCGCCGCAGAACGGCACGACGGCCTCGCTCGCGGACGCCGCCGAGCAGGCGCGCGCGGCCGCCGCCTCCCTCGCCCCGCAGGGCGGCGGCGCGGCGTGAGCTAGGCGAGCCGCGCGCGGTAGAACGCCAGCGCGGCTTCGCGCTGGTCGGGCGCGTCGAGGATCGCGTGCAGCTGCGCGGACTCGTAGCCGCCGCTCGCCCAGGGCGTGACGTACAGGTAGGGCTCGGGCGTCTCGTCGTCTCCGGGAGAGATCCCGTAGCCGGCGCGGCGCCCGGCGGCCTCGTCACCGATCTCGACGGCGAGGTCGAAGTGCTCGGGCCACAGCTGCACCCGGCTGGGCTCGCTGCCCGCGGGCGCTTCGGCGCGCAGCTGCTCGAGGACCGACGTACCGAAGCCGAACATGTCGCCGAGCCAGCGGCTGGCGGCGACGTCGACGTCCAGCGGGGAGCTGTCGTACGCGGCGTCCTGCCGCGTGAGGTCGAAGCCGACGAACTCCGCGGCGTCCTTCAGCGTCATGAGCCGCCCCTGTTGCTCGCGCGTGCCGATCTGCACGGTCAGGACGTCTCCGGCGACGCGGATCTGCACGTCGTTGCCGAAGTACGGCGTCCCGAAACCGCCGCGTGTCCAGCGCAGGCCGATCTTGCCGTTCGCGCGCTGACGCGTCGGCGAGATGACGTGCTCGGCGAGGCGATGCAGCGCCACGCGGGTCGTCGCGAGCCGGTCGGGAGGCGGTCCGAGTCGCGCGTGGGACGCGAGCCACCGCTCGGCCGCCCACGGCGCGAGTTCCGCGTCCTCGGCGACGAGGTCCTCCCACGTCAGGTCGCCCGTGTCGACCGGCGAGACGATCGGCAGGCCGTCCTGTGCCTCTCCGCGGGCGACGGGGTCGTCGGCGAACCACGGCGCGGTCTTGACGCTGGGCGGCGACGGCTCCAGCACGCGCGGGTCGTAGTGCCCGCCCAGTCGTTCGAAAGCCTCGGCGCGCGGGTTCACACCGGTGATTCAACCGGACCCGACGGTCGGCCGTCGATGGCGTACGCCTCGGCGAGTCGCTGCGCCACGCACTCGGGGGCGGCGACGGCCCTCACGCGCGCCAGGTCGGCATCGCCCGCGGCCGCATCCGCAAAGCGCGCGCCGGCCACCGCGGCCAGCGCCTCGGGATCGCCGGGTGGGACCTGCGCGTCCGGGGCCAGCAGCTCCGGGAGGGCACCGACCGCGCTGCCGACGACCGGCACGCCCGCGGCCATCGCCTCGGCCGCCGCCAGGCCGAACGTCTCCGCCGAGCGCGACGGCACGAGTGCGAGCCCGGCGCCGGCCCGCAGCCGGGAGACCTCGTCGGATGGGACCGCGCCCCGGAACGTCACGTCGGCGCCCGCCGCCGCACGCTCCAGCTCGGCGCGCTGCTCGCCGTCCCCGGCGATCACGAGCGGAATGCCGGCCCGGCGACACGCCGCGATCGCGATGTCCACCCCCTTCTCCGGGGACAGCCGCGACGCGACGAGCGCGTAGGTCCCCGCCGCAGCCGCGGAGCGCTCCGCCGTGGGCGCCACCGGATGGCCGATGACGTGCACGGGTACGTCGCCGAGCGGCGCGCCGAGGTCGCGCAGCCGCCGCAGCGCGAACGCGCTGGGCACGACGATCGCGTCCGCGTGCGCGACGGTCCGCTCCTGCCAGAGCGCGATCCCCGCCCCGTAGGCGAGCGCCTCGGCGCGCGAGCCGCGGCAGTTGCGGCGGATCCCCGGGCGCGTGTCGCGCCCGTGGCAGCGTGTGCACTCCTCGCCGTCGGTGAAGCAGACCGCCACCGCGCACACGAGGCGGTAGTTGTGCAACTGGAGCACGGTCCGGGCGCCCGCCTGCCGGGCGGCGGCAAGCGCGCGCCATCCGTAGGTCGGCAGCAGGTTGTGGGCGTGGACGACCCGCGCGCCGACGTCGCGCACCGCGTCCGCGACCTCGTCCGGGTGCGTGCCGCCGCGCAGCAGCCCCGCCGCCGCCGCGGGGCCTGCGAGCGTTCCGGAATCGCGCTCGAGCAGGGCCTCGTCCTCGCCGAGTCGGTCACGCACGAGCGCGCGGAGCGCCGCGACGGCGCGCTCCTCGCCGCCGGTCGTCCGGTATCGGTGGTGCAGGAAGAGGATCATGTTGCGCCCGAACCGTATGGCCCCGACCGCATCCATCATCGTCCCCACGCAGGACCGCCCGGATTACCTGGAGGTCGCGCTGCGCTCGCTCGCGCCTCAGGCGGCCGCCGCGGGGGCCGAGGTGATCGTCGTCGACGACGGGCCGTCGGACGCCACCCGAACGGTCGCCGCGCGCCACGGGGCGCGGTACGTCGCACGCACCCCGCCGCACGGGCTGAACGCGGCGCGCAACGCGGGGATCGACGCCGCCCAGGCACCGCTGCTCGTGTTCGCCGACGACGACGTCGACGTCCTCCCCGGGTGGCTCGACGCGCTGATCGCCGCCGACGCCGCCGCCGGGGACGACGTGGGCGCCTTCACCGGGCCGATCACGCCCCGCTTCGAGGACCACCGCTTCCACACGTGCGGACGCGAAGGGCCGCCGGTGACGTTCCTCGACCTCGGCCGCGAGGACACCGACACCGACCACGCATGGGGGGCGAACATGACCGTGCGCCGGGCGGCTGTGGACCGGGTCGGACGCTTCGACGAGGCCCTGAACTTCGGCGCGGGCGACGAACAGGAATGGCAGGACCGGCTGCGCGCCGCCGGCCTGCGCATCCGGTACGTCGCCGCCGCCGGGCTCGACCATCGCCGCGCGGGCGAAGACGCGCGCCTGCGGTCCCTCGTGCGCTCCGCCTTCCGCCGCGGCCGGTCGACCCGCCGCTGGGACGCCTGGCGTGGTGCCGCCCCGACCGCCGCCGCCGAACTGGGCACGCTCGCCGGCTGCCTCTGGCACACCGTGCGCCGTGCGTGCTGGATGAACGGCCCGGTCATGGCGGCGCACAGCCTCGGGCGCCTGCGCGAGGCGCTGGATCCCCAGCCGCCGCCGGCCCGCCCGGGCGTCGACGACTTTCTCGCGGGCCGCAGCGGGCACGTCGCGGGGCGGCGAGCGACGGTGCTGCGGGCAGCCGACGCGGTCCTCGACCTCGCCGCCATCCCCACCCGGCGCCGCGTGGACCGCGCGGCCGCAACCGGGCGGCGCCGCAGCGTCCACGTCGTCGCCATCGACCGCCCGGGCAGCGCGCTCGGCGCGGCGCTGGACGAGTTGCGCCGCTCACGCCACGACGTGCGCACCCACCCCGGGCCGCTGCGCCAGGGCGTGGGGAAGTTCGCCCGCGTGGCGGAGCTCCTGGCCGAGCACCCGCCCGGGGACGCCGACTGGCTCCTGGTCCTCGACGACGACGTGGTGCTCCCTGCCGGGTTCCTCAACCGCTTCGTCGCGTGTGCTGAGGCCGCCGACCTCCGCCTCGCCCAGCCGGCTCATCGCCTGCACTCCCACGCCGCCTGGCCGGTCACCCGGCGGGCGCTGGACCCGCGTTCGGCCGTGCGGGAGACCCGGTTCGTCGAGATCGGCCCGCTCACCGCGTTCCGCGCCGACACCCTCGGTGTCCTGCTGCCCGTCCCCGCGCTGAGGATGGGCTGGGGCCTCGACGTCCACTGGGGCGCCGTGGCCCGCGAGCGCGGCTGGCCTGTGGGCGTGATCGACGCGACGCCGATTCTGCACCTCGCGCCCGTCGCCGTGAGCTACGACCAGGAGGGCGCCGCGGACGAAGCCCGCGCGTTTCTCGCCGATCGCCCGTACGTGACCCGCAACGAAGCCGGCTGGTCCCGGCCGGTGGAGGTCCCGAGCGCCCGATGAAGGTCGCCGTCGTCGCCGAGTTCTACCCGCGCGCCTCCGACCCCGTGCTCGGAATCTGGTCGCACCGCCAGGCGCTGGCGGCGCGTGACGCGGGCGCCGAGGTCGAGGTGCTCGTGCTGCACCGCCCCGTGCCCCCGCGCGCGGCCCTGGACGAGGGCCCGCGCGCCGCAGCCCGCGCCACCGCCACGATGCTCCGTCAGCCATGGACGGAGGACCGCGACGGCCTGCACGTGCGCTACGTGCCGTTCGTCAGCCCGCCGCGGCCCAGCGGCTACGGATCGTGGGGCGCCTGGGCGGCACCGCCGCTGGCCCTGGCGCTCCGCGCGCTGCGCCGCCGCTTCGCCTTCGACCTCATCCACGCGCACAACGCGGTCCCCGCGGCCGACGCGGTGCGGCGCGCCGGGCTGCGCACCCCGTTCGTGACCTCGGTCCACGGCGGGGATGTCCTCTATACGGCGCGGCAGTCCAAGGCGGGCGCGCACGCGGTGCGTGCCGCCTTCGAAGCAAGCGCGATGGTTCTTGCGAATAGCAGCGGGATCGCACAGACCTGTCAGGATCTGGGAGCAACCCGCACCCGGGTCGTCCACCTCGGCACGGACCTGCCCGACGAGCCGACCGCCCGGACCGGCGACCCTGTGCTCGTCACCGTCGCGCACCTCGTGCCCCGTAAGCGCCACGGCGACGTCCTGCGCGCGATGTGGTCGCTGCGCGACCGCTGGCCGCACCTGCGGTACGTCATCGTCGGCGACGGGCCCGAGCGCGGCCCGCTGGAACGGCTCGCCGCCGAGCTCGGCATCACCGACCGTGTCGGGTTCACCGGGCAGCTCCCCCACCCCCAAGCGATGCGCGAGCTCTGGCACGGCACGCTGCTCGTCATGCCGTCGGTCGACGAGGCGTTCGGGGTTGCGTACATCGAAGCCATGGCCGGCGGCGTCCCGGCCGTCGCGGCCATCGGCGAACCCGGCCCGCAGGACATCGCCACCGCGGGACCGGGCATGGTCCTCGTCCCACCCGGCGACGTCGAACGGCTCGCCGCGGAGCTCGGCGAGCTGCTCGCGGACCCGCGGGCCCTGCGCGACCTCTCCACCCAGGCGCGCCAGACGGCCGAGCGGTCGTTCTCCTGGGAGGCGTGCGGCCGCACGACCGTCGCGGCGTACGAGGAGGCGCTGCGACCGTGAGCGAGCGCCGGCCGGCCCTCATCGTCACGAACCATGTACCGCCCGACCGCGTGGGCGCGTTCCGGGCCCTCCACGCCCGCACGCCGATCGAGCTCGCCCTCTACGGCGGGCGGTCGATCCACGCGACCACCGGCGTCGAGGACCCCGGCGTGCCGTGCCGGCCCGTGACCCAGCGCGGCGTGCACGCCCTGGCCGCGTCGGGCCGCTACCGCGCCGTGCTCGCCGGCACGGCGGGCCGCGTGGCGCTGCCCGCCGCGTGGCGGGGAGCACGCCGGGCCGGGGTCCCATTCGTCCTCTGGACCGCCCTCTGGGCGCATCCCCGCACCCCTGCGCACGTGCCCGGAGCGGCGCTGCTGCACGCCATCTACCGGGACGCCGACGCCGTCGTGACGTACGGGCCCCACGTCTCCGCGTTCGTTCGCGCGCGCGGGGCGTCGCGGGTGTTCGAGGCCCCCCAGGCGGTCGACAGGGACTTCTGGGAGGCTTCGGCCGAGCCGGTGCGCGCCGCCCCGTTCACCGCCACGTTTGTGGGCCGAGCCGCGAGGGCAAAGGGACTGGAGGTGCTCGTGGAGGCCTGGCGGCAGTCAGGCCTCGCGAGCCCTGAAGCCGCGCTCGTCCTCGTCGGCGTCGAGCCTGGGGAGACCCGGCTCGGCGCCGGCGGCGCGGTGACCGCCGTGGGCCCGCAACCGCCCGAGCAGGTCCGCAACTTCCTCGCCGGCTCGGACGTTGTGGTGGTGCCGTCGGTCCGCACCCGGCGGTTCCGCGAACCCTGGGGGCTGGTGGTCAACGAGGCCATGCATCGATCCTGTGCCGTCATCACATCCGACGAGGTGGGCGCCGCTGCCGGCGGACTCGTCGAACACGAAGAGACCGGTCTGGTCGTTCATGCTGGAAATGCGCAATCTCTCGCTGGCGCGATCATCCGGCTGCGCGTCGACACCGCACTGCGTCACCGGCTCGCGCGGGCGGGCCACGACGCGGTCGGCGCCTACACCTTCGACGCGTGGGCCGACGGCATGGTCGGGGCGCTCGCCACGTCGGGGGTCCGGTAGCGTGAACCCGCTGATGCGCCGGGCCTCCATCCCCCTCCTGCTCGTTGCGGCACTTGCCGCGCCTGCGCCCGCTCTCGCGAGCGGCGCTGACGTCCTGGACGACTGCGCGCTGGACGAGAAGCTCAGCAAACGCTACTCCCAGGAGGAGTACCGCGACGCCCTCGACAACATGGAGGCCGACGTCCGTCAGTACACGAACTGCCAAGCCGTCATCCGCCAGGCGCAGCTCGCCGCCGCGGGCAGCGCCAGCAGCGGTTCGGGCGGCGGCGGTTCGAGCGGCGGCACCGGAGGCGTTGCCGGCGGCACCGGCGGCGCGGACGGCGGCGCCACGGCCTCCCCCGCCGAGACCCTCGCCGCGGCGACGCCCGAGCAGAAGCGCGAGCTCGCCGAGGTCCTCGAGGAGGCCCCGGCGCCCGTGACCCTGCCGGGCGCGGGCGCGGTGGACCCCGCGAGCGCCGGCGAAGTGCCCGGCATCGACGCGGTCGGCGACCTGCCCACCCCGCTCGGCGTCCTGGTGATCCTGATGGTGGCCGGGACGGCGATGCTCGGCGTGACCCGCATGAGGAACCGTGTCGGCGGTCGCAGCGCCACCTGACGACCGGCTCGGCCCGCTCGCGCGAGCGGTCGGCGCCGCGGCACGTGCGCCCCAGCGCCCGGGCTTCGCCCCGGCGCTGCTGTCGCTCGGTCTCGGGCTGCTGCTCTGCGCGATCGCCTTCGGCGCCGACGGCGGCCTGCGGCTCGGACGGCTCACGATCGTCGAGGTCGGCCTGCTGCTGGGCGGCGGGCTCGCCGCGGCCATCGGCCTGCTCGCGGCGCCCCGCGACGAGAAGCTCTGGGGCGGCGGCACGATCGTTCTCTTCGGCGCGTTCGCCGGGCTGACCGCCCTCTCGGTCGGCTGGTCGGTCGAGCCATCAGAGAGCTGGCTCGAGGCGAACCGCACGCTCGCATGGTTCGCGGCGTTCGCCGCGGCCGCAATCCTCGCCCGGGCGGTCCCCGACGGTTGGAAGGTCCTGCTCGGCGCGTTCCTCGTCTTCGGGGTGGTCCTCTGCTGCTACGCCACGCTCACGAAGCTCCTGCCCGCCCAGTTCAGCCCGGAGGAGACCTACGCGCGGCTGCGCGATCCGTACGGCTACTGGAACAGCGTCGGCCTGACCGCAGCGATGACGATCCCGTGCTGCCTGTGGCTCGGCGCCCGCCGCCACGGCCACCAGGCGCTGAACGCCCTGGCCTACCCCGCGGTCACGATCCTCGTCTTCGCACTGCTGCTCGCCTACTCACGCGGAGCACTGCTGGCGACGGCGATCGCGTGCGCGGCGTGGTTCGCGATCGTGCCGCTGCGGCTGCGCGGCGTCACGGTCCTCGCGGTGGGCAGCGGCGGCGCACTGCTCGTCACCCTCTGGGCCTTCGGCCAGTCCGCCCTCACGGAGGACAAGGCCGCGCTGGCCCTGCGTCAGACCGCGGGCTGGCAGATGGCGGTGCTCCTGACGATCGTGCTCCTCGTGGTGCTGGCGATCGGCCTCGCGCTGACCTTCTCCGCCGCCCGCCGCGCCCCCGGCACCGCAACCCGGCGCACCGCCGGCACGGTGGTCGTCGTGCTGCTCCTCCTGGCGCCGCTGGTCGGTCTCGGCGTCCTCGCGGCGTCCGACAAGGGCCTCGGCGGCTCGATCTCCGACGGCTGGAACTCGCTCACCGACCCCAACGCGGTGACCCCGGCGAACGACCCGAGCCGTCTGACGGCCGTCGGCAGCGTGCGTGCCCGCTACTGGAACGAGGCCCTGAAGACCTTCCAGGACAACCGATGGGTCGGCGTCGGCGCCGGCGGCTATGCGATCTCCCGCACGCTGTACCGCACGGACGAGCTCGACGTGCTCCACGCGCACGGCTACGTCGTGCAGGTCCTGGCCGACCTGGGCCTGATCGGCGCGCTCATCACGCTCGCGCTGCTCGCCGCGTGGCTCGCCGCGACGCTGCGCTCCTGCGCGCTGCGCCGCCGCGACCGCGGGACCCCGTGGCCGCCCGAACGGGTCGGGCTGGTGACGCTGTTCGCCGTGGTGATCGTGTTCGGCTTCCACTCGTTCGTCGACTGGACGTGGTACGTCCCGGGCAACGTCGTGCCCGCCATGCTCGCCGCCGGCTGGCTCGCGGGCCGCGGCCCGCTCGCGACCCCGCGTCCTGCGGACGGATTCACGATCCGGCTGCGGTCGGGCCTGCGCGACCGCGGCCACCTGCTGCAGGCGGGCGTCGTGATCGTGCTCGCGGTGGTCGCCGCATGGGCGGCCTGGCAGCCGTGGGGATCGAACCGGATCGAGCAGGACGCACTGGCGGCGCTCTCAGGTGGGGACACCGCGCAGGCCACGATCCTCGCCCGCAGGGCCGCCGACCGCAACCCGCTCTCGATCGACGCCCTGTTCACCCTCGCCGCCATCCGGACGGCCGCGGGCGACCAGGCCGGCGCCCGGCGCGCGTACACCGACGCGGTGGAGCTCCAGCCGCGCAACCCGCGGCCGTGGCTGTCGCTCGCGCAGTTCGAGCTGTCGGTCGGAGACGCGAACGCCGCCGAGCAGGCGGTCCGGCCCGCGCTGTACCTCGACCCGAAGTCCCAGGAGGCCGCCGCGCTGTTCGTCCAGGCCACGGGCGGCGCGACGCAGACCATCTCCGCCCCGGCGGGGACGGAGGAGCTCGGCCCCTGATGCACGCGCGGCGACACGTGCCAGGACGGGTCGCGGCAGCCCTCGGCACGGGCGTCGCAGGCGCGCTCGCGATCGCCGTCGCCGTCGCGTTCGCCGGCGGGTCGCCCACGGCGACGGCCCCGCGCGCGGCCTGGCAGGAACTCCGTCCGGCGACGGTCCGGCGCACGGAGGTCGGCGCGGCTCGCGTGGGCGCGTTCGCCTACGTCGTCGGCGGCTTCATCCCGCCGTCCGGCGCCACGACCGCCATCGTGGAGCGCTACGACCTGCGCCGCAACCGGTGGCGCCGGGTCGCACCACTCCCCATCGCCCTGAACCACGCGGCCACGGCCAGCGACGGCCGGCGGCTGTACGTCGTGGGCGGATACACCGCCGGTCTCGGGGGCGAAACGCAGGCGCTGCTGCGCTATGACCCGGCCGCCGACCGTTGGGCACGCCTGCCGGACATGCCGACCGCGCGGGGCGCCCTGGGCGCCGCCATGGTCGGAGACCGGCTCTACGCGGTGGGCGGCGCCCGTGGTGGTGGCGAACCCCTGCCGACCGTCGAGATCTACGACCTTCGCACGCGGCGCTGGCGCACCGGTCCACCGATGCCGACGGCCCGCGAGCACCTCGCTGTCGCGGCGGCGGGCAGCGACGTCTACGCCTTCGCAGGCAGGACGGCCCAGGCGGGGAACCTCACCGCGGTCGAGCGCCTGCGGGCGGGGCGGTGGACGCGCCTGCCCGCAATCCATCGCGCGCGCGGCGGGATCGCGGCGACGGCCATCAGTTCCGAGCTGGTCGTGCTCGGCGGTGAAGAGCCGGCGGGGACGATCCGATCCGTGGAGGCGTACGCCCCCGCACGCCGACGCTGGCGGTACCTCGCGTCGATGCCTCGGCCCCGGCACGGACTCGGCGCCGCCACGTTCCGCGGACGGGTCTACACGTTCGCCGGAGGCCGGCAGCCGGGCTTCACGTACTCGGCTGACGCCGAGGCGCTCCTGATCGGGCGCTGAGCTACGGGCGGACGGCCCGCGCCAGGATCGTCTCGCGCGCCAGCGGCCGGCCGGCCGCCAGCGTCATCTCGGCGACGTCGAAGCCCAGGTCGTCGAGCAGCGGGCCGAGGGTGGAAGGTGCGAAGAAGTGCACGTGGTCGGTCCGCGGCTCGAAGCGCTCCGCGAACCGCCGCTTCGAGAGCGCCGCGCCGAGCAGCGCAGCGCGGCCCACGTGGGGCGTCGTGAGGAGGAGCGTCCCGCCCGGCTTGAGCACCCGGCGCAGCTCCGACAGCCACGGCGCGACGTCCGCGACGTGCTCGATGACCTCGCCGGCCCACACCACGTCGACGCTGGTGTCGTCCAGCGGCAGCGGCTCGTCGTGGGCCCACAGGCGCGTCAGGAGCCCGGGCACCCGGCGCTCGGCGCGGCGCAGCGCCTCGGCCGCGACGTCGACGGCCACCGGGCCGGCCCCGATCTCGCGCAGCGCCTCGCTGAACCAGCCCTCGCCGCAGCCGACGTCCAGCACGGTCTGCCCGGCGCGGGCGTGCCCGAGCAGGAACGCGCGGCGCAGCGGGTAGCCCTCGGGCTCCAGCCCCTCGGGCAGCGCGGCCCAGATCGCCTCGTGCTGCTCACTCACGAGGCGATGTTCCCAGCCCGGGCGGAGCGCAACCGGGCCACGCCTCCGTAGCGGGTCACCAGCAGGATGAACCCCAGCGCGGTGACCGGCACGAGCAGCACGAACCGCAGCAGCAGCAGGTACGCCACCGAGGCCGACTGGGGCCGGCCCAGCGCCCGCGCCCCGATGAGCACCGCCGCGTCCATGGTGCCCGCCTGGCCCGGCGCGGCCGGCACCAGGGCCAGCATCGAGGAGAGCGCCAGGATGTAGCCCGCCTCGACCGGGTCGATCCCGAGCCCCGCCGCCTCCGCGCACAGCCACCAGACCCCGAGCTCGAGCCCCCAGATCAGGACGGTGGCGCCCACCATCTCGGCGCCGTGGCGCCCGCGCAGCAGCCGCGTGGAGTGGAGCACCGGCCCGAGCAGCTCGCGCACGCGGTGCAGCAGGCCGCGCCGGTGCAGGACCGCCACGGCGAGGACGGCGACCGCCGCAGCCGCCGCGAGCACGGCCAGCACGACCGCCACCGTGCTGAGCTCGGGGAACCCCCGGCCGCCGACCGCGATCCAGGCGAGCACGACGAAGCCCGCCGCGAGCACCGCGATGTCGAGCAGGCGCTCGGCCAGCAGGGTTCCGACCACCGTGCGCAGATCCGCCTTGGCCCGCGGCGCCATGAACACCGCCCGCATCCCGTCCCCCGCCCGCGCCGGCAGGACGTTGTTGCCCATGTAGCCCACCCAGATGAGCGCGTGGCAGTCCGCCCGCGGCGCGGAGACGTCGCACTCCGAGAGCAGGAGGTGCCACCGCTCGCCCCGCGCGAGCGCGGCCACCGCGTACAAGCCGATCGCGCCCGCGAAGGCGGCGATCGTCTCCGGCGTGTCCGGCAGCGTCGGCGTGTCCTGCTGCAGGGCCCACCAGACGACCGCGGCGAGCGAGACGACGGAGACCGCCCAGCCGAGCGGCCTCACCCAGCGGCGACCTTCAGGCACGAGTCGCGAGAAGGGTCAAAAGGCGCCGCGGCGCAGGAACACCGCGGGCAGCGTCTTCAGCAGGATCACGAGGTCGAGGAACACCGACCAGCGCTCGAGGTAGAGGAAGTCGAGCTTGACGAGGTCGTCGAACTCCAGATCGGAGCGACCCGAGACCTGCCACAGCCCCGTGATGCCCGGCAGCACGAGGTAGCGCTTGCGGTGCCAGTCCTCCAGGCGCTCGTAGTCGCGCATCGGCAGCGGCCGCGGGCCGACGAGCGACATCTGCCCGCGCAGCACGTTGATGAGCTGCGGCAGCTCGTCGAGCGAGTGCCTGCGCAGCAGACGCCCGACGCGGGTCATGCGCGGGTCGTCGCGGATCTTGAACAGCGCGCCGCTGGCCTCGTTCAGCGCCTCGAGGTCGGCCTGGCGCTGGTCGGCGTCCTCGTACATCGTGCGGAACTTCAGGCAGCCGAACGGCCGGCCGCCGATCCCCGGCCGCATCGACCGGTAGAAGATCGGCCCGCGCGACGATACCCGCACCGCGAGCGCGATCGCTGCGAGGAACGGCGACAGCACGAGGAGCAGGAGCCCGGACCCGATGAGGTCGAACGTGCGCTTGACGAAGAAGTCGATGCCGTCGAAGACGGGCGGGCGCAGCTCGAACAGCGGCACGGCCTCGCCCGGGACGAACTCGGCCTGCTGCATCAGGATCTCCATCGTGGACGGTGCGATCTTCACGCGCACGCCCCGGCGATGGCAGGTGTCGACGAGCTCGACGGCCTGTTCCTGCGGGAAGGCCGGGTCGGCGATGATGACCTCGTCGACACTCTCGTCCTCGAGGATGGTTCCGAGATCCGCGAGCTTGCCGAGCGAGACCAGCCCGTTGTCGGGCCGCGGCGTGAGCGCCACGAAGCCGATCACATTGACGCTCGAGTGACTGTCACTCAGGGCGTGCGCGACGCCGTCGATGTGCTCCCCGCTGCCGACGAGGACCGCGCGGCGCTGGTAGCCGGCCGCGCGCAGCAGCCCCCCGGTGACCCGCTCGTACCCGAACCGCAGGGCGGAGACGATGAGGACCGCGAACCCCAGCGAGCCGTAGAAGAGGTAGTAGCTCTGGAACTCCTGGCCGCTGACCACCGCGTAGATGAGCGCGACCACCGTGACCTGGAAGAGGCACGCGACGACCGCGGTCAAGCCGGGGCGTTCACCGCGCGACGCGTACAGTCCCGACCGGGCGAACAGCAGCACCGTGACGAGGTAGGCGAACGCCACGTTCTCCATCGCCTCGTTGACCTGACCCTGGAAGTCCCAGTCGTCGAGGATCGCCGCCTTGAGCGACAGCGCGGCGACGAGCGCGCCCAGAAGGCCGGCGAAGTCCAGCGCGAGCAACGAGACGACCCGCGCGGCCTGGCGCAGCGTGTCCATCCGCAACAGGAAGGACAGGAACGGCGGTCGCTTGCGGCGAACGTCCTGGGTCACGGGGGGTGCGGCCGCAGTCCGTCCCGGCGGAACGGAGGGGGACACCCGGGGAGCTTCGCGGACGGGGGCCATTCGCCTTCCTAACGAGCGACCGCGCGGAAGGTCGCGCGGTTTCCCGATTCGTGCCGTGTTTCGGCCATCGTGAGACGAGTCCTACCCGCTGTCCCGGCGGCACAGTGCACGACGCTGCCCGGCACGCTTCAGCGTCGCGCTCCCACGAGGCCCTCGACACCCGCGAGCTCGATCGTCTTCTGCAGCCCGTCGCGCAGCACGACCTCCGGCTGCCAGCCGAGCAGGTCCTTCGCTCGCGTGATGTCCGGCTGACGGACCTGCGGATCATCGGTGGGCAGCGCCTCGAAGACGATCTCCGACCGCGACCCCGTGACCTCGACGACCGTCTCAGCCAGCTCCAGCAGCGTGAACTCGTCGGGGTTGCCGATGTTCACCGGCTCGTGGTAACCGGACTCGGCCAACGCGATGATCCCGCGGATCAGGTCATCGACGTAACAGAACGAGCGCGTCTGCCTGCCCTCGCCGAACACCGTGATCGGCCGGTCCTGCAGCGCCTGGCGCAGGAACGTCGGGATCGCGCGACCGTCATGCGGACGCATCCGCGGCCCGTACGTGTTGAAGATCCGCACCATCGACGTGTCCACGCCCTGCTGCGTGTGGTACGCCATCGTCAGCGCCTCCGCGTACCGCTTGGCCTCGTCGTAGACCCCGCGCGGACCGATCGGATTGACGTGACCCCAGTAGCTCTCCGGCTGCGGATGGACCTGCGGGTCGCCGTAGACCTCGCTCGTCGACGCCAGCAGGAACCGCGCGCGATGCTGCTTGGCCAGGCCGAGCGTGTGATGCGTGCCGTACGAGCCGACCTTCAGCGTGTGCAACGGCAGCCGCAGATAATCGATCGGCGACGCCGGCGACGCGAGGTGGTAGACGAAATCCACCGGCACGTCGACGAAATACGGCTCGATGATGTCGACGTTCATCAACGTGAACTCCGGCTGACGGATGTGCGCGATGTTGCGCAGCGACCCCGTCTCGAAGTTGTCGACACAGATCACCCGGTGACCGCGGCGCAGCAGTTCCTCGCACATGTGCGAGCCCAGGAAGCCGGCGCCGCCGGTGACAAGACAGGTAGCCATAGCGGCAGATCGTACGGCAGCGCGGGGGATTCCCGCAGCTACCCGCGCTTGCGGGCGGCCTTGAACTGCGCCTTGGTGAGGTCCAGCGAGAGCACGACATGCTTCCCTTGGCGCTGCGCCAGCCCCTGCCGCTCGAGCTTCTTCAGCACGACCGGGCACTTCTTGCACCGGTACGGGCTGTCCTTGCAGCACTTCTTCTTCGGCTTGATCGGCTTGGTGGCGTACGCGGTCTGGCCCATTGCGAACTCGGACCATAGCAGTCGGGATTTGGCGACCCTAACTTCCTGCATCCGACAGGGCCGGGGCGTACGTTTCCTTCCATGTCTGTTCCCGCGCCCGCCTTCGCCGACCTGCTCAACGAGCAGGTCGGCCACGAGTTCGCCGCCCACCAGCAGTACGTCGCGATCGCCGTCTACTTCGACAGCGAGACCCTGCCGCGGCTCGCCTCGTTCTTCTACGCGCAGGCGCTCGAGGAGCGCAACCACGCGATGATGATGGTCAAGTACCTCGACGACGCCGGCGCGGGCCCCGTCATCCCGGGTATCGCGGCGCCGAAGAACGACTTCGCGGACGTGGTCGAGCCGGTCGCGCTGGCCCTGGACCAGGAGAAGCGCGTGAGCGCGCAGATCGACGCGCTGGCCAAGCTGGCCCGCGAGTCCGGCGACTACAGTTCCGAGCAGTTCATCCAGTGGTTCATCAGGGAGCAGGTCGAAGAGGTCTCCTCGATGGGCGACCTCCTGAAGATCGTGCAGCGCGCGAAGGACAACCCGCTGCTCGCCGAGGAGTACCTGGCCCGGGAGTCCATCGGTGACGCCGGCGACGACCCGACCGCGCCTCCCGCTGCCGGAGGCGCGCTGTAGCTCGCGGGTTGGTTGGGTCGGTACGACGCGCCCGGAGCGCCTGGGCTCACCACGCGGCCTACCCGAAGCACCCCACGGCTCAGACCAGGCGCCCGAACCAGCGCAGCGAGAGCCCGCCGCCGAGCAGCAGCAGGACGACGGCTCCGCCGGCGAACGCCGCAGTGACCTCGCGCTCCTCCTGCTCGGTGCCCACCCGCGCGCCGAGATCGTCGTAGATCGACTTCAGCTCGTCGCTGCTCTCGGCGTCGAACGTGCGGCCGCCGGTGGTCTGGGCGATCTGATCGAGCGTCGCGGTGTCGGGCGGCACGGGGATGGTCCGCGGGACGACATCACCGGGTTGCTGCAGCGTGATGGTGCCTTCGGGCGTGCCGAGCGCGATGGTGTAGACCGGCACGCCGAGCTCCTTGGCCTGGTTGGCGATGTCGAGCGGATCGGCGGCGCCGGAGGTGTTCTCGCCGTCTGAGAGCAGCACGATCGCGGCTGGCGTCTCATCCCCTTCGCCGCGCTCCTTCGCCAGCTCGGCGACCTCGCGGACCTGCTCCAGGCCGATGCTCAGCCCGTCGCCCATGGCGGTGCCGCCCTGGGGGCGCTGGGACTCCAGCGCGGCCTTGACCTGGTCGCGGTCCGTCGTCGGCGCGATGTTCAGCGCTGCGGTGTTCGAGAAGGACGCGAGGCCGAGCTTCACGCTGTCGGGCAGACCCTCGGCGAATCCGACGGCGGCGTCCCGGGCCACCTCGAGCCGGTTGGGCTCGATGTCCTCGGCCATCATCGACCCGGACGTGTCCGTGACGAGCATGACCGTGGCCTCGTTCTTCGGCACGGCGAACGTCATGTGGGGCCGGGCGAACGCGACGATGAGCGCGGCGAGCGCCGTGAGGAGCAGCACGGGCGGCAGGTGGCGGCGCCAGTTCGGGCGCTCCTTCACGACCGCAGCGAGCAGCGCGACGTTCGTGAAGCGCGCCGCGTACTTCGGGCGGCGCTGCTGGGCGACGACGTACGCGATGATCGCGAGGGGGATCAGGGCCAGCCCGGCGAGGGCGACGGGGAGATCGAAGCTCATGCGGTGTCTCCTCCGGGGGTGAGGGTTCGCGCCGGACGCCAGCCGGCGCGGTGCCGGGCGCCCCGCAGGGCGGCGGCCAGCGGGCCGAGCCAGTCGCCCTCGGTGGACAGGACGGCGTGCTCGGCCCCGGTGCCGCGCAGCGTGACGCGCAGCTGCTCGCGCTCGGCGGCCGACGCCTCGGCGAAGCGGCGGCGCAGGCGCTTGCTGGACGTGTCGACACGGATGTGGCGGCCGGTCTCCGGGTCGACGAGCGCCAGGTCGGCGCCGACGTCGGGCAGCGCCAGCTCGCGTGGGTCGCAGATCTCCACGGCCAGGCCCGTGTGACGGTGCAGCAGGCGGCGCATCTCGCGGGTCCAGGTGTCGCCGTCGTCGCCGCGGAAGTCGCTGACGACGATGACGAGCGCGGCGCCGCGCGCCATCTTCTCGACCCGGACGAGCGCGTCGGTGAGCGTGGACGGGTTCGGGGTACGCTCAGGGGCGACGTCGGCGCGCGCCTGGGTGAGCGCCTGCAGCGTGCCGGAACGGCCGGAGTGCGGCCGGAAGACCCTGGGCGCCCCGGCGTCACCGAACGTGATCACGCCCAGCTGGTTACCTCGTCGGGTGGCGAGCGTGGCCATGACACCGGCGACGCCCTCGGCGACGTCGGCCTTCACGCGGTCGGCCGTGCCGAAACCCATGGACGTGCTGCGGTCCAGCAGGAGCCACGTCGTCAGCGAGCGCTCGGCGACGTGCACGCGCACCTGCGGCTCGCCGGTCCGCGCGCTGGCGGCGGCGTCGAGGTGGCGCACGTCGTCCCCCGGCTGGTACGGCCGGATGCGGGCGAGCTCCGTCCCGGCGCCGACCTGGGCGCTGGTCCGGTCGCCCGGCCACAGGTCGCGCACCCGGCGGGCGGAGGCCAGCTCGAGCTGCCGCACCGCGCTCGCGGGAATCGGCCCGGGGCCGAGGCGCGGGTTGGGAGTGTCGACGGGTTTCATGGTGTGAGAGCGGTGCGGGAGAAGGAGCCGCAGGCGAGTTCTCCCACTGGCACCGGGAGCCTCGGGCGAGCGGTCCCACTCATGCTGCGTGCGCCTCTTCGGCCGGCGACAGCTCGACGTCGGGCATCGGGACGGTCTGCAGCACGCGGTCGAGCACGGTGTCGGCGTCGACACCCTCGGCGAGTGCCTCGTAGCTGAGCACCAGGCGGTGGCGCAGCACGTCACGCGACAGGTCGCGAACGTCGCGCGGCAGCGCGTACTCGCGGCCGCGCAGCAGGGCGAGCGCGCGGGCGGCGTGGACCATGTTCAGCGAGGCGCGCGGGGACGCGCCGAACTCGATGAACGGCGCGACGTCGCCCAGCCCGATCTCCTCGGGACGGCGGGTCGCGACCGTCAGCGCGACGGCGTAGTCGACGACCTGGCGATCGACGTAGACCTCCTCGGCCGTCCTGCGGTGCGCGGCGAGCTGCTCGGGCGTCAGCACCGCGCGGATCGCCTGCACCGGCTGCAGCGATCGGGCCACGATCGCGGCCTCCTCGCGGTCCGTCGGGTAGTCCACCACGAGCTTGAACATGAAGCGGTCGACCTGCGCCTCGGGCAGCGGGTACGTGCCCTCGTTCTCGATCGGGTTCTGCGTCGCCAGGACCAGGAACGGGTCGGGCACCTGATGCGTGGTGCCGCCGATGGTGACCTGCTGCTCCTGCATGACCTCGAGCAGTGCGCTCTGCACCTTCGCGGGAGCACGGTTGATCTCGTCGGCGAGCAGCAGGTTGGCGAACACGGGGCCGAGCTCCGTCTCCAGCGCGCCCGTGTCCGGGCGGTAGACCCGTGTTCCGACGAGGTCCGCCGGCACGAGATCGGGGGTGAACTGGATGCGGGCGAAGCTGCCGCCGAGGACGTCGGCGAGCGTGTTCACCGTGCGGGTCTTCGCCAGGCCCGGCACACCCTCGAGGAGGACGTGGCCGCCGGCCAGGAGCGCCACGAGGAGGCGCTCGAGCATCGGCTCCTGGCCGACGATCACGCGCTTGACCTCGAAGAGCGCCGTCTCGAGCTGCTCGCGGGCGAGCGCCTGGGCATCCGTCCGCGACGGCTGCCGGCGGGTCTCCGCCGTGTGATCCTGATCCATCGGGGTCAGCCTCCCTGTCGCTGCGCCGACTCCGGGCGCGTTCCGAGCTTCACGTTCACGGTCTTGCGGTCGCCGCCGCGGGTGACGACGATCTGGACGTTCTGCCCCGGCTGCTTGTCGGCGATCGCCTCGGCGATCTCCTCCGGGGACGAGATCTGCTCGCCGCCGACGCTGACGACCTCGTCGCCCACGCGCAGGCCGCCGTCGGCCGACGGGCCGCCGGGGACGAGCTCGGCGATGACGACCTTCTTGCCGTCCTGGCTCTCACCCGTGCTAACGCCGAGGTAGGCGCGCCGGATCTCCTTGCCGCTCTTGAGCTGCGGCACGACCTCGCGGACGGCGTCCACGGGGATGGCGAAGCCGACGCCGCTGTTGCTCGCGGCACCGCTCGAGGCGATCTGGGCGTTGACACCGATGACCTGGCCGCTGCCGTTCAGGAGCGGGCCACCCGAGTTGCCGGGGTTGATCGCCGCGTCGGTCTGGACCACGCCGTCGATGCTGAAGCCGTTGGGCGACTCGATCTGGCGCCCGAGTGCCGAGACGACACCCGTGGTCAGCGTGCCCGAGAGGCCGAACGGCGAGCCGATCGCGATGGTCGGCTGGCCGACCTTCAGCGCCTTGGCCTCGCCGAGCTCCAGCGGCTTGAGCCCGCCCTTGACGTCCTTGGGGTCGACCTTGATGACCGCGAGGTCGGTCGAGGCGTCGCTGCCGACGACCTTCGCGTCGATGGCATCGTCGCCTTCGCCGAGGCGCACCTGCACCTGGCTGGCGCTGTCGACGACGTGTTGGTTCGTGACGATGTAGCCGTCCTTGTCCAGCGCGAAGCCCGAGCCGGACCCGGACTGCTGACCGCCTCCGAAGGGACCGGTCCCGCCGGAGGAGCTGCGGACCGCGATGTAGGCGACGCTGTCCTTGACGCGCTCGTAGAGCTCCGACACGTCGGTGGCGTTGCGGACCGGCGTCGAGGAGGGGGACGAGGACGAGGCCGACGACTCGCGCTCGACGGTGACCGTCGCGTCGCCGTCGCCGTCGCTGTCAAACGCGCCGCCGACGGCAAGCGCGCCGAAGGCCACGGCGACGACCAGGGCGCCGAGCATCGCCGAGAGGAAGTTCTGCACTCGTGTGGGCATGACGAGCATTGGAGCCGCCGAGCCTGAAGCGCCGCTAAGCGGTGCCTGGGGGCAGGCTTAAGGTTTCGCGGGAGATCACCGGGCGGCTGCCGAGGCGTACCCTTCGGGTCATGGCCACCGAAGAACGCCTCACCGTGGCGCCGATCGTGGGTCCCGACGACCCGCGTCGGTTCACGGACTCGGGCATCGAGATCAAGCCCCTGTACACCGAGGAGGACCTGCCCGAGCAGCTCCAGCTGGGCGAGCCGGGCGACTTCCCGTATACGCGTGGCGTGCATCGCGAGATGTACCGCAAGCAGCAGTGGACGATGCGCCAGTACGCCGGCTACGCGTCGGCGAAGGAGTCCAACGAGCGTTACCGGTACCTGCTCTCGCGCGGCGGCACGGGCCTCTCGATGGCGTTCGACCTGCCCACGCAGCTCGGCCTCGACAGCGACAACCCGCGGTGCCTCGGCGAGGTCGGCCGGACGGGGGTCGCGATCGACACGATCGACGACATGCGCACCGCGTTCGATCAGATCCCGCTCGATCAGGTCTCGACGTCGATGACGATCAACGCGCCCGCGTCGGTGCTGCTCTGCCTCTACGAGCTCGTCGGCGAGGAGCAGGGCGTGCCCAGCGAGAAGCTGCGCGGCACGACGCAGAACGACGTGCTCAAGGAGTACATCGCGCGCGGCAACTACATCTACCCGCCGGAGCCCACCATGCGGCTCACGACGGACCTCTTCGCCTACTGCGCGGAGAACATCCCGAAGTGGAACACGGTCTCGATCTCGGGCTACCACTTCCGCGAGAAGGGCTGCAGCGCCGTCCAGGAGGTCGCGTTCACGCTCTCCAGCGGCATCGCCTACGTGCAGGCCGCGATCGAGGCGGGCCTCGACGTCGACGTGTTCGCGCCCCGCCTGGCGTTCTTCTTCAACGGCCACAACAACGTCTTCCAGGAGGTCGCCAAGTTCCGCGCGGCGCGGCGGATGTGGGCCACGATCATGAAGGATCGCTTCGGGGCCACGAACCCGAAGTCGATGATGCTGCGTTTCCACACGCAGACCGGCGGCGTGACGCTCACCGCGCAGCAGCCGCAGAACAACATCGTCCGCGTCGCGCTGCAGGGCTTCGCCGCGGTGTGCGGCGGCACGCAGTCGCTGCACACCAACGGCTTCGACGAGGCGCTCGCGCTGCCCACCGAGGAGGCCGCGAAGATCGCCCTGCGCACGCAGCAGATCATCGCCGCGGAGTCGGGCGCGACGGACACGGTCGACCCGTTCGCCGGGTCGTACTTCGTCGAGGCGCTGACCGAGGAGATCGAGTCGCGCGCGTACGAGCTCATCGACAAGGTCGACCAGCTCGGCGGCTCGAAGAACGCGATCGAGTTCATCACCGGCGAGATCGACGAGTCGGCCTGGGGCTACCAGGAGCGCTACCGCATCGAGCAGGACATCGTGGTCGGCGTGAACTCGTACGTCGAGGAGGAGCTGAAGGTCCCCGACCTCCTGCGCGTGGATCCGGAGTCCGAGCGCGAGCAGGTCGAGCGCCTGAAGGCGTTCAAGGCCAACCGCGACCAGGCGCTGGTCGACACGCGGCTCGAGGAGTTGCGCGACGCCGCGCGCGGGACCGACAACCTGCTGCCCTTCATCAAGCAGGCGCTGAAGGATCGCGCGTCGATGGGCGAGGTCTGCGGCGCGATGCAGGACGTGTTCGGGAAGTACGCGCCGACCTTCTGAGTCTGTGGGGCGGCGCCGATAGGCTTCGCCCCCATGCTCGCCGTGCGGTTCTACGACATCGTCCTGTGGCTCCACATCAGCGGGGCCATCGCCGCGTTCGGGGGTGTCGTCGCGTATCCGGTCGCGCTCAGCGTGGTGCGCACCGGTCACGAGCGCGGGCTTCCCGCGTTTCACAAGACGAACGAGAAGATCACCCAGAAGGTGATGACCTGGGGGATGATCGTCGTGCTCGCCGCGGGCTTCTATCTCGCGACCGACGCCGACGCGTGGCAGGAGCCGTGGGTGTCGATCCCGCTCGTGATCATCGCCGTCCTGTTCGGCATCGCCGGCGGTGTCATCACGCCGGGCGAGCGCAAGGCCTCCGCACTGGCCGCGCGCGACATCGAGGCGTCGCCCGCCGACGGGCCGGTCACGCTCAGCGCCGAGTACGAGAAGGCCGCCCGGCGGCTGCGCACGTTCGCCTACCTGGCGACCGCGCTCGTGCTCGTCGCGACGTTCTTCATGACCGTCAAGCCGTAGGCGCCGCGCACCGTTTCGTGCAGCGCCGGTGTTCTGTCGACCTGTGGCAGGAGCCGGACCGCCCCCAGTCGAAACCCCGACGCGATGGACGAGCTGTGTGTGCAACGACGCCTGGTCAAATCTCCGCCTGAGCTGTGGGCGGAGGTCAGCGATCTCGAGGCCCTGAGCCGCCACTTCGACCTCTTCGGCGAGATCCGCATATCCCGGCTGGAACCTGAGAGCACCGTTGCCTGGGAGGGCGACCGCGCCAGCGGCACGGTGGTGCTGGATCCGGCGGGTTGGGGTACGAGGGTCACGCTGACCGCGGAAATGCGGGGCGAGCCCGCCGAAGGCGAGCCCGTCCACCCGGAGGTCGACAGTTCCGCGCCGGCCGCGCCGCCGCCCGCGCCGCCGCGCCCCGAACCGCCGACCGCCGGACGACCGGGGTTCTTCGCGCGGCTGTTCCGCCGGGGCGACACTGACCGTCAACCTGAGCCTGAGGTCGCGCTCCCCTCGGCCCCGCCGCCCGTCGCGCCGGAGCCCGAGCTCGTCGCGGCACCGGTCGAGCCGGCAGCGGAGCCGGCGGTCGACCCCGAAGCCGCCGAGACGGCGCTCGAGCAGGTGCTCGACACGCTGGGCGCGGCCCACCACCGGCCGTTTTCCAGATGAGTCCCCTACGCTTCCGGCCATGACCCGCCAGAAGTCGCTGGAGACCTACGAGGAGAAGCTGGGCCAGCTCAACGATCTCCGCGAGCAGGCCATCCACTCCGCCACGGAAGCCGCCGTCGAGAAGCAGCACGCGAAGGGCAAGTACACCGCCCGTGAGCGCATCGAGAAGCTCCTGGACCCCGGGTCCTTCCAGGAACTCGACACCTTCGTCCGGCACCGCACCTACGACTTCGACATGCAGAAGAACCGGCCGTGGGGCGATGCCGTCGTCACCGGCCACGGCACGATCGACGGCCGCACCGTCTGCGTGTTCAGCCAGGACTTCACGGTCGTCGGCGGGTCGCTCGGTGAGGTCATGGCCGAGAAGATGTGCAAGGTCATGGACCTGGCCGCGAAGATCGGCTGCCCGGTCATCGGCATCAACGACTCGGGCGGCGCGCGCATCCAGGAGGGCGTCGTGGCCCTCGGCGGCTACGGCGATGTCTTCCTGCGCAACGTCAGGAGCTCCGGCGTCATCCCCCAGATCAGCCTGATCATGGGCCCGTGCGCCGGCGGCGCCGTCTACTCCCCCGCGATCACCGACTTCATCTTCATGGTGAAGGAGACGTCGCACATGTTCATCACCGGTCCTGACGTCATCAAGACGGTCACCGGTGAGGAGGTCGGCTTCGAGGAGCTCGGCGGCGCGATGACGCACAACCAGAAGTCGGGCGTCGCGCACTTCGCCTCAGACGACGAGGACGCGTGCCTCGAGGACGCCCGCTACCTCTTCAGCTTCCTGCCGCAGAACAACCTGGAGATGCCGCCGCGCGTCGCGCCGACGGACGACCCGACGCGCCAGGACGCCGAGCTCGACGCGATCGTCCCGGACAATCCGAACAAGCCGTACGACATGCGCGACGTGGTCCGCCTCGTCGTCGACGACGGCGAGTTCTTCGAGGTCCACGAGCACTTCGCGACGAACATCGTCTGCGGTCTCGCACGCCTGGACGGCCACGCGGTCGGTGTCGTCGGCAACCAGCCGAAGTCGATGGCGGGCGTGCTCGACATCGACAGCTCGGAGAAGGCCGCGCGCTTCGTGCGCACCTGTGACGCGTTCAACATCCCGCTGCTGACGTTCTGCGACGTCCCGGGCTTCCTGCCCGGCACGAGCCAGGAGTGGGACGGCATCATCCGCAAGGGCGCGAAGCTGCTCTACGCCTACGCCGAGGCGACCGTCCCGAAGATCACGGTCATCACGCGCAAGGCCTACGGCGGCGCGTACGACGTCATGGCGTCCAAGCACCTCGGCGCGGACTTCAACTTCGCCTGGCCGCAGGCCGAGGTCGCCGTCATGGGCGCCGAGGGCGCGGTGAACATCATCTACCGGCGCGACATCAACTCGTCGCCCACGCCGGAGGAGCGCCGCGCGACGCTGATGGACGACTACAAGGCCCGCTTTGCCAACCCGTACGTCGCCGCCGAGCGCGGGTACATCGACGATGTGATCATCCCGCACGAGACGCGGCCCAAGGTGATCAGGGCGCTGAAGACCCTGCTCACCAAGCGCGAGCCGGGCCCGAAGCGCAAGCACGGGAACATTCCCCTGTAACGTCGGCCGGAGACCCGAGCTTGCGAGGACCGGAGGACGATGTCCACCCGGGTCTCGGCAAGGGCGAGCTCGGCCCGCGAGGTGCCCCGCCAGATCTGCCTGGCGAACCGGGCTGGCGACCGACCAGCAGACCAGCCGGGTAAGCGCGAGAGACGAGGGAGGGGGAGTGCGGTGGACGCCCTTCGTAGGACGCCCACCGCACCATGAGGCGAGGCTGTGAACGCTGTCCCGGGGGGAGTGGACGAACGTTCGGCTCTGGGCCGTCCAGGCCCGAGACCGCCTGACGGTTTCGTATCGGCAGGTCCACCTGGTTCCTTGACCCCCAATTTCATGGGGTGCTACCGTCGATCGGCTGTTCCAACGTCGTGGACCGGGGGGAGAGAACTTGTCCAGGCAGTGGGGTCGAGGCGTGCTCGCGTGCGCACTCGCACTATTCGTCGTTCTCGCGTTGCCGGTTGCGGCAGGCGCGAAGGTGAACTTCACCAGCGTCGTCGCCAAGCCGATCGCTGCGAGTTCGAAGTGCACAACGCTGGGTGAACCAGCGACCATCTCGCAGGCCGGCCAGCGCCAGGATTTCTGTGTCGCGCTCGCGATGAGCGGGGGCGGTGACCCCGAACTGGGGGATCTTCCCGGCCTCGGCGATGACCTGAAGGACCTGACGCTCTCGCTGCCCCCGGGGCAGGTGGCGTCACCGCATGCCGCGCCGCTGTGCTCCCGGACGAAGTTCCTGTCGAGCAGCGGGTGCCCGAGCTCCAGCCAGGTCGGCGAGCTGAGCCTCGCCGTCGACGTGCTCGGCGCGGGCCGGATCGACGAGCGCCTGCTCCAGGGCAAGGTCTTCAACCTCGAGCCCCAGGGCACCGAGGGCGCGCGTCTCGGCCTCGCCGTCGACGTCGTGATCGGCCCGCTTGCGCTCAGCGGCGTCATCCACCTGGAGACCGAGGCGCGCCTGCGCGCCGACGACAGCGGCCTGGACTCGATCACACTCGACAACCCGCGTGACCTCGAGGGGATCCCGCTCGAGGTGCGCCGCCTGAACCTCCGCCTGTGGGGCAGCAAGGCCGACCACCCGTCGATGCAGAAGTCGTTCATGAGCACGCCTACGACGTGCACCCCGGCGGTCACGCGGGTCAAGGCGGTCTCGTACCGCGGCGACACCACGAACGCGCAGACGTCGTTCACCCCCACCGGGTGCGACCAGCTGGACTTCAAGCCGACGGCGATCTTCGAGAGCGCCCGCGAGGCGGACACGCCCGGTGAGCTGACCTCCGGCGTGGCGCTGCCCGACGAGGACGGTCCGCTCGCCCAGTCGCACATCAAGAGGGCGACGGTCGTGCTTCCGCCGGGCTTCGAGCTCTCCCCGACGGTCGGATCGAATCCCGACTTCACGGGCTGCGACGACTCCCAGTTCAACCGCTTCGCCGAGGGCGTCGTCACCTGCCCGGCCGGGTCGCAGATCGGCACGGTGCGCTTCCGCTCACCGCTGCTCATCGCGCAGGAGCTGGTGGGCAAGGTGTTCATCGCCAACCCGAAGCCGGGTGAGCCGAAGGTCCGCTTCTTCGTGAACGCGGAGGCCGGCCCGGAGAGCGACGCGGTGCGCGTGAAGCTCATCGCGAAGGTGCAGATCGACCCGAGCACCGGTCAGCTGACGACCGTCCTCGACGACCTGCCCGCGACCCCGTTCACGGTGTTCCGGTTCAGCTTCTTCGGAGGCCCGCGGGGCCCCGTGGCGATGCCGCGCCAGTGCGGCACGTACACCGGGGACACCATCCTCGAGCCGATGAACGGCAACCCGACGAAGACCGTGCAGGCGTCGGTCGCGATCGACCAGGGCTGCACCAGTCCCGAGCCGTTCGCGCCCACGCTCGCCGCGGGCGTCAATCCGCAGCTGGCGGGCGCCAACACGACGCTCGTCACGACGTTCACCCGTCCGAGCGGCCACGGCCGCCTGAAGTCGATGGAGCTGCAGCTCCCGACGGGCCTGTCGGGCAAGCTCACCGTCGCCCCGCTGTGCCCGCTGAGTGCGGCGGCCACCGGGTCGTGCGGGGAGGAGAGCCGGGTCGGCCGCGTCAACGCGCTGGCCGGTGGCGGCTCCGATCCGAAGGCGCTGTCAGGCAACGTCTATCTGACGGAGGGCCCGAACGGGGCGCTCGCCGGCCTGAACATCGTCGTCAACGTGAAGGTCGGGCCGCTGGACTTCGGCCGCGTCGTCACGCAGGCGACGATCGTGGTGCGCCCGGACACCGGGCTCACGCTCGTGGTTCCGCAGATCCCGCAGCGCCAGGAGGGCGTGGAGGCGAACATCCGCCAGCTCGAGGTCGTCCTCGACCGGGCCGGGTTCAACCTGAACGCCACGAGCTGCGCGCCGAACCAGTTCACGGGCACGGTCACGTCGGACACCGGCATCGTCGCGCCGGTCACGGCGCCGTACCAGCCCAACGGCTGTGACCAGATCCCGTTCGCCCCGAAGGTCTCCGCGACCATCGGCGGCGGCGCGGCGCAGACCAAGGAAAACGGGCACCCGTCGCTCAAGGTCGTCGTCGCGCAGCAGCCGGGCGAGGCGAACTCCTCGAAGATGGAGGTCGTCCTGCCGGAGGGCATCGCCGCCGACAGCGAGCGCCTGCGCTCGGTCTGCACCGTCGAGGTCTACGCGCAGAACGCATGCCCGCCCGAGACGGTGAAGGGCACGGCGACGGCGTACTCGCCGCTGCTGCCCCAGCCCCTGAGCGGACCGGTGACGTTCGTGCAGGTCCCGGGCAGCCCGCTGCCCGGCCTGCGGATCAAGCTCCAGGGCGCGCTGACGATCGAGCTGACCGGCACCGTGAAGTTCGGTGACAAGAACCGTGTCGTGAACGTCATCGACCCGATCCCCGACACGCCGCTCTCGCGCTTTGAACTGGACCTCAAGGCCGGTCCGCAGTCACCGCTGATCGCCACACGTGACCTCTGCCAGTCGAAGACCAACACCGTCGATGGCACCGCGTGGTCGCACGCAGGCGGCCGGTCCACGATCAAGGCCGAGGCCGACATCGTGGACTGCCGTCCCGCGGGGACGCTGAAGATCGGCTCGCTGCGCGGCGGCCGGCCGTCGCTCGACCTGCGGGTCGCGGGCGGCCGGACGCGCGTGACGACCGCGCAGCTCATCGTGCCGAAGGGCATGGAGTTCCAGCGGGCGGCGCTCGTCAAGAAGCGCCTGAAGATCAGCGCGGCGGGCCTGAAGAAGGGCTCGAAGGCGCGGGTCACCGTCAGCGGCCAGAGCATCAGGGTCACCGTCCCGAGCCGGCAGTCGGCGACGGTGCTCCGGGTGCGCATGAGCAAGGGCGGGCTGCGCGCGAGCACCCGCCTGCGCAAGCGCGGCCGGCCGCGGCTCACCTTCCGCCTGAACACCACCACGGCGGACAAGACGAGCAACCGCAGCAACCTGCGCGTCCGTCCCGCAACGCGCTAGGAGCGGCACCATCCCGCGCCCGCCGACATTCGGCGGGCGCGGGCCGCCCGACATCCACCGGTTGATGAGACTCCCGTGATGGGTGTCACACTGCCGCGGCCGGAAGTCAATAGCCTGTATTTCGGTCATACGTCGACAGGACAGGGGCACTGGGGTGCGAGGGAATCGTTGGAGGCTCGTGACGACATGCGTCGTCGCGGTTGCCGCCGTGCTGGGCAGCGCAGGAAGCGCGCAGGCGAAGGTGGACGTCACGGCGCTCGTCGCCAAACCGATCGCGAAGAACGCGACGTGCTCACCGACGACAACCGCCGCGACGCAGTCGCAGGCCGGCGCCCATGAGGATCTCTGCGTCGCGCTTGGCTTGAACGGCGGCGGCGACGCCTTCGGCGGCGGCGACGACCTCAAGGACCTCAAGCTCTCGCTTCCCGGCGGTCAGGTCGGCAACGCCACCGCGACCCCGCTCTGCTCGGTCTCGCGCTTCCGCAGCCTGAACGGTTGCGCGTCGACCTCGCAGGTCGGCCAGGTCACGGCCGGCGTCGAGTCGGTCATCCCGCTGAACGAGAACCTGATCGGCGGCGGCATCTACAACCTCGAGCCGCGCGGCACCGAGGCCGCCCGCCTTGGGCTCGTGCTCGAGTTCGCCGACCTGCTCGCCGTCACCCATATCGAGGTGGAGATCCGTCTGCGCCCGACCGATGGCGGCCTCGATTCGCTGGCGTTCGACAACCCGCGCACCGTCATCGGGCTCCCGATCGAGGTCAAGCGGCTGAACCTCCGCCTGTGGGGATCGAAGACCGGGCGCAGCATGGCCAAGTCGTTCATGGCCAACCCGACGGACTGCTCGAAGCCCGCCACCACGACGGTGTCCATCACGTCGTACCAGGGCGGCGCCGCGACCCGTACTGCGGCCTACACGCCGACCGGCTGCGACGCGTTGCCGTTCGAGCCGGGCATGATCCTCGATGGCGACCGCACCAGCGACGCGCCGGCGACGATCAGCACCGGCGTCTCGCTGCCGGCCACCGACGAGCCGCTCGTCCAGCGGCACATCGCGACCAGCGTCAACGTGCTCCCCGAGGGCGTCGAGCTCTCGCCGACGTCGGGCAGCCAGCCCGGCTTCGTCGGCTGCACCGACGCGGAGTTCGGGTACGGCAGCGGCGCGCCGGCCACCTGCCCGGCCGGCTCGAAGATCGGCACCGTCCGCTTCCGCACGCCGCTGCTGAGCAAGGCGCTCGAGGGCGACGTCTTCCTGGCCCAGCCGACCGCCAGCTCGCCGAAGATCCGCCTGTTCGTCGAGGGCGACCTCGGCCCGCAGCTCGACGCAACGCGCCTGAAGTTCGTCGGCGTGGTGCGCCCCGACCCCGACACAGGCCAGCTGCGCACCACGTTCGAGAACCTGCCGCCCGCGCCGTTCACCGAGTTCCGGCTGACGTTCCGCGGCGGGCCGACGGCGATCATGTCGCTGCCGCGCGACTGCGGCGCGTACACCGGCCAGGCGATCAACACGCCGTACGGCTCGGCGACCGAGGACCGCCGCAACGGCACGCTCCCGGTCGACCAGGGCTGCGCCGACCCGGACCCGTTCGAGCCGTCGCTCGGCGTGGCGACCTCGACGACCCAGGCCGCGTCGGGCACCGCGCTGACCACCACCCTTGCGCGGCCCGACGGCCACGCCCGGCTGACCGGAGCGAAGATCTCCCTGCCGGCCGGTCTGCAGGGCAACCTGACCGTCGTGCCGCAGTGCTCGGTCGCCGACGGGCGCGCCGGCACCTGCGGCCCGGCCTCGCGGGTGGGCGGCGTCATCGCGATCGCCGGCCCCGGCTCGTCGCCCGCGACGCTGAACGGCGACGTGTACTTCACCGAGCCGCCCGCGCCGGACGGTCTCGCGGGGCTGTCGATCGTCGTCCCCGCGATCTTCGGGCCGCTGGACCTCGGCAAGATCGTCGTGAACGCCGAGGTCGCCACGCGCGCCGACACGGGACTCGACATCACCGTGACCGGCATCCCGCAGCGGGCCGAGGGCATCTCGACGCAGGTGCGCTCGATGCAGTTGGTCCTCGACAAGCCCGGCTTCTTCGTGACGCCGTCCTCGTGCGACGCGAAGGCCGCGACCGCCACGCTGTTCAGCGATCTCGGCCAGGCGGCCGCAGTCAGTGCCGGCTTCCAGGCGACCGGCTGCGAGAACCTGCCGTTCGCCCCGAAGCTCGCCACGACCGTCGACGGCGGCGCCACCGGTTCAGAGGCTGCGCTGAACGGGCACCCGGGCCTGAACGTCACGGTCACCCAGGTGCCCGGTGAGGCGAACAACTCGACGGTCGACGTCACACTGCCCAGCGGCCTGGCGCCGGACTCAGACCGTCTCGGCCGCACGTGCGCGCTGAAGCAGTACGAGGCCGGCACCTGCCCGGACAGCGCGAAGGTCGGCCGTGTCGTCGCCCACACGCCGCTGCTGCCCGACCCGCTCCAGGGCCCGGTCACGTTCGTCACGGTTCCGGGCAGCCCGCTCCCCGAACTGCGGGCCGACCTGCGCGGCAAGATCAACCTGACGCTGAACGGCAAGATCAAGTTCGGCGCCGACGGCCGGATGGTCAACAGCTTCGTCGGGATCCCCGACGTGCCGCTGAGCCGCTTCGACTTCACGCTCGTGGGCGGCGCCCGCGGTCTCGTGATCGCATCGAAGGATCTGTGCTCGGTGTCGTCGCTGCCGTTCGACGGTGCGTTCACCTCCCACGCCGGCGGCGCGGCGAAGACCACCGTCCAGCCCAGGCTCGACGGCTGCGCGCCGCGGGGCACGCTGAAGCTCGGCTCGCTGCGCAGCGGCCGACCCACACTCGACCTGCGGGTCGTCGGCGGGCGCACCCGCGTGCGGACCGCGCAGCTCGTGGTGCCGAAGGGCCTGGCGTTCGCTTCGGCCGCCGTCGTCAGGAAGCGGCTGCGGGTCAGCACGACGGGCCTGAAGAAGGGCGCGAAGGCGCGGGTGACGGTGAGCGGCCAGAGCATCCGCGTGACGGTGCCCAGCGGGCAGTCCGCGAGGGTGCTCCGCGTGCGGGTGGCCAAGGGCGGCCTGCGGGCCAGCACCCGGCTGCGCAAGAAGGGCCGCCCGAGGCTGACGTTCCGGCTGAACACGACGACGACGGACGATGCGAAGACGCGGCGCCAGTCGCTGCGCGTCCGGCCTGGGGCTCGCTGATCAGAGACTGATCGTCTGCGCCGGCACGCGGCCGGCGCGGACCGCGTCCAGGGCCGCGGCGGCGACGCCGAGGTCCTGGATCGCCAGCCCCGTGGAGTCGAACAGCGTGATCGCCGCACGGTCGGTGCGTCCCTCCGCGTCGCCGGCGAGGACGGCCCCGAGATCGGTGACGTCGTCGCGGGTGATGACACCCGCCTCCACCGCGCCGGTGAGCTCGCCGCCGTGCGAGGCCTGCGCCCACTCGTCGCAGAACAGGTCGCAGCGCTCGATTGCGGCGATGCTCGCCTCGGCCTTGCCCGGGCCGTCGGCGCCGAGCATGTTCAGATGCACCCCGGCGCGGACCTGGTCGACGTCAAGCACGACCTCGTGCCCGGGCGTCACGCAGCAGACGATGTCGCAACAGAAGGGATCCCCATCGGTCTGCCAGCCCAGCTCGGCGGCGAGTGCCTCGGCCGCCGGCGCGTTCGGGTCACTGCAGATCCCGGGGCCGTAGCCCGCCGCCGCCATGCAGCGCGCCGCCCAGGCGCCGTGCAGGCCGCAGCCGACGATGCCGACGGTCTTCGCATCGTCGCCGGCCAGCGCCTGGGACGCGACCGCCGCGACCGCGCCGGTGCGCAGCGCCGTGACCGCGCGGGCGTCAAGGATCGCGAGCGGCACACCGGTGCTCGCGTCGTTGAGGACGAGGACGCCGCTCACGGTCGGCAAACCCTTCGCGGGGTTGCCCGGAAACGAGCTGATCCACTTCACCATCGCGAGATCGCCGCCCAGCGCGGGCATCGCGCGGAAGTCGCCGGCCGGATAGTTCTCGACGTAGACCTTGCTCGGCATCGTCCACTCGCCGCGGTGATGGCGCAGGAACGCGTCGCGGGTCGCCCCGATCGCGCCGATCGGCGAGACTGCCGCGAGGATCGTGTCGGAGTTCAGGAGTGCCGGCTCGGGCATGAACCTGACCCTACTTGTCCCTCTGGGGCGAGCCCGCGCGGACGTCACGCGCGGTAGCCTTCCACCCATGAACCGCCGTCCGCAGCTGGAGCTGATCGCCCCGAGCGCCTCCCCGGAGGAGGCCGCCGCGATCGTCGCCGCGCTCGAGCAGTTCATGCGCAACCACGCGCCCGTGGTCGTCTCGGCCGATGCGCCGCGGAACCCCTGGCAGCGCAACGCGCTCCTGGAGTCCGCCGGCTACGCCGGAGTCGACCGGGACCCGTGGGGCGACCCGCACCCCTGGGGATAGCTCAACCGCCTCGCCCAGACGTCGGTCGAACGAGCCCCTTCGAGGGGTGTATTTCCCCTGGGATCGGTCGAGAATGGTAAATCCCGATCCGATTTGGGTATATTCCCGTGTCCGGGTCGTCCGCGGCCTGCGCGTACGCGAACTCACGGAGATCTCACCCTGATGGAGCCGACCAGCACCCCGAGTCGACCGCACGGCCCCCGCGGGTCCCTCAAGGCCCCCGAGGTCTACGAGAACGTCCCCGGCCACATCATCCCGATCCTCCGGGAGGAGTTCACGGACTTCGAGGTCGAGTCGGAGAAGTTCCTCGGCGGCGAGACGCCCGAGCCGCAGTTCATCGGCTTCCGCCTGAAGCAGGGCGTGTACGGCCAGCGTCAGCCCGACGTGAACATGATCCGCGTCAAGCTCCCGTGGGGCGGCGTCACGCCGGAGCAGCTCGAAGCGTTCGCCGACGTCGTCGAGAACTACGTCCCGAAGAACAAGGCGCACCTCACCACGCGCCAGTGCATCCAGATGCACGACGTCCCGCTGCGGAACATGACGCCGCTCATGACCCGCATCGCGGAGTCCGGTCTCTCCTCCCGTGAGGGCTGCGGTAACACGGTGCGCAACGTCACGGGCGACCCATGGGCCGGCATCGCGCACGACGAGACCTTCGACCCGACGCCGTACGCCGGCGCGTACGTCCGCTACTTCGTGCGTCACCCCACGACGCAGCTCATGCCGCGCAAGGTCAAGACCGCGTTCGCCGCATCGGATGCCGACCGGGCCATCACCGGCATCCACGACATCGCCTTCATCCCGAAGATCCGCGACGGCGTCAAGGGCTTCGAGATCCGCGTCGGCGGTGGCACATCGATCATGCCGCGCGTCGCGCCCACGCTCACCGAATTCGCCACGGTCGACGACGGCGAGTACCTGAAGATCGCCGAGGCCGTCTTCCGGATCTTCGACGCCCAGGACTGGCTGCGCGTCAACCGCGCGCGTGCCCGCATCAAGGTCTTCGTCGACAAGTTCGGCATCGAGGAGCTGCGCAAGCAGGTCGACGAGCAGCTGCAGGGCGACTGGGTCAACGAGCGCAACTTCGACCCGCAGCCCCTGCTGTTCGTCATGGACGAGGAGGCGCACGTGCCGCCGGTCCCGGAGCACCCGGGGTCCCCGACGCCCGACGAGGCCGCCGAGTTCGCCCGCTTCAGCGAGGCGAGCGTCCGCGCGCAACGCCAGGAGGGTTTCTCCTCCATCGAGATCAAGGTCACCCGAGGCGACCTCTCGCCCGAGCAGCTTCGCGGCGTCGCCGACGTCGCCCGCCGCTTCTCGGCCGGGTGGATGCGCGCGACGGTGTTCCAGAACCTCGTGCTGCGCTGGGTCCGTGACGAGTCGGTCTACGACGCGTGGAAGGCGCTCGGCGAGCTCGGCCTCAACGACATCGGCGCGCAGGAGATCAACGATGTCGTCTCATGCCCCGGCACCGACAGCTGCAAGCTCGGCATCACGTCGTCGATGGGCCTGAACCGCGCCGTGCAGGCGAAGGTCGAGTCGATGAACATCACCGACCCGCTGACCCGCGGCATCCACATCAAGATGAGCGGCTGCCCGAACGGGTGCTCGCAGCACCACATCGGGAACATCGGATTCTACGGCGCGTCGATCAAGGTCGGCGAGCACACCCTCCCGGCGTACGTCGCGCACATCGGCGGCAACTACGAGGGCGGCGACGTCGTCTTCGGCACGCGCCTGAAGGTGCGCCTGCCCGCCAAGCGCGTCCCCGAGGCCGTCGAGCGGTGGCTGACGATGTACCAGGCCGAGCGTTCCTCTGACACCGAGACGTTCAACCAGTACGCCGGGCGCATCGGGACCAAGCGCTTCGAGGACGAGGTCCGCGACCTCTCCATCGCCGTCGACTTCTCCGTCGAGACGATGCAGATGTTCATCGACTGGAACCGCGACGTCCCCTTCGTGGTGCAGCGCGGCGAGGGCGAGTGCGCGGTCTGACCCCCACCGACCTGCCGGATCTCGAGGCGCTCGATGTCGACGCCGTGCTTCGCCATGCCGGCGAGCAGCACGGCGCCGGCCTCGTGCTCCTCTGCTCCTTCCAGAAGGAGGAGAGCGTGCTGGTCGACGCTGTGTCCCGCGTGGCGCCGCGGACGCGGATCGTCACGATCGACACCGGTGTGCTGTTCCCGGAGACCCTGGCGGCCTGGAAGGCGTTCGAGGACCGCTTCGGCGTGCACGTCGACGTTGAGGACGCCTCGCGTCCGGGCAATCCGTGGACCGGTCCGGAGGACTGCTGCGGCGCCGAGAAGGTCGCGGCGCTCGAGCGCGCGCTGAGCGGCGCGTCGGCCTGGATCACGGGCATCCGCCGCGAGCAGTCGGCGACCCGCGCGAACGCGAAGAAGCTCGAGTGGGACGTGAAGCGGAACATCCCGAAGTACAACCCGCTGGCCGACTGGTCCGACCAGGACCTGTGGAACCACATCGCCGCGCACGAGCTGCCCTACCACGAGCTCCACGACGCCGGGTACTCGTCGATCGGCTGCGCGCCGTGCACGCAGCCGGGCGACGGCCGCGAGGGCCGTTGGGCCGGCCAGGACAAGACCGAGTGCGGCCTGCACGTTGTCGCCGCTGACGCGGGCACGGAGATCGGCTGACCCGATGGACCCGCTGATCGTCCTGTTCGGTCTGGGCGTCGGCGTGCTCGTGGGCATGACCGGCATCGGCGGCGGTTCGCTCATGGCGCCGCTGCTGATCCTCGGCGCCGGCGTGCAGCCGGTCGTCGCAATCGGCACCGACCTCGCGTACGGCGCGGTCACGAAGACCGTCGGCGGCTGGCGTCACCTGCGCGCCGGCACGGTCGACATGGGCCTGTCGATCTGGCTGGCGGTCGGCTCGGTGCCGGGCTCGCTCGTCGGCGTGTACACCCTCGACCGCCTGCACAGCACGTACGGCGAGGACTTCGATCCGATCCTCCTGACGCTCGTCGCGAGCATGCTGCTCGTCGTCGCGCTGGCGATCCTGTTCCGCGCGCTCTTCCTGACGAAGCTCATCGCCCGCGAGCGCGACACCGTCGAGCTGCTGCGCGGCACGAAGGTGCTGGCCGTCTGCATCGGCGCCATGATCGGCGTGCTGCTGGGCCTCACCAGCGTCGGCTCGGGCGCGCTCATCGGGCTCGCGCTCATCCTCATCTTTCACATGACCCCGCACCGCGTCGTGGGCACGGACGTCTTCCACGCCGCCGTGCTGCTGTGGGTCGCGGGCCTGGCGCACTTCGCCAGCGGCAACGTCGACCTCATGCTCACCGCGAACATCCTCGCGGGCTCGATCCCGGGCGTCTGGTTCGGCACCTGGCTCATGCAGCGCGTGCCGGCCAACGGCCTGCGGCCGGTCCTCGGCTGCGTGCTGCTCGGCTCCGCGCTGGCGGTCATGAGCAAGGCCGGCGTCGACGTGCCGGTGACGGCCATCGTCGGCATCCCGCTGGCCGTCGGTCTCTTCGCGGCGATCGTGTACCGCGTTCGTCCCCCCGCACCCCAACCCACCCGAGAGGCGGTGGCACCCGCATGAGCAGGACGCTGACCCATCTGGACGCGCTCGAATCTGAGGCGATCCACATCATGCGCGAGGTCGCCGCGGAGCTCGAGAAGCCCGTGCTGCTCTTCAGCGGCGGCAAGGACTCCATCGTCCTGCTGCGGCTCGCCGAGAAGGCCTTCCGCCCCGGGAGGTTTCCGTTCCCGCTCATGCACGTCGACACGGGGCACAACTTCCCCGAGGTCATCGAGTACCGCGACCGCCGGGTGGCCGAGCTGGGCGAGCGGCTGATCGTGGCGAGCGTGCAGGAGTCGATCGACGCGGGCCGCGTCGCGGAGGAGACGGGCGTGGGCGCGTCGCGCAACCGCCTGCAGACCACCACGCTGCTCGACGCGATCGAGGAGCACGGCTTCGACGCCGCATTCGGCGGCGCGCGCCGCGACGAGGAACGCGCCCGCGCGAAGGAGCGCATCTTCAGCTTCCGCGACGACTTCGGCGGTTGGGACCCGCGCGCGCAGCGCCCCGAGCCGTGGAACCTCTACAACGGCAGCGTGCGCCGCGGCGAGAGCGTCCGCGTGTTCCCGCTCTCGAACTGGACCGAGCTTGATGTGTGGAGCTACATCGAGCGCGAGGGCCTCGAGCTGCCGAACATCTACTTCGCGCACGAGCGTGAGGTCTTCGCCCGTGACGGGATGCTCTACGCCACGGCGGACTTCATCGAGCGCCGCCCGGACGAGGAGCCGTTCGTCGAGACGGTCCGCTACCGGACGGTGGGCGACATGAGCTGCACCGGCGCGGTGCGCTCGGACGCGGGGACGCTCCCGGAGGTCGTGGCGGAGATCGCCGCCACACGGGTAACGGAGCGCGGCGAGACGCGAGCGGACGACCGGGTGAGCGAAGCGGCGATGGAGGACCGCAAGGTTGCGGGGTACTTCTGATGAGACGTCGTCCGCAGGCCCGAGCCTGCGAGGGCCGGAGGCCGAAACCATGACTGTCACGACTGCAACCACCCTGCGCCTCGCGACCGCCGGCTCGGTCGACGACGGCAAGTCGACCCTCATCGGCCGGCTGCTTTATGACGCAAAGTCGGTGCTCGCCGACCAGCTCGAACAGGTCGCCGAGGCGTCCAAGCGCCGCAACGGCGACGGTGAGATCGACCTGTCGCTGCTGACCGACGGCCTGCGCGCCGAGCGTGAGCAGGGCATCACGATCGACGTCGCCTACCGCTACTTCGCGACGGCCCGCCGCCGGTTCATCCTGGCCGACTGCCCCGGCCACGTGCAGTACACGCGCAACATGCTCACGGGCGCCTCGACCGCCGACCTGGCGATCGTGCTCGTCGACGCCCGCAACGGCGTCGTCGAGCAGACGCGGCGGCACGCGTTCATCGCATCGCTGCTGGGCATCCGCCACATCGTCCTGGCGGTCAACAAGATGGACCTCGTCGACTTCAGCGAGGATCGCTTCGATGAGATCTCCCGCGATTTCTGCGAGTTCGCCCGCGGGCTGACAGGCGTACGCGACGTCGCGTACATCCCGATCGACGCCAAGCACGGCGACAACGTCGTGCACGGCAGCGAGCGGATGCCGTGGTACGGCGGCGTCACGATGCTCGAGCACCTCGAGACCGTCGAGGTCGCGGGCGATCACGACGACGGCCGGCTGCGCTTCCCCGTGCAGTGGGTCATCCGCGACCCGCGGTCCGGCGAGCGCGAGTACGCGGGCCAGGTGGCCGGCGGCACGGTGCGCGCGGGAGACGAGGTCGTGGTGCTTCCGGCGGGCGTTCGGACGACCATCGCCGACGTCCGCACGCTCGACGGGTCGCTGGACTCGGCCCAGGCGCCGCGGTCGGTGACCGTGACGCTGGCCGACGATGTCGATGTCGCCCGCGGGGACATGCTGTGCGGGGCGGCAGACGCTCCCGGGCCGATCCGTGAGGTCGAGGCCGACGTCTGTTGGATGGCCGACGCGCCGCTGCGCCCGCGGGCGAAGTACGCGATCAAGCTCGGGACGCAGAGCGTACGCGCGATCGTGGATGAGCTCGTCGATGTCCTCGACGTCCACACGCTTCACCGCGGCGCGGCGCCCCCCGAGCTGGCGGCGAACGACATCGGCCGCGTGCGCCTGCGCCTGTCACGGCCGGTCGTGGCCGACGCGTATGAGGCGAACCGCGCGACTGGGGCGTTCATCCTCATCGACGAGGGGACGAACGACACCGTCGCGGCAGGGATGGTCACGCGGGCGTAGGCCGCCAGCCCCCGCGGGCCCCACATTTCGACCTTCGGGCCCAGGAGCGACCCGCCCGCCGGCGATCACGTGCGGGAGGGAACCTGCATGCACCGCAGCCCCGACCGGTACCTTTCACAAGGGTGCATCGGGTGCTGCATCGACTTGGCGGGTACGTCTCGTATGCGAACGTGACCGCGACGCTCGCGCTGATCATCGCGCTCGGCGGGACGTCGTACGCCGCCCTGCGCGTGACCGGCAGGAACATCGTCGATGGCTCGATCCGCAGCGGGGACGTGCGCAACAACGCCCTGCGCGGCAAGGACATCCGCAGCGGCACGATCACCGGGTCGGACATCGCGAACGGGTCGATCACGGGCGCCAAGCTCAAGAAGGGCACCATCCCGCTCGACCGCCTGAAGGGCACGCTCACACCCGCGGCGTCCACGCCCGCGCCGCCCGCCCTGGCCGCCGGTTCGGTGACCACGGACAAGCTCGCCACCGGGGCCGTGGGCCCCGACCAGCAGTCGGCGATCCCGACCGCCCGCGTGGCGCGCGCCGCCGCGCTCGAGCTGCCGAACGATGCGCTCGTGACCGTGCCGTGGGACCGCGAGATCGACGACCCGCTCGACCTCCACGGAGACCTCGCCCCGGCGCTGCGCGCGCCGATCGCCGGCGTCTACGCGATCAGCGCCGGTGCCTGGTTCAGCGCGAACGGCAGCGGCCGCCGGTACGCGTCCATCGTGCTCAACGGCACGCTGAACATCGCCTCGGAGGCCGTCCGCCCGGTGAGCACCGGGGGCGCCGCCACGATCCTCTCGCTCGCGACGACCCGCCGCCTCGCGCCCGGCGACCAGGTCACCCTCACCGTGCTGCAGAACAGTGGAACCACGCTGAAGCTCGACGCAGGCGCAGAGCACACGTCGCTCGCCCTGACGTGGCTCGGCCCCTAACGTCGTCCGGGTGAGCACCGCCCTCGAGATCCTCGCCGTCCTCGCGCTGGTCAGCCTGAACGCGTACTTCGTCATCGGCGAGTACAGCGTCGTGACGGCGCGCCGCGGCGTGCTCGCCGCTCGCGCGCACGAAGGCAGCCGCACCGCCGCGGCCGCCCTCGAGCTCATGGACGAGCCCGTGCGCGTGATCAGCACCGTCCAGGTCGGCATCACGGGCGTCGGGATCCTCACCGGTGCACTCGGAGAGCCGCTTGTCCGCGACATCCTGGGCGACGGCATCCCGACGTGGCTCGCCTTCCTCGTCAGCTTCGGCATCGTCACGTACCTCACGGTCGTGTTCGGCGAACTCGTGCCGAAGGCGCTCACCCTCGACCGGGCCGAACGGCTGGCGATGCTCATGGCCCCGTCGATCACGCTGCTGGCGGTGGCGTTCCGGCCGCTCGTCGTCGTGCTCGAGCGCTCCGCCGCGATCGTGCTGCGCCCCTTCGGGATCGGCGAGGTCATCGCGGGCGAAGGCGTCGCGAGCTCCGAGGAGCTGCGCCAGCTCGTCGACGAGGCCGAGGGGTCCGGCGTCATCGCCACCGCGCAGGAGGAGCTCCTGCACAACGTGTTCGACTTCGCCGACCAGGAGGCGCGCGACGTCCTCGTGCCCGCCGACGACCTCGTCTGGCTCGACGCCGCGCTGACCCCGGCCGACGCGTTCGCCCGGGCGCTGAAGACCGGACACAGCCGGTTTCCGATCGGGGAGGGCTCGCTCGACCGCGTCTCCGGCGTCGTCCACCTGCGCGATCTCGCGCGCTCGGCGACCGGCGGCGAGGCCACGCCGATCGGCCAGCTCTGCCGCGAGGTGCACGTCGTCCCGCCCACGAAGGATCTCGGCGCGCTGCTGCGGGAGCTGCGCCAGCGCCACGAGCAGCTCGCCGTCGTCGCCGACGAGTACGGGCGCACGCTCGGCATCGTGACGGTCGAGGACATCCTGGAGGAACTCGTCGGGGAGATCGAGGACGAGTACGACCTGCCCGACGCGTCCGTGGAGCAGCTGCCCGACGGCCGGCTCCGCGTCGCTGGCACCCTGACCATCGACGACTTCAACGAGACCTTCAGCACCACGCTCCCCGAGGTGGATGCGCACACCCTCGCGGGGCTCGTCTTCACCTCCGTGGGGCGGCTTCCGGCCCGCGGTGAGAAGGTCACCGCCGCCGACGTGACCCTCGAGGTCGAGGAGCTCGACGGGGCCCGGATCCGCCGTCTCCTGGTCACGCTTCCGCGCGCCGCGCGCGCGGGAAACGTGCGCGACCCCCTTGCCTGACCGCAAGAAACGCGGGGTGTCAACTACACTCCCGCGCCGCATGTTTTCCAAGGTTCTGGTCGCCAACCGCGGAGAGATCGCGATCCGCGTCATCCGCGCACTCGAAGAGCTCGGCATCGCGTCGGTCGCGGTGTATTCGGAGCTGGATCGCGATGCTCTGCACGTGCAGCGCGCCGATGAGGCGTATCTCCTCGGCGGGCCGACGGCGGCCGAGAGCTACCTCAACGTCGAGCGCCTCCTCGAGGTCATCAAGGAGTCCGGCGCCGAGGCCGTCCATCCCGGCTACGGCTTCCTCGCCGAGAACGCCGCGTTCGCGCAGGCGCTCGAGGACGCCGGGGTCACGTTCATCGGCCCGCCCGCGTCGGCCATCGAGTCCATGGGCTCGAAGACCAGTGCCCGCGACCTGATGAAGAAGGCCGGCGTGCCCATCGTCCCGGGCACCACCGAGCCGGTCGACACGGTCGACGACGCTCGGAAGATCATCGACGCCGAGATCGGCTACCCGGTCGCCGTCAAGGCGGCGGGCGGCGGCGGCGGCAAGGGCTTCCGCGTCGCGCTCACGGCCGATGAGCTCCAGGACGCCTTCGAGGGCGCCTCGCGCGAGGGCGAGAAGTTCTTCAGCGATCCGACGGTCTACCTGGAGCGGTATCTCCCGAATCCGCGCCACGTCGAGGTCCAGATCCTCGCCGACCAGCACGGCAACGTCATCCATCTCGGCGAGCGTGACTGTTCCATCCAGCGCCGTCACCAGAAGGTCATCGAGGAGGCCCCCGCGCCGCCGTGGGTCGTCGACGAGGCGATGCGCGAGCGGATCGGCAGGATCGGCGTCGACGCAGCCAAGGCCGTCGACTATGTCGGCGCCGGCACGATCGAGGGCCTGCTGAGCTCCGAGACCGGCGAGTACTTCTTCCTGGAGATGAACACCCGCGTGCAGGTCGAGCACTGCGTCACCGAGATGGTGACCGGCGTCGACATCGTGCGCGAGGGCATCCTGGCCGCCGCAGGCGAGCCGCTCTCCATCAGGCAGGAGGACGTCGTCCTGCGCGGGCACGCGATCGAGTGCCGCATCAACGCCGAGAACGCCGCGAAGAACTTCGCGCCCGCCCCGGGTGACATCGGCAGGTACAAGGAGCCGAGCGGCCCGGGCGTGCGCGTCGACTCCGGCGTCGGCGAGAACGGCGTCGTCTCGCCGATGTACGACCCGATGGTGAGCAAGCTCATCACCTGGGACGTCGACCGCGAGAAGGCCACCGCCCGCATGATCCGCGCGCTCGGCGAGTACGAGATCGAGGGCCTCACGACCCTCATCCCGTTCCACGAGACGCTGCTGAAGACCGAGGACTGGGCCAACGGCTCCACCTGCCACGACCTGCTCGAGGACAAGGAGTGGCTGAAGTCGACCGCTCCCGCCGAGCCTGTCGTCCCCGTCGAGAAGGACGAGGACGAGGACGAGAAGATCACGCAGGACTACCTCGTCGAGGTCGGCGGCCGCCGGTTTGACGTCAAGGTCGTCGGTCCGCCGCCCGCGGGCGGGGTCGCCGTGGCCAACGGCTCTGTGCCTGCCGCGAAGAAGCCCAAGCGCGAACGCAAGTCTGGTGGTGGTGGTGGCGGCGGCGGCGACACGCTGCCCTCCCCGCTCCAGGGCACGGTCTTCAAGGTGAACGTCGAGAAGGGCGCCACGGTCCAAGAGGGCGCGATCATCGCGATCATCGAGGCGATGAAGATGGAGAACGAGATCACCGCCCACAAGGCCGGCGTGGTCGAGGAGCTCCCCATCGAGCCCGGCCAGTCGGTCAGCGCCGGCGACGTGCTCGCCGTCATCAAGAGCCCGGAGGCGTAGGGCCGCCATGCCCGTCCGGGCGTGGCGTGCCGAGCAGCACGAAGCCGAGACGGCTGCGTCGCTGCTCATCGCGTTCCGGAACCACAACGGCTCGGACTGGCCTTCGGACAACGCGTTCTACGCCGGTGTCGAGAAGCTGCTGGAGGACGTGAACACCGTCTTCCTGCTGGCGTCAATCGACGACGACTCGCCGCCCGCAGGCGTCCTGCAGCTGCGGTTCCGCCACAGCATCTGGACGGCCGCCACGGACGCGTGGATCGAGGACCTCTACGTCCGCGAGGATGCGCGCCGCCACGGCCTCGGTGACGCGCTCATCACGCTCGCGATCGAGCTGGTCACCGAGCGGGGCTGCCGCCGGGTCGAGCTGGACACCAGCGAGGAGAACGCTGCGGCGCTCGCGTTGTACGAGCGCCACGGGTTCAGCACGCATTCCAAGGGCGGTCCCGGCCGGGACCTGTTCCTCGGGCGCCCGATCGCGTCCGAGTAGCGGCAGCTACGCCGCGGCGGCCGGCTCGACCGCTTCGATGACCGGCTCGGGGCGCTCCTTGATCGCCTCGATCCGCACCCTCGTGCCATGCTGCGGCGCGAGCGTCACGGCGCGCAGCACCGGACGCTCGGGCGTCGGGTCGACCGTGCTCATCTGCACCCGCGAGTAGAGGACGCGCATCACGTGCCGCATCTCCATCTCCGCAAACGCGGCGCCGAGGCACCGGCGGATGCCGCCACCGAAGGGCACCCATGCGTACGTGTCCGGGCGCTTGCCGACGAAGCGGTCGGGAGAGAAGCGGAACGGCTCGGGGTACGTGTCAGCGCGGTGGTTGACGAGCCACAGGTTGACGTTCACCGTCTCGCCGGCACCGATCTCGTACCCGTCGAGGGTCAGCGGCTTCCTCAGCTCGCGGCCGATGATCGGGACCACCGGACGGTCGCGCAGGATCTCGTTGACGGTGGCGTCGAGGTACTCGTCCCCCCCGTCGGGGCCCGCCAGGGCGGTGGTGAGCTTCTCCAGCGCGTCGGGCGTGCGCAGCAGGCGCTCGGCGCCCCAGGCCAGCGACGTGGCCGTCGTCTCGTGCCCGACGAGCAGGAGCGTGACGAGCTCGTCGCGCAGCTCCTCGTCGGTCATGCCGTTGCCGTCCTCGTCTTCGGCGAGCATGAGCAGCGACAGCATGTCGTTGCGCTCGGCGAGGTCGGTCATCTGGCGGTGGTGGGCGATCTCCTTGTAGACGATCTCGTCCATCGCCTTGCCGAGCTTCGCCATCGGGCCGGCGAGGCGCCCGCGAGCGGCAAGCACCATGTCGAAGACCGACCGCGCGCTGTTCGTCGCGCGCTTGGTCATGCCGATGAGGATGTCGCGCAGCGCGTCCTGGCGGGCGGCGTCCTCCATGCCGAACACGACCGCGAGGATCGTGTCGAAGGTGATGGCCTGCATCTCCTCCTGCAGACGGAACTCCTGGCCGGGCCGCCACTGATCGATGCGGTCGTGCGTGAGCTGCTCGATGAGCGGCGCCCACGGCTTCAGGCGGTCCCCGCGGAACGACGGAGAGAGCAGGCGGCGCTGGCGGATGTGCTGCGGGCCGTTCAGCGTGAGCACCGAGTGCCGGCCGAGCAGGATGCCGAGCGATGTCGAGGACGACACGGTGGGCATGTCCTCGTGCGGGGCGGTGAACACGGTCTTCACGTCATCGGGCTTCGTGATCATGACGGTCGCCTGTACGCCGCCGATCTCGAACATGAAGGTGTCGCCCAGCTCCTGCTGGAGGCGGTGCATGACCGCGACGGGACGGACGAGGAAACGAAGGGTGACCAGCGCTCCTGACAGGCTGGTGCTGGGCGGCTGATCTCTCACGCCTCGGATGGTATCCGTCCGCCCGCGCATTTTCGCGATGGTGGACGGATACGACTGCGGTCGTTACGCGGCGACCGGCTCGCGGCCTGCCGGTGTCCGGTCGACCGCCCGCACACGCACGGTCGTGCCGTGCTCCGGGACGAACGTGATGTTGCGCCGCCGCACGCGCTCGGGCCGCGGATCGACGGCCTCGAGCCGCGCCCGGCTGAGCATCGCCCGCAGGATGATCTTCATCTCCATCTGGGCGAACGCCGCGCCGATGCAGCGGCGCACGCCTCCGCCAAACGGGATCCACGCGTACGTGTCGGGCTTGCGGTCGAGAAACCGCTCGGGCCGGAAAGCCGTTGGGTCCTCGTAGACCGCCGGGTTGTGATTCGTGCCGTAGAGGCTCGCGCCGGCGAAGGAGCCCACCGGGATCTCGTACTCACCGAACATCATCGGGACGCGCAGCGTGCGGCCGATGATCGGGACGACAGGGCGCGAGCGCAGGGTCTCGTAGACGATGGCGTCGAGGTACGCGTCGTCGTCCGGGTCCGCTGTGATGCGCTCGAGCGCGTGCGGGGTGCGCAGCAACCGCTCGATCGCCCAGGACAACGACGTCGCCGTCGTCTCGTGGCCGGCCAGCAGCAGCGTGACGAGTTCGTCGCGCAGCTCAATGTCGGTCATCGCATGACCGTCCTCGTCCTGCGCGCACATCATGAGGCTGAGGATGTCCTCGCGCTCCTCGAGCGCACCGTGGGCGCGGTGGCTGGCGATCTCCTCGTACAGCAGGGTGTCCATGGCCGCGATCTTGGCCTTCATCGGGCCGACGAGCCGCCCCCGTTGCGTGCTGATGATGGCGGTGAAGATCGCCTTCGGCGACGCGGTGACGAGGATCAGGTCCTCGATGGCGGCGCGCAGCGCTTCGTGGCGAGCGGCGTCCTCGACCCCGAACACCGCGCGCAGGATGACCTCGAGCGTGATCGCCGACATGTGCGGCTGCAGCCGCATCTCGGTCCCCGGCTGCCAGGTGTCGATCCGCGCGTGGGCTTCGGTCTCGATGATGTCCGCGTAGGCCCTCAGCCGGTCGCCGTGGAACGAGGGCAGCAGCAGCTTGCGCTGGCGCAGGTGCTCACGGCCGTTGAGCGTGAGCAGCGAGTGCTCGCCGACGAGCGGGCCGATGGGGCTGTTGCCCGTCGCGGTGGGGACGTCGTCGGGCGGGGCGGTGAAGAGCCGGCGGACGTCCACGGGGTCGCTCGTGAGGATGAACCGGCCGGCGGGGAAGAAGTTCAGCGTGACGACATCTCCGCAGTCCCGCCGCGCTCTGTCGAGCAGGGTGGTGGGACGGACGATCCAGCGCGCGGTCTGGACG
>JBPPNC010000156.1:0-3645 GCA_051306365.1 Solirubrobacteraceae bacterium
GCTCGGTGCTCGCCGACCTGCAGCTGGGCGGGCGCACCCTGCGCGCGGGCGAACGCATCGTCGTGCTGACCTGGACCGCGAACAACCTCGCGGGCGAGTACCGGGTCGATCGCGGGTACATCCCGCAGAACCGGCAGCTCTGGTTCGGGGCCGGCCGGCACCTGTGCCTGGGCGGGCCGCTCGCGCGCGCCGAGCTCACGAAGATCATCGAGCTGCTCATCGGTGACGGGCGGCCGTTCCGCGTCGTGTCGCGGCGCTACGGGCGCAGGGTGCTCATCCCGGCGTACGAGAGTCTCATCGTGCAAAAAATCTGAGCCGGCGCTCAATCGTGCGTCGGGTGCTCGTGCGCGGCGTGCCCGGCCGGCTCGAGCTGGAAGGTCGAGTGCTCGATCTGCACGTCGAAGTGCTCCGCGACGCAGTGCTGCAACTGGTCGAGCAGCCGCGTGGTGTGGCCGTCGTAGAAGCACTCGTCGTCGACGACGACGTGGGCGGTGAGCACCGGAAGCCCCGTGGAGATCTGCGAGACGTGCAGGTCGTGCACCGAGACCACGTGTGGCAGCTCGAGCACGTGTTCGCGCACGTCGGTGAGGTCGAGCCCCTTCGGCGTCGACTCGAGCAGCACATTGACCGTCGCGCGCAGCAGGAGGATGGCGCGAGGCACGATGAGCAGACCGATGAGGATCGCCGCGATCGAGTCCGCGTAGGCGAAGCCGGTGAAGGCGATGACGACCGCGGCGACGATCACCGCGACCGAACCCAGCGCGTCGTTGAGCACCTCCAGGAACGCCGCCCGCAGGTTCAGGTTCTGCTTGCGGCCGCCCATGAGCACGGCGATGGATGCCACATTCGCCACCAGCCCGACGAAGCCGAAGATCACCAGCAGTCCGCCATCGATCTCCGGTGGTGCGAACAACCGCTGGACGGCCTCGATGACGACGAACACCCCGACGGCGAGCAGCACGGCGGCTTGCGCCGTCGCGCCGAGCACCTCGGCCCGCTGCCAGCCCCAGGTGCGGCGCGCCGTGGCGGGCCGACCGGCGAGCGACGCGGCGACGAGGGCGATCGTCAGGCCCCCGGCATCCGTGAGCATGTGCGCGGCGTCGACGAGCAGTGCGAGGCTCCCGGTGACGATGGCCCCGACGATCTCGGCCGCGAACACCGATGCGGTGATCGCCAGGGCTGCGGCGATGCGTCCGCGACCCGCCGTGGCGGTGTCGTGCCCGTGGTCGTCGCTCACGAGTGTTGGTGGTCGTCGTGGTCGTGGTCGTGGTCGTGCTGGTCGTGCTCCTCGCCTTCGAGGATCATGCCGACCGAGGTAGCGCAGGCATCGCCCTTCCATGCCTCCACGCCCTCGCGCACGGCGAACACGGCGATGACGAGGGCCGCGACCGAATCGGCCCAGGCCCAACCGAAGAGCGAGTTGAGCACCAGGCCGAGCAGCACCGCGCCCGACAGCGCACCGCAGATGAGCGTCTGGCGCGAGTCGGCCATCGCGGTGGCCGAGCCCAGCTCCTTGCCCGTTCGGTACTCCGCGAGCGAGAGGAAGGGCATCACGATGAGGCTCACGGTCGCGAGCACAATCCCGACCGGGCTGTGCTCGGGTTCGACCGCGCCGGCGAGCGAGAGGATCGCGTTGACGCTCACGAAGGCGGCGAGCGCGAAGAAGGCGACGGCGATGACCCGCAGCGTGCCGAGCTCCCAGCGCTCGGGATCCTTGCGGGTGAACTGCCACGCGACCGCCGCGGCCGAGAGCACCTCGATCACCGAGTCGAGCCCGAATGCGACGAGCGCGGCCGAGGATGCGACCGTGCCGGCCGCGAGAGCGACGATCGCCTCGATGAGGTTGTAGCCGATCGTGATCGCGACGATGAGCTTGATGCGGCGGCGCAGCGTCGTGCGGTGAGCGTGCTCGGCGACGGCGGTCATCGGCAGCGGTCCTCCATGCGGTGGGTGTCGGTGTCCTGCGAACGAGCGTACTTCACCAGCGCTCGGCACCCTCGAGGCTCGTCGGCCGCGGGCGGTAGCCGAGGTGCTCGCGGGCCGCGGTGAGGTCGAGCGTGCGCTCCAGCCCGAGCTGGCTGACCGCGTAGCGGGTCAGCCGCGGGCGGCGGCCGGATAGGCGCGCGGCAGTCTCGAGGGCGGCGGCGGCGGCGAAGGCTGCGCGGTACGGGATGCTCGTGAGCGCGACATCCCGCCGCCCTCGACGGCCCAGAAACTCGTGCAGCACCGCCGAGAGGAGCACGTCGGTGTCGTCCCCGACGTTGTAGGTGCCGGGCGGACCGGTGAGGGAGAGTTCGACGGCGTCCACGAGGTTGTCGATGTGGGTGAGCGTGTGGTGCACCTCGGCGCCGCTCGGCAGCACGAGGCGGCGACCGCGGATGCCGGCGAGGATGCGCGGCAGGAGCGTGCGGTCCCCCGGGCCGTAGACGGCGTGCGGGCGAAGCACGACGGCGTCGTGCCCGAGTTCCGCCTCGGCGAGGGTCTTGGTCTCGGAGTAGGTGCTGAGGAACCGCTCGACCGGGGCCGCGTCCTCACGCACGTTCACGTTCGCCGCGAAGGCGTCGTACACGCTCGAGGTCGAGAGGTGCACGATGCGTGCGCCCGGGAAGCTCGCGACGGCGTTGCGCGTGCCGATGACATTGGCGAGCATCGCAGCGCCAAGCGGAGCCCAGTCGTCGGCGAGCGCGGCGCTGTGCACGACGGCGTCGGCGCGGCCGTCGATCGGACCCTTGGTGATGTCCCACTCCCGACGCGTGAAGGCCGTGACGTGGTGCCCGCGCTCGGCGAGGGCGCGCGCGACCGCGCCGCCCACGAACCCCGCGGCACCCGTGACCGCGACCCTCATCGCAGCGCCCCTCATCCCGGCGCCTCCGCTCGCGGCGCCCCCGCTCGCAGCGACTCCGCGAGGGCCGCGCGATCGAGCTTGCTGCTTCGACCCTTGCGCGGCAGGGCCGACACGCGCACGATGCGGTCGGGCAGTGCGCCGGCGTCGATGAGGCCGGGCAGGGCACGGGCGATGGCCTCCGGCTCGGCGGTGCCGAGGAAGGCGAGGACGATCGCGTCGTCGCCGATCTCGTCTGGGACGCCGACGAGGGCGGCGTCGTCCACGCCCGGCAGTCCCGCGATGACGGGTTCGTAAAGGCCGGGGTAGACGTTGGTGGTGCCGCGGATGAACATGTCCTTGGCCCGGCCCGCGAGCACGAGACGGCGACCGTCGAGCCGCGCCAGGTCGCCGGTCGCGAGTCGTTCCAGCGGGGGCTGCCCGAGGTAGCCGAGGGCGAGGCCCTCCCCCGCGAGCACGAGCTCGCCGTCGACGATCGTCGCCTCGACGGTGCTCATGAGCTGCCCGACGAGGTCGCCCGGCCCCTCGAAGGCGAGTTTCTCGTCGCCGTCCGCGATCGCGACCGGGAGGATCTCCGTCATACCGTAGATCGCGCGGATCGCCGTGCCGGGGAAGCGGGCGCGGGCGCGCTCAAGCAGGGGGCGGAGCACCGGGGCGCCGCCGATCAGAAGCGTGCGCAGGCGGGGTTCTGTGGCATCCAACCGCAGCAGCGCGTCCAGCGCGGCTGGCACGGCGAAGAGCACGTCGGCGTCTCGCAGCAGCGGCAGGTAGCGCTCGGGCCGCGCGGCAGGGTCGGCGCCCGC
>JBPPNC010000187.1:0-4735 GCA_051306365.1 Solirubrobacteraceae bacterium
TGTGGGCCGTGCGCGTGCACGATGTGGCATCGACGCGCGTGGCACTGGCCGCGTGGCAGGCGTTCAGCGACGGAAGGAGCTCATGAATCCCCTCGACGAGATCACGCTCACCGGGCTGCGGGCCGCCGCCAACCACGGGGTGCTCGACGAGGAGCGGCGCGTCGGTCAGCTCTTCGTGATCGACGTGACGGTGGGCCTGGACTTCCACGACGCCGCGCTCTCCGACGACCTGGATCGCACGATCCACTACGGCGTGCTCGCCGAGGAGGTCGTCGCCGCGGTCGAGCGCGACCCGGTGGACCTCATCGAGACCGTCGCAGAGCGCGTCGCCGCGGTCGTGCTCGCCCACGATCGCGCGGCGGTCGTGACCGTCACCGTGCACAAGCCGACCGCGCCGATCGCCGTGCCCTTCGAGGACGTCTCGGTGCGCATCGTCCGCGCGCGTTCCGAGCGATCGCAGCCCGTGGGATTCGCCAGGTGACGACCTCGACCACGGCGATCCTCGCGCTCGGGAGCAATCTCGGCGACCGGGAGGCGACGATCCGCGACGCCGTGCGCGACATCGCCGCCCTGCCAGGCGTCGTGGTCACCGCGGCGTCCGGGCTCGTGCAGACCCCCGCCCTCAAACCGGAGGGGGTGGACACGGATGCCCCCACCTACCTCAACGCGGTCGTCGCCGTCGAGACGCTCCTCGAACCGCATCAACTGCTGGCCGCCCTCACCGGGATCGAGACAGCCCACGGCCGCGTGCGCGAGGAGCGTTGGGGCGATCGCACCCTCGACCTCGACATCATCACGTTCGGCGGCCAGACCATCAACTCGCCGGGCCTGACGATCCCGCACCCCCGGGCCGGCGTCCGCGACTTCGTGCTCGGCCCGTGGCTGCAGGTCGACCCGGATGCCGAGTTGGCCGGCCTCGGCCGCATCGACGCGCTGATCGCCCGGATGCCCGACGACTACCCGGCGGAGCCGCTGCTGTGACCCGCACCAAGCCCCTCACTCTCGTGCTGCTCGCCGTGCTCGGCGCGACGGTGCTGTGGTTCACCCAGGTCGCGCTCGCGACGGGTGGCCGCCCCGTGCTCATCCCCCCGTTCACGCTCGCGGTCGCGCTGGTGCTCATCGGCGTCATCATCGTCGCGATGGCGTGGCCCGTGTGGCGGGTCTCCCGCCGGGTGGCCGGTGCCCGGGTCGACCCCTTCTACGCCACGCGGGTCGTCATGCTCGCGAAAGCCTCAAGCCTCAGCGGCGCGATTCTGGCCGGTGGCGGCACCGGCGTCGTCGGCTACCTCGTGACGCGTTCCGTGCTGCCGCCCGCGGGCTCGATCGCGACCGCGGTCGGCGCGATCCTCCTGCTCGTCGCCGGGCTCATCGCCGAGCACTGGTGCACGATCCCCCCGGACGACGAGGATCGAACCGGCCTCCCCGAGACCCGAGGAACGCTGTGACGCGAGGAACCCCGTGACCCCGATGGACATCCCCGGTGAATGGCGGAGGGTCTCGCCCAAGTACGTGTGGGTCGACCTCGGCGGCACCCTCATCGGCGCGGTCGTCACGCTCGCGGCCACCTCGGTGCCGGCGTTGCTCACGGGTATCGTCTGGTTCTGGGCGCTGCCCGCCTCGCTCGCCGTGATCTTCGTCGTCACGCTCGCGCTGACGCCGCGCCGGGTGCGGGCGATCGGCTACCGCCTGCGTGAGGACGACCTGCTGTTCCGCAAGGGCCTCATGTTCCAGCGCTTCGTCGCGGTGCCGTACGGGCGCATGCAGCTCGTCGACATCAACCGCGGCCCGCTCGACCGGGCGGTCGGGCTCAGCGAACTCAAGTTCGTGACGGCTGCGGCGGCGACCAACGTCGTCGTCCCAGGGCTGCCCGAGGCCGAGGCGGAGGAGTTGCGCGACCGACTCGTCGCCCTCGCCGAGAGCCGCCGGGCCGGGCTGTGAGCGAGCCGGAGGCCGAGCGGGCGGCAGCACCGCCCTTCGGCTCGCGCCTGGCCGACGGGCAGTGGCACCGGCTGCACCCGGCCACGCCGCTGCTGCGCGGCGGCATCGCGTTCGTCGCGATCCTCGGCATCGTGCTCGTCAACCTGCGCGACCTGTGGATCGAAGTGCTCATCGGCGGCCCACGCGACGAGGTCGAACCCATCGAGTACCTGTTCGAGAACGGGCTGCTCGGGCTCGTGCTGCTCGTCGTGCTCGGCGGGCTCCTGCTCACGATCGGGGGATTCTGGCTCTCGTGGCGCATGCACAGTTTCCGCATCACGAACGAACTCGTGGAGGTGCGCAGCGGCATCCTGTTCCGCACGCAGCGCCGCGGCCGACTCGATCGCATCCAGGGCATCAACATCGTGCGCCCGTTTCTCGCGCGGCTCTTCGGCGCCGCCCGCCTCGAGGTCAACGTCGCCGGGCAAGACGCGAACGTCTCGCTGGCCTACCTCGGCTCGGTGGCTGCGGATGAGCTGCGCCGCGACATCCTGCAACTCGCCTCGGGCACGCGGGAACGGGACGAGCCCGCGAGTCCGGCCGCCGCCGGCACGCTCGAGCGACGGGTGAACGAGCTGCTCGCGCCCGAGCTCGACCCCACCACCGTCCCACCGGAGTCCGTCGTGCAGTTGCACCCGGGCCGGCTCGTCGGATCGATCGCGCTCAATGCCCTGCCGATGGTGCTCGCGGTCATCGGGCTCGTCGTGGGCCTCAGTCTCGGACTCGTGCGCTCCGGCTACCTGCTGTTCTCCCTCGTCCCGGTCATGATCGGCTTCGGCGGCTACTACCTGTCGCGCATCACCAAGTCGCTGCGCTACTCGATCGCGGCCACCCCCGATGGCGTCCGCGTCGGCCACGGCCTGTTCACGACGAGCAACGAGACCCTGCCGCCGGGACGCATCCACGCCGTGCGGGTCAGTCAGCCGCTCATCTGGCGGCCGTTCGGCTGGTGGGAGATCAAGATCAACCGCGCCTCGCACTCGCAGGCGCAGGGTGGCGCGGGCCAGGCCAACACGACGATCCTGCCGGTGGGCAACCTCGCCGACGTGCGCAAGGTGCTCGAGCTGGTGCTGCCCGGGATCGCGCAGGACGAGGTGATCGAGCAGGGCCTGCGCGGGGCGGGTGGCGACGGCGGCTTCGTGATCTCGCCGCCGAGGGCACGCGCACTGCGCTGGTTCTCCCGCCGCCGCAACGGCTTCGCGCTTCGCCCCGGCATCGTGCTGCTGCGCCGCGGAGCGATCTGGCGCGAACTCGTGATCGTGCCACAGGCGCGCATCCAGAGCGTCTCGCTGCGGCAGGGCCCCGTGCTGCGGGCCCTGCGACTGGCGGGTTTCCGGCTGCACACGGTCGCCGGTCCGGTCTCGGCCGCCCTCGGCGCGATCGACGCCGACGAGGCCGTGCGCTGCTTCGGTCGGATCGCGGATGCCGCGGTCGCCTCCGCGAACTCGGACACGAGCCACCGCTGGCGTGAGGCCCCGGCGTGAGCCGCGCGGGGCGGCTCGGCATCGGCGTGGTCGGTGCCGGACGTGTCGGGCCGGTCATCGCGGCCGCGCTCGCGGGCGCCGGTCACGCGATCGTCGGGATCGCGACGCTGAGCGAGGCCAACCGCGAACGCGCAGAGGCGATGCTGCCGGGCGTGCCTATCCTGGGCATCCCCGAGCTCATCGAGCGCAGCGAACTCGTGATCCTCGCGATCCCCGAGCCGGAGCTGGAGCCGCTCGTCTCCGGGCTCGCCGCGACGGGGGCATGGCTGCCCGGGCAGCTCGTGCTCCACACCGCGCCCGGGGTGGGGATCTCGCCGCTCGCCGCAGCGACGCGGGCCGGCGCGATCCCGCTCGCCATCAATCCCGCGATGGTCTTCACGGGCACGAGCCTCGACCTCGTGCGCCTGCGGGAGAGCTGGTGCGCCGTCACCGCGCCGAACGCCGTGCTGCCGATCGCGCAGGCCCTCGTCGTGGAGATGGGTGCCGAACCGGTCGTGATCGCCGAGGCGGACCGCGGTACGTGGGCCGAGGCGGTCGCGACGGCCACGAGCTTCTCGGCCGAGATCGTGCGGCAGTCCACGGGTCTGCTGGCCGACCTCGGGGTGGAGGCGCCCGCGAACGTGCTCGGGCCGCTGCTGCGCTCCTCGGTCGAGACCGCGCTCGGCGCGGCGGGCGCCGACCTCCCGCACGGCTAGCATCGAAGGGTCGGCCATGTCCCCTGCCGGCGAGGAGGCACCACGTGACTGCGGCGACGAGGCCCGTCGTGATCGATTCGATCGCGGGCGTGCGAGAGACGACGGCCACCCTGCGGCGCGAGGGGCGCACGATCGCGCTCACCCCGACGCTCGGCGCGCTGCACGACGGGCACATCGAGCACGTGCGCACCGTCGCCGCGCTCGCCGACGTGCGCGTCGTCTCGATCTTCGTCAACCCGACCCAGTTCGGTCCCGGCGAGGACCTCGCCAAGTACCCGCGCACCCTCGAAGCCGACCTCGACCGGCTCGCCGAGGAGGGCGTCGACTACGTCTTCCACCCCTCCGTGGACGAGATGTACCCGGATGGTCCCGGTGGCACGACCGTGCACGCAGGCCCCGTGGGCGGCATGTTCGAGGGGCGCTCCCGCCCCGGCCACTTCGACGGCGTGCTGACCGTCGTCGCGAAGCTCCTGAACATCGTCACGCCCGACGTCGTGACCTTCGGACAGAAGGATGCCCAGCAGCTGTTCCTCGTGCAGCGCATGGTCGCCGACCTCGACATCCCGGTGCGGGTCGAGG
>JBPPNC010000188.1:0-18878 GCA_051306365.1 Solirubrobacteraceae bacterium
GCGGCGAGGTGCCCGACGTGGAGGACCACACCGTGCGCTTCGGCGAGGCCGCGATCCGCCGCGAGGGCTCCGACGTGACGATCGTCGGCATCTCGCGGATGGCGCTGACCGCCATGCGCGCGGCCAAGACGCTCAGCCAGGAGCACGGCGTCGAGGCGGAGATCATCGACCCGCGCACGCTGCGCCCGCTGGACCTCGACACGATCCTCGAGTCGGTCCGCAAGACGAACCGCTGCCTCATCGTCGAGGAGGGCTGGCCGCACGGCGGGGTGGGCGCGAACCTCGCCGCGCTCATCCAGGAGCAGGCGTTCGACTGGCTCGACGCGCCGATCGGCCGCGTGACCGGCGCGGACGTCCCGATGCCGTACAGCAAGCCGCTCGAGCAGATCGCGTTCCCGCACGAACCGCAGGTCGTCGAAGCGGTCCTCGCGCTGTTCGGCGAGTGACGCGCGTCCTCGCCGCCGACGCCCTGCGTGGCCTCGCGCTGCTGGGCATCTGCATGGTCAACGCGTGGTACTACGCCGACCCGTTGGCGATCGCGACCCCACCGGGCGACGCCACGCGGTTCGTCGTCGGCCTGCTGTTCGAGGGCAGGTTCTATCCGCTGTTCGCGTTCCTGTTCGGCTACAGCTTCGCCTTGATGCGCGAAGCCGTCGCACGCGAGGGGGCCGACTTCGAGCGGCGGATGCGCCGGCGGCTGTGGGGCCTGTTCTTCATCGGTGCCATCCACGGGATGGTGTTCTGGCCGGGCGACATCCTCACGACGTACGCGATCCTCGGCTTCGTGCTGCTCGCCTGGGACGCGCGGCGACCCGTTCATGCCGCGGTGGTGCTCATCGGGATCGCGACGCTCTTCTGGGTCGTGCTCGGCGCAGCGTGGGGCACCGCCGATCTCGGCGAGGACGCGCTGCAGACGGTCCTGAACTACGAGGGGACACCCGGGACGGTGCTGGCCGAGCACGCCGGGACGTACCTGTCGATCGGCGTGACGGTGCTGCTCGGCCAGGGCCCGACGGCGCTGGCGATGATGCTCCTCGGCCTGATCGCCGCCGACCGCCGGCTGTTGAGCGACCCGGCGGCGAACGCGCCGCTGGTGCGCCGGATGCTCGTCGTCGGGCTGCCGGTGGGCCTGGCGGGTTCGCTCGTCTACGCGGTGCTCATGCAGACCGATGGAGGAGCGGCCGCGGACGCGCTCGCCTTCGGGCTGCTCGCGCTGACCGGCCCGGTGCTCAGCGGTGCGTACATCGCGCTGGCGCTGCGGTGGTTCGCGGGCCCGGACGTGGGCGCCGCCGTGATGGCGTGGCTGGCGCCCGCCGGCCGGATGGCGCTGACGAACTACGTCGGGCAGTCAGTGCTGCTCGGGGTGATCTTCACGGCGTACGGCTTCGAGCTCGTCGGCGAGCTCTCCGCGCCGGCCGTCGCCGCGGTGGTGTGCGCGATCTTCGCCGTGCAGCTGATCGTCAGCCGCTGGTGGATGTCCGGCCACGCGTTCGGACCGCTGGAGTGGGTGCTGCGCGCGTGGACGCGCCAGGCGCGCCCGCCTTGGCGGCGGGTCGTCACGTAGCGCCGGCGGCCAGCGTCTCCGCGGTCGCGCGGACGCGGGGTCGTCGAGCGCCGGGGGACCGACGGCGGCCGGATCGTCTACGGGCTGACGGAGTCGGGCTACGAGCTCGCCCCGGTCTGCGCCGCACTCGGGACCTGGGGCGAGACGTGGATCGAGCTGTCGCCCGAGGGCTTCGACGCGACGAAGGTCATGTGGGGGCTGAGCCGCAAGCTCGACCGCACGACGCTTCCCGACGAGTGGACCGTCGTGCGCTTCGACGTCACCGCGCCGGAGCGGGAGAGCTTCTGGCTCCTGCTGGAGGCACGCACGTCGAGGTGTGCCGCCGGCCGCCGGCCGACACCCCGCAGCCGCGCATCGAGCCACCTGACCCGTGCGAGGGATCGCGTGCGGGAACCCGAGCGCGTGCTCGGTGACCAGCTGCTCCCGCCGGCGGACGGTGGTGCCGAGCGCGCAGTACCGGGTCTTCCGCCTCCTCGGCATGCTTGAACGGCAGGCCCTGCTCGGCGCACGAGTGGTAGAGCAGCAGCGGCATCAGCGGGTGAAGCCGGTCGGCGCGGTTCTCGGCAAAGCGCCCGAGCAATCAGTCCGGCAGCAGCTCCACCGGGACCCCTTCGGATCTGCGATGTGGTGTGGATCGCCAGACCGTGCGCCGTCTCGCGCCGCGCCGCACGCGTCTCCTGCTGGCGCTTCGTCATGGCACACAGACGCGGGACAGTATCTCGACTAGCAGAACCGACGGACGCCCCGCACCGTCCGTCCACGGGCTCAAGGAATCTCGAAATGTGCCGATGCTGAGGGTGCATGTCGGTCATTCGTCCACTCTCCGGCCTCATGACTGAAGTCGCCGGGACAATGGATCTCCAGATGCCGCTGCACACGGATGCCGGCTTCGCCCAGGCCTTTGAGCATGCCCCGGTCGGGACGGCCCTCGTCGACCTCGACGGGAAGCTCATGCGCGTGAACCGAGCCTTCGCGGAGCATCTCGGGGTCCCCCGCGAGCGCGTCGAGGGCCGGCCGTTCTACGAGCTGGGATACGACGGCGTGCAGGAGGACCTCGCCAACGCCCTGCGGATGCGCGAAGGCGGGCTCGACCGCTTCCAGGCCGAGCGGCGCTGGGAACGCGACAACGGAATGTCCGGTTGGTTACTGGTCACCGGCAGCCTCGTCTACGAAGACGGCAGGCCGCAGTACGCAGTCGCGCAGATTCTCGACATCAGCGAGCGCAAGCTCACCGAAGAGGCGCTGACCGCCAGCGAACGCCGGTTCCGCACACTCGCAACCCACTCCCCGCACGGTGTCTTCCTCATGAGCCCGCGCGGGAAGCTGCGCTGGTCGAACGCGGGCATGCAGGGGATCTTCGGGCTCTCGCTCACCTACCAGCTCGGAGACGGGTGGACCGACGCGATCCACCCCGACGACCGCGAGGCCGCGCTGGACCTGGCCCGCACGCGGCTGCGCCAGGGCGAGGAGATACGCGTCGAGTTCCGCGTGATGCGCGCCGACGGCTCGATCCGCTGGGTCGACGTGACCACCGGGCCCGTCCACGATCGCGAGGGCATCATCACCGCGTGGGTCGGCTCCATGGAGGATGTGACCTCCGAGCGAGAGGCCCGGCAGGCGCTCGCCACCCGCGAGGCGGAGTTCCGGATGCTCGCCGAGCACTCCAGCGACTTCCTCTCGCGTCACGCCCCGGACGGGACGTACCGCTACGCGTCACCGGCGTGCCAGACGCTGATCGGGATCGCCCCCAGGGATCTCCTCGGCCGGACGCCGTTCGAACTCGTGCACGAGCAGGACTTCGCGCTCCTCGGCGAGGCCTTCACGAAGGCGCAGGGGGGCGGACGGGCGACGGCGTCCTACCGCCTGAAGTGCGGCGACGGTGAACTCCGCTGGTTCGAGTCGACACTGCGCGGCGTGGCAGCGGAGGACAGCCCGACGCCCACCGAGATCGTCGCCGTGACCCGCGACATCAGCACGCGCAAGGAGGCCGAGCTCGAGCTCACCCGGTTGGCGATGCGCGACGCGCTCACCGGCCTGCCGAACCGCATCCTCTTCAGCGACCGCCTGGACCTCGCGCTGCGCCGCTCGCGCCGCCGCAAGCCCGCGTCGATCGCCGTCTACTTCCTGGACCTCGACCGGTTCAAGCTCGTCAACGACTCGCTCGGCCACGCGGTGGGCGACCGGCTGCTGTGCGAGGTCGCGCGCCGGCTGCAGAACGTGCTGCGTCCCGGGGACACCGTCGCGCGCTTCGGCGGCGACGAGTTCACCGTGCTCTGCGAGGACGTCATCGGCGAGCTCGAGGCCGTCGCCATCGCGCAGCGCATCGTCGAGGTCTTCCGGGAGCCGTTCCAGCTCGAGGGCGCCGACGAGCTGTTCGTCAACACGAGCGTCGGCATCGCCCTCTCTGGCGGGCGCGGCGACAGCGCCGACGGCCTGCTGCGTGACGCCGACGCCGCGATGTACCGCGCGAAGGATCTCGGCCGCGGCCGGTTCGAGCTGTTCGACGCCGCCATGCGCGCCCACGCCCGCGAGCGGCTCGGGCTGGAGAACGCGCTCCGCCGCGCCGCCGAACGGGGCGAACTGCGCCTGCACTACCAGCCCATGGCATCCATCGAGACCGGCGAGATCATTGCGTTCGAGGCACTTGCGCGGTGGGAGCACGCCGAGCGTGGCATGCTCTGTCCCGACACGTTCATCCCCCTCGCCGAGGACACCGGGATGATCGTCCCGGTCGGCGCGTGGGTGCTGCGCGAGGCGTGCATCGAAGCCGCTCGCTGGCGGGCCCGCGGGTACAACCAGATCACGGTGTCGGTGAACATCTCGCCGCGCCAGCTCGCGCAGTCCGACATCGTCGGCACGGTGTTCGACGCGCTGCACGAATCCGGCCTGCCCGGCGACGCGCTGTGGCTCGAGCTGACCGAGACCGCAGTCATGAGCGCCGGCCCGGAGATCAGCGCGCGGCTGACCGAGCTGAAGGCCCTCGGGGTGCGGCTGGCGATCGACGACTTCGGCGCGGGCTACACGTCTCTGTCGCACCTGCGGTGGTTCCCGATCGACGTGCTGAAGCTCGACAAGGCGTTCGTGCAGGGTCTCGGCCGGGAGAAGCGCGACGCGTCGATCGCCGAGGCCGTGATCGGACTCGCTCACGCGCTGGGGATGACGACGGTCGCCGAGGGAATCGAGACCCCCGAGCAGCTGCATGTGCTCGCGGAACTCGGCTGCGACCTGGGCCAGGGCTGGCTCTTCGCCCCCGCGGCGCCACCGCGGGACGCGGCGGCGCTCATGGGTGCGCGGTTGCTGCCGGCGTAGCGGCCGGTACGCTGAGGGCGTGCCCGACATCGTGATGCCTCGGCTCTCGGACTCCATGGAGGAGGGGACGATCCTGCGCTGGCTCAAGGCCAACGGCGACGAGGTCGCCCGCGGTGAGGAGCTCGCCGAGATCGAGACCGACAAGGCGACGATGACGTACGAGGCCGACGCCGCAGGCGTGCTCGAGATCGTCGCGCAGGAGGGCGCCACGCTGCCCATCGGCGAGGTCATCGCGCGCCTGCTCGGCGCAGGTGAGGAGCCGAACGGCGCGAGCGCCGCGCCCGCGGCAGCAGCAGCTGAGCCCGCCGAGGGACGCGAGGCCGAGAGCGGCGGCCACCCCGCAGCCCCGCCCGCCGTCGCCGACCACGAGGCGGCCGATGCGGCGACGCCCGCCGACGGCGCGGCACCCGGCAGCGGCGCGCGCGAGACGCTCACCGACACGGGGCCGGCCCCCGCGTCGCCCGCCGGCGCGGACGGCGAGCGCATCAAGGCGTCACCGGTCGCACGGCGCGTTGCACAGGACCGGGGGGTGGACCTTCGGGGGGTGACCGGCACCGGGCCCGGCGGGCGGATCGTCCGGGCCGATGTCGAGGCGGCATCGACGGGTGCGGCCCCAGCCGCTGCGCCGAATGCCGCGACTCCTGCGCCCGCTCCGGCCGGCGCCGTCACCGAGCGCGGCACGAACCGCGGCGACGTCACCACCACCGAACCGTCCCGCGTGCAGCAGGTCATCGCCCGGCGCATGGCGGAGTCAAGGGCGACCATCCCGAGCTTCGAGGTCACGACCGAGGTCGACATGACCGCGGCCGTCGACCTGCGGACCCAGCTGAAGGCGATCGCCGGAGACGCGCCACCGCCCTCGTACAACGACATGGTCGTGAAGGCCTGCGCGCTCGCCCTGCGCGAGCACCCGCGCGTGAACGGCGCCTACAAGGACGGTGCGTTCGAGCAGTACGGACGGGTGAACATCGGGATCGCGGTCGCGGCCCCGGAGTCGCTGGTCGTCCCGGTGATCTTCGACGCAGACGCGCGCTCGCTCGGCGAGATCGGCCGTGAGACGCGTGCGCTCGCGGCGAAGGTCCGCGAGAACACGATCACGCCGCCGGAGGTGTCGGGTGGCACGTTCACGGTGAGCAACCTCGGGATGTACGGGGTGGCGCACTTCACCGCCGTGATCAACCCCGGGCAGGCCGCCATCCTGGCCGTCGGCGAGCTGGCCGCGCGGCCGGTGGTGCGCGACGGCGAGATCGTCTCCGGCCACACGATGGCGATGACGCTCGCCAGCGACCACCGCATCCTCTACGGCGCCGACAGCGCGCTGTTCCTGCGCCGCGTGCGCGAGTTGCTCGAGCAGCCGCTGGCGCTGGCGCTGTAGCGGCACCATCTTCGACAGCGCCGGGTTTCACCTGTCCCGCGCCGCGTTCGAACCCGATCGCCGGCGGGACGTCGAACTGCAGGCGAAGGCTGACGCGTCCTGCGCTTCATGTACCCGCGCGTCAAGCGCGAGCGCGATCTCGTGATCGCCACCGTCGAGCGCGTGCTCACGCCTGCGACACTGCACGTCGCCGCATGACCGAACATCCCCTCATCCAGTCCACGCACGCCGACGATCCCGGGCCCGGCCCGGCGATCCACGAGGCGCTCGGCGGACCGCTGGGCATCGCCGAGTCCGCCGCGCCGGCGGTCGTCTTTGTCATCGCGTACTCGGTCGCCGGCCAGGAGCCGACCACGGCCGCGATCATCGCCGCGGTCGTCGGCGGACTGTTCGCGCTCGCGCGGATCGCCCGCAAGGAGACCATCCAGTTCGCGCTCGCCGGCATGGCGGGGCTGGCGATCTCGGCCTTCGTCGTCTCGCGTACCGGCAACGCCGAGGACTTCTTCCTCCCCGGCCTGCTGATCAACGGCGTCTACGCCGCGGGGTACATGATCTCGATCCTCGTGCGCTGGCCGCTCATCGGCCTGATCCTCGAGACCGCGATGCAGAAGGGCACGGCGTGGCGCAAGGACCCCTCGAAGCTCAAGCTCTACAGCCGCGTCAGCTGGATCTGGGTGGCGATGTTCAGCCTGCGCCTCGTGGTGCAGGTGCCGCTGTATTTCGCCGATGCGGTCGCGGCGCTCGGCGTGGCGCGCGTGGCGATGGGGGTGCCCCTGTTCGCCCTGGCGATCTACCTGTCGTGGCTGCTGATCCGGGAGCCCCCGGTCAGCGCAGCTCCAGCACGCCCCTGAGCGCCAGGTAGGCGGCGAGCGCCGCCGAGACCCAGCCGCCGAGTGCGCGCTGGTGGTCGTGCATCCAGCGGCCGAGCGGCCGGAGCACGCGCGCCGTCCGGTCGGGGAACGCGACCCGCAGCGCGACGGGCACCCACGCGGGGATCAGGACGATCACGAGGACGACGACCACGGCGGCGACCTCCTGCACGGTCTCCACGTCGGCCCGCGCGATGTCCTTCATCGCCGGGACGAACAGCACGAGCGTGCTGAAGTTCATCACCATGATCCCCACGCCGAGCGCGACGTGGCGCGCGGTGCAGCCGGCCGCGTCGACTGCCCGTGCGGCCTGCTGCTCCTGCGGCGTCGGCGTGGGCTGCAGCGCGCGCCACGCGACCCCGGCCAGCAGCACGCCGAAGACGAGGTCGACCACGCCGTCGAGCGTGCGGTGCCCCGACCCGGGCTCGGCAACCCCGGCCGCGTGCATCGTGAGCAGCACGACGGCGGCGATCAGCACCAGCGGGATCGCGGCGCCGGCCGCCAGCGCCACCCCGCGCCGGACCGGCTCGTCTCCGCTCGCCAGGACCGCGATGACGAGCGCCGCGAGCGTGGGGCTCACGGCGGCGCCGAGCGCCAAGGGCAGGACGGTGGCGAGCAGCTCGCCCATGCCCCGCGAAGCTACCGGCGCGACCGGCGGTCAGCGGATCTCGCGCAGCCCGTCGAGCGAGGCGTTCGGCTCGCGGTTCTGGTCGCGCCGGATGCCCGGCGGGTCGGCGTCGGTGGAGACGATGACGCACCACGACCGCGCGGGATCGCCGCTGTTGGCGCACACGCGGTAGACGTCGCGGTCGATCCGGATGAGGTCCGCCGTGGCCGCCCCCTCGCGGTACGCGGGCGGCGCGTTGGCCATGAGGTAGTCGCGGCCGGCGGCGGACGCCTCGTCGACCGCGCCGGCTTCGTACGTCGCGTCCGAGCGGTGCGCGAGCCCGAAGCCGAGGAACGCGGCAGTGACGACGAACAGGAGCGCGGTGCCCGCGTAGTTGTCGGCGACGACCTTCGGCAGGTCGGGCCGCCGGCGCCGCAGCCACCAGCCGCCGAGCTGCCCGAGCGCCGCGACGACGATGAGGTTGATGGCGCCCGCGAGCAGGAACGCCGCGACCCAGTCGGTCTTTCCCTCCCCCGCGAGCGGCTGCACGCGGATGAGGACCGTGTCGACGACGGTGAGGACCATGAACGTCGGCCCGAGCCACGCACCGCGCAGACGCCAGCGCAGCCGGCGAGCATGATCGTTCAGTTCCGTCGCCATCACGAACCAGGGTACGGATGACCACTACCCTGCAAGCCATGGCGACGCGCCCGGAGCTGTGGGTCTGCCAGCTCGGCCTCGTCGAGTACCGCGAGGCGCTGGAGCTGCAGACGCGCCTGCGCGCGGCCCGGATCGAGGGACGGATCCCCGACACCCTCCTGCTCCTCGAGCACCCGCCCGTGTACACGCGCGGTCGCCGCACCGAGGTGGGCGAACTGCCGTTCGGCGCCGACTGGTACGCCGAGCGGGGGATCGACATCGCCGACGTCGACCGCGGCGGGCACGTCACCTACCACGGGCCGGGCATGCTCACGGGGTACACGATCATGCGCGTGCCGCAGGTCCACCCGTTCGTCCACACCCTCGAGAGCGCACTGATGACGGCACTCACCGAGCAGGGGACCGCGGTGCGCCGTCGGGAGAGCACGGCGCGCGAGAACCTCACGGGTGTCTGGGTCGAGGATCGGAAGATCGCGTCGATCGGGCTGCACCTGTCGCGGGGCCATGCCATGCACGGGTTCGCCATCAACGTGGTGAACGACCTCGAGCCGTTCACGTGGATCAGGCCCTGCGGGATGGACGTGCAGATGACGTCCGTGGCGGCGGAGCTCGGGGCCGGGTGTGGAGAGGATCCGCTGGACTGCATGCGCCGGCGGACCGCGCACGCCGTGGCCCGGGCGTACGGGCTGCGGCAGCGGCTCGTCAGCAGGGCGCGGCTCGAAGCTGCCGCCACCTCCGTGCCGGCCCCCGCGTAGACGGCGTTCACGCGCCAACGGGCTGGCGAAGGACTGACCCGCCCTGCCGTTCGGCCCGGCCGGGGGCCGCGGCGGGTGGCCGATAGGCTGATGGGGCATGGACGAGCCGCGCAAGCTCCAGACCCGCCGCCGCAGCAACCCGGGCGGCATGGACGTGCTGACGGTCATCGGGGCCGACGTCCTGCCCTTCAACGCGCGTAAGCCGAACTGGTTCAAGGTCCCGGCGCCGGGCGGTGCGAAGTACCGCGAGCTCGGCCGGCTCATCGAGAGCGAGGACCTGCACACCGTCTGCAAGGAGGCGGCGTGCCCGAACATCGGCGACTGCTGGGAGCGCGGCACCGCCACGTTCATGATCCTCGGCGACACGTGCACCCGCCGCTGCGGCTTCTGTCACGTCAAGACCGGCAAACCGACGTGGAACGACCCGCTCGAGCCCGCCCGCGTCGCGCGCAGCGTGGCGACGATGGGGCTGCGCCACGCGGTCGTCACGAGCGTCGACCGCGACGATCTCCCGGACAAGGGCGCCCGCATCTGGGCCGCGACGATCCGGCAGATCCGCAGCCAGGCGCCGAGCTGCAAGGTCGAGTGCCTGACCCCCGACTTCCAGGGACACGAGATGCCGCTGGCGACCGTCATCGCCGAGCGCCCCGACGTCTTCAACCACAACGTCGAGGTCGTGCCGCGGCTGTACCCGGTCGCGCGGCGCGGCTCGACGTGGCAGCGCTCGCTGCGCGTCCTGCGCAACGCGAAGGCGTTGGGCGGCGACGAGGTCACGACGAAGTCGGGCCTCATGGTCGGCCTTGGCGAGACGTTCGAGGAACTCGTCGGCGCGCTCGAGGACCTTCGCGCCCACGACGTCCAGGTCATCACCGTCGGGCAGTACCTGCGCCCGACGAAGGAGCACCTGCCGGTCGTTCGCTACTGGCACCCCGAGGAGTTCGACGCGATCGCCGACGCCGGCCACGCGATGGGCTTCGATCACGTCGCCGCCGGGCCGCTCGTGCGGTCCAGCTACCACGCCGACGAGCACGTGCCGCAGGAGCAGCCGGGCGTCGGACCGGTCGCCGCGCTCGGCTGAGTGTTCCCGCTCAAGGACAACATCCCGACCGACCGCCCCGCGGTCATCACGATGGTGTTCATCGCGCTGAACGTGTTCGTGTACTTCGTCCTGCAGCGGGGCGGATGGACGGTGACCGACAGCGGTCTGGTCACGAGCTGGGGCGCGATCCCGTACGAGCTGTGGCACTACGGCCGCGAGTGCGAACTCGACAGCACCGGCGCGCAGGTGCTCTGCGAAGGCCAAGCCGGCGTGTCCGGCGAGCCGGAGTCCCAGCCGCCCGCGTTCGTCACCGCGATCAGCTCGATCTTCCTGCACGGCAGCATCCTGCACCTCGCCGGCAACATGCTGTTCCTCTGGATCTTCGGCAACAACATCGAGGATGCGATGGGCCGGGTGAAGTTCGTCGCCTTCTACTTCATCGGCGGGTTCGCGGCGCTCGCCGCGCAGGTGCTCATCGACCCCGAGGCGACCGCGCCCATGGTCGGCGCGTCGGGCGCCGTGGCCGGGGTGCTCGGCGCGTACGCGGTCATCTATGCGCGGGCCCGCGTCGTGACCCTGATCTTCATCGTCATCATCTTCACCGTCATCGAACTGCCCGCGTTCCTCATGCTCGGCCTGTGGTTCGCGCAGCAGATCGCGCTCGGTGCCGCAGAGCTCAGCGGCCCGCTCAGCCAGGAGGGCGGCGGCGTGGCGTACTTCGCCCACATCGGCGGGTTCGTGGCCGGTGCGCTGCTCATCAGGCTGTTCGCGACGAACATCAAACCGGTGCCGCCACGCGTGCCGGTCGGCTCGATGCCCTGACCTCGTTTCGGGTCGCGCGCGCCCGGGCAGGCCCGTCGCAGGGTCATGCTGGTCGGCGTTCTCCTCACCCTCTGGTTCACCGGGACCATCGGGCTGCTGCTGCTCATCGCCTGGCGAGCGCGGCGGCGGGACGAGCCCCCGCGGGTCGAACTGCTCTGGGACGAGCGCCCGGACCGACGCCGGCGCGCCGGGCGCGCGTCGCCGAACACGCCCAGTGGCTATCGTTCCCATTGACTGGCTGGTCAGCCAACTGAATGAGGAGCGACGGTGGATCTGAACGACACCCCGGAGCAGGCGCAGTACCGCGCTCAGGTACGGGCCTGGCTCGAAGAGCACAAGAGCGAGGCGCCTGACGTCGAGGCGCTGAGCGAGGACGACGTCGTCCCGGCGCGCCGGGCGTGGCAGGGCAAGCTCGCCGAGAACGGGCTCGCCGGCGTCACGTGGCCGCAGGAGTTCGGCGGACAGGGCAAGGGCCCGATCGAGCAGGTGATCGTCAACCAGGAGATCGCCGCAGCGGGCGTTCCCGGGATTCTTGACGTCATCGGCCTCGGCATGCTCGGCCCGTGCCTCATCGCGCACGGCACCGACGAGCAGAAGTCGCGCTATCTCGGCCCGATGCTCCACGGCGACGAGGTGTGGTGCCAGCTCTTCAGCGAGCCGGCCGCCGGCTCGGACCTCGCGGCCGTCCAGGCGAAGGCGACCCAGCAGGACGACGGGTCGTGGCGCCTCACCGGCCAGAAGGTGTGGACGACGAACGCGCAGTTCTCGGCCTACGGCCTGCTGCTCGCGCGCACCGACGCCGACGTGCCGAAGCACAAGGGCCTGACGATGTTCGTCGTGCCGATGGACGCCGACGGCATCACGGTGCGCGGTCTGCGCCAGATCTCCGGCGAGGCCGAGTTCAACGAGGTCTTCTTCGACGACGTCGCGCTCGACGCCGACGCGGTCGTCGGCGGGACCGGCAACGGCTGGGGCACGGCGCTGACCGTCCTGATGTTCGAGCGCCTGACGATCGGCCTCGGCGCGGAGGGTTTCGGCTACAACGCGTCGCGGTTCACGAAGGCCGTCGCGCAGGACGAGCACGCGCGGCGCGACCCGGAGGTCCGCAAGCGCCTCGGCGACATCAACACCGAGCTGCTGGCCATCCGCTTCCAGAGCTACCGCGTGCTGAGCGCGCTGTCGCAGGGCGCGATCCCGGGCCCCGAGGCGGGCCTGGCGAAGGTCACGACGGTGAAGGCCGCGATCGACGCGGGCGAGGTCATCGCCGACGTCCTCGGCCCCGACGCGCTGGACGAGGACAGCGAGTGGGCGTACATGATCTCGTTCCTGCCCGGCCTGAAGTCGGCGGGCGGCACTGAGGAGATCCTCCGCAACACGATCGGCGAGCGCGTGCTCGGCCTGCCGCCCGAGCCGCGGCTGGACAAGGGCGTGCCGTTCAGCGAACTGCGGTCCATCGAGAAGCAGGGGGCGCCGGCATGAACCTGGAGCTGACCGACGAGCAGCAGGCGCTGCGCGAGTCCGCCACGGGCGCGCTCGCACGGGTCGCCGACTACGAGGTCCTGCGTGACGCCCTGGAGGGCGGCGCGCGGCCGGAGAACTGGGGCCTCGTCGCCGAGCAGGGCTGGGCCGGGCTGCTGGTCTCCGAGGCCAACGGCGGCGCGGAGCTCAGCCTCTTCGACGCCATGCTCCTGCTCATCGAGGCGGGCAAGGTCCTTGCCTCGCACGAGCTGCTCGGCCACCTGCCGGCGACGACGCTGCTCGACGCGGCCGCGTACGCCGACACGGCCGCGTACGCTGAGGGCACGAAGCGCGCCGTGTTCCTCGCGGCCCGCCCGCCGGGCGACGTCGAGACGGCGTGGACCGTCGAGGCGCGCAGCGGGAGCGCTCGCGCCGCGGCGCCGACGCTGAACGCCGACGGCACCGTCAGCGGTGACGTCGCCTGGGTCGTCGACGCCCCGGGCGCCGACCTCCTCGTGGGCGTCGCGGTCGACGGAAGCGGCACCGCGAAGACCGTGGCGATCGAGACCGGCGCGTCCGGCGTGTCGATCGAGGGCCCGGTCCTGCGCTACGACAGCTCGCGCCTGCTCGGCAACGTGTCGCTGAGCAACGCGCCCGCGACGGTGCTCGAGGGCGCCGACCCGGCGCGCGCGTGGTACGTCGCCCAGGCGCTGCTCGCCGCTGAGTCCTACGGCTCCGTGGAGACGGCGCTGACGGTCAGCGTCCAGTACGCGAAGGAGCGGTACACGTTCGGCCGCCCGATCGGCTCGTACCAGGCGATGAAGCACGGCCTCGTCGAGATCCTGCGCCAGCGCGAGAACGCGTACGCGGTGATGCTCTACGCCGGCTGGTCCTACGAGGACAAGCCCGAGGAGTTCGCCCTCGCCGCCAGCGCCGCGCGCACTGCGGCCGGGCACGCGCTGGACTACGCCGCGCGCCAGCAGATCGCCACGCACGGCGGCATCGGCGCGACGTGGGAGCACGACGCGCCGCTGTTCTTCCGCCGGTCACAGCTGTCGCGACGGCTGCTCGGCGGGATCGGGGACAGCACCGATCGCGTCGCGGGCGAGTTGCTCGCCGCGTAGCGCTCGCAGCCTGAGGAGGCGCACACGGGGCGGTCCGGATGACCGCCCCGTGAGCGTTCCCGGAATGCTCCGCCTGCCCCTGATCGCGGCCGCATCGGCCATGGTTCAGACCTTCCTGATGCCGCTGCGGGTGATCGGCAGCAGGATCGATCTCGGTGTGAGCCGGCCCGCCATCGCCGCGCCCTTCATCAGGAGCCCGGGCGTGACGGTGCGGCGGCCGCGCTGCATCCCCTCGATCGCCTCGCGGACGACCTGCTCGGGGGACACCGTGACGATGCCGGGCAGCGTCTCGTCGACGTCGCCCATACCGGAGATCTCGCCGAACTCGGTCGGCACCGGGCCGGGGCAGAGCGCGGTCACGCTCACGCCGGTGCCCGACAGCTCGGCGTGCAGCGCTTCGCTGAAGGACAGGACGAACGCCTTCGTCGCGGCGTAGGTCGCGAACATCGGCAGCGGCTGCACGCCGGCGAGGCTCGCGACGTTGAGGATCGCGCCCGTCCCGCGTTTCACCATGCCCAGGAGGAACGCGCCGGTGAGGTGGTGCAGCGCATCGACATTGACCTCGACCATCTCGCGCTGCTTGGCCTGGTCGGCCTTCGCGAAGAAGCCCGATCCGCCAAAACCGGCGTTGTTGCAGACGCCCGCGAGGTGGAGGTCGAGATGTTCGACGGCGTCGATGAGCCGCTCGCGGGCGCCGACGTCGGAGAGGTCGGCGGGCAGCACGTCGGCGCGGGTCCCGTGCGTGGCCGCGAGCTCGTCGGCCAGCGCGTTGAGCCGGTCGATCCGCCGGGCGACGAGGACGACGTTGTACTGCTGCGCGGCGAGCTGGCGCGCGAGCTCGGCGCCGATGCCGGAGGAGGCACCGGTGATGAGGATCGTGGCGGCGGGGTCGGGCTGCGGCAGACTCATGGGCGTGATGATCGCTGGTGGGCCGGTCTGCGGATAGGGGACTGATGCGGTTCTGGGCGCATGACGCGCACGACTTCCCCCTCCCGCAGGGGCACAGGTTCCCGCTGGGGAAGTACCGGCTGCTGCGCGAGCGGCTGCTGACGGAGGGCGTGGCGGGCGTGGCCGTCGTTCCGTCTCGGGGAAACGCAAGCGGGCCGCCATCTCCCGTGAGCAGCTTTTCCGCGGTCATGCCGAGGAGTTGCGCTGCGAGCGCGGGGGCCACCGCGTGGTGCTTCGGTGCCTGCGTCAGACGCTTGAGGTATCCCCTACGTGCCGACCCGAGAGCTGGGATCTGGGATGTGCTGCATCACGCTGCGACCTCAGCCCGCGCCCAACGGCCAGCGACGTGGCGGCCGGATGCTGCAGGACTACCTAGAGTTCTGGAGACGGGGGCGTGGTGCTAACGGGAACACGCGGCCTTTGCAAGGCTGAGTTGGGGGTTCGATTCCCCCCGCCTCCATCGTGGTTTCCGGACGCTCGGAGCGGATGTGCGGCCGATCTCGCTTGCGCTATACCCGACGGCGGGCTCGAACCCGCCGCGCGCGCTCCACGCGCGGCGGCTCACGCCCCGGCGCCCGGACCGCCCACCACCCGGCGCCGGCACGACCGGCCGAGCACGAGCTCAGCCAGCACCGCTCGCTCCCCAGGAACAACGTCGCGCGACGAGATCGGGAACCGCACCCGGAGACGGGTGCGCCCGGCGACTCTGACTGCGACCAGCGGACGTTCCTGCACAGGCATCGCGGCGCCTCCATGGGCTCACGGCGGGTTCCGCCGCTCTTCGACGCTCCCCGGGCCGCTCCTGCGCCTGGCTCAGCCCCGTCCGGCCAGGAACGCCGCCTCCGCCGCACCCAGCTCCGTCGTCGGCCCCGCACCATGCAGGTACTCCGCCGCGATCGCGCCCCAGTTCGCCCCCGCGCGAAGCTGGGCGAGAGTCACGGCGACGATGCCGTGCATCCGCCGGATCAGCAGCGACTCCGGCGGGAGCGTGAACTGATTGACCTGCAGCTTCGCGGCCGCGCGTGCCTCGCCATCGGGGCGTTCGCGGTCGCGATGGTCGCGGCTGTCCGCCGGCGAGAAGCGGCGCTCGCGGGGCTTGGCGTACCAGCCCACCGCCGTGCGCATCACGCGCAGCGCCCAGTCCGGGTCGACCGCGGCGGAGCGGTCGGCAGGCAGGTAGCGCCCGGCGACCAGCGCGGCCTTCAGCGCGGCCGCGTCGTCGTCGCGAACGGCGGCGCTGATGGCGCGCTCGGCGGCCACGCGGTGCTGGCCGACATCGCGCAGCAGGCCGAAGTCCAGGAAGCAGACACGGCCGTCGGGGCACAGCAGGTAGTTGCCGGGATGGGGGTCGCCGAGCGCGACGCGGTCGCGGTAGAGCAGACCGAGGAAGAACCGGAAGACGATCTCGCCGTAGCGGTCGCGGGTCGCCTCGTCGTCGCGCCGGACCTCCTCGAAGCGCTCGCCCGCGACGTAGTCGGAGACGAGCACCCGCCGGGTCGACAGGTCGGTGTGCACGTGCGGGACGCGCACGAACGGATGGCCACGCAGGAGCCGCTCGACGCGGCGCTGGTTCTGCGCCTCCAGCTCGTAGTCGAGCTCCTCGCCGATCCGCTCGCGCATCTCGGCCGCCAGCGCCTTGCCGTCGAGTCCGGGCGCCAGGCGCTTGACGAGCGGCAGCAGCAGCGTCGCGTTGCGCAGGTCGGTCTCCACCGCTTCGGCGACGCCCGGGTACTGGATCTTCACGACCACGTCGTCGCCGTCGACGGTGGTGGCCCGGTGGACCTGGCCGATCGAGGCGGCGGCGAACGCGCGCTTGTCGAAGTCGGAGAACACGCTCGACAGCGGCCCGCCGAACTCCTGACGCATGAGCTTCTCGAGGTGGGCGAACGGGACCGGCGGGACGTCGTCGCGCAGGGCGGCGAGCTTGCGCTGCAGCCCGTCCTGCTGATCGTCGGGGAGGCCGTCGAACTCCACCATCGAGAGCATCTGGCCGACCTTCATCGCCGCGCCGCGCATCTGCCCGAGCTGATCGACGAGCTGGTGCACGAGCGCCGCGGTGCGGTCGCTCTGCGCGGCGGCAGCCCGCTCCGGCGTGCGGACCCGGTTGGCCGTCCGCATGCCGGCCCAGCGCAGGCCCTGCCCGGCCACCAGGCCGCCCACCCGCGCCGTCCGCGCCACGCGGCCGGTGGGCAGCTTGCCCGCGTCGGGCGCTGGGTCGTCGTCGGGCTCGGCGCTCACCGCACCCAAGCTACCGACCGGGCGCCGCTACCCCTCCGGCCAGCGCCGCGCCACCCCGGGCACCACGGCCCCGATGAGCCCGCGCAGCAGCCCGACGTTCATGTCCACGAGGTCGAAGCTGTCGCGCCAGACCGTGATCTTGCCGCCGCGCACCTCGAACCGGCCGTACACCCAGAACTGCCAGTGCACCCGGCCGAAGATGAGCGCGTCGGTGCGCTCGGTGAGGACGACGCCATCGTCATCCGCCGCCACAGCGTGGAAGTGGACCTTGAAGCCCGCCTTGCCGATGAACGGTCGGACCATCCGGTCGACCGTGCGGCGGCCGCGGATGGTCGGGAACGGGACGTTGGTGTAGGCAACGTCGTCGTCGAGCATCGTGAGCGCGGCGTCGAGGTCATCACGGGCGAGCACATCGAGGAACTCGCGGACGATGGTCTGGGCCGACTGCGCGATGACCGGCGGCGCGCCGTTGCGCGTGCTGGTGGTCGACATGCCGCAAGCCTCCCGCGTCCGGGCGCCGCGCGCAAGGCGCCGGAAGGACGCCAGCCGTCCCCGTCGAACTCCGGCGGGTGTCTACCACGACCCCCACCCGTGCCCCTGCAGGTGAAGCGATGGCGAAGTGGAGCACGAAGGCGCTGCTCATCGCGGCCGGCGTCCTGCTCGTCGGCGGAGCCATCTGGTACGCCCGAGCCGTGACGGTGCCGCTCATCGTGGCGGCGCTGGTCAGCACCCAGCTGATCCCGCTCGTGGAGGGCGCCACCCGCCGTGGCGTCCCACGCGGGCTGGCGATCACCGGGGCGATGCTCAGCGTCGTCGTCGTCGTCGCCGGCCTCACCTGGCTCTTCGCCTCGGCGCTGTTCGGCCAGCTCAGCGGCGTCGGGCAGGAACTGAGCGACGGCGCAGACGAGGTCATCGCCTGGCTGCAGGAGAACAACCGCTGGGTCCAGCAGAACGAGGACGAGATCCGGAAGTTCCTCGAGGGCCTGCTGCCCGCAGCCAAGGAGGCAGCCGGCGGCGTCGTGGGCGGCGTGCTGTCCGGCCTCTCGCTCGCCGCGCAGCTCGTCAGCTCGGCGCTGCTGGCGTTCGTCTTCATCCTGTACCTCCTCACGGGCGGCGACCAGGTGTGGCACTGGATCGCGCGCCGGTTCAGCAAGGCGCGCCGCGACCGCGTCACGATGGCCGGCGACGCCGCGTGGAACGCCGCGGGCGGCTACATCCGCGGCATCGCGCTCGTCGCGCTCATCGACAGCCTCGTCATCGGCCTCGGGATGTTCGTCATCGGCACCCCGCTCGTCGGCACGCTCATGCTGCTGAGCTTCGTCACGCTCTTCATCCCGATCCTCGGCGCCTGGGTCTCGGGCACCGTCATCGTCCTCGTCACGCTGGGCGCGGAGGGCGCCGGGGCAGCCGTCGCGATGGCCGCCGTGATCCTCATCGCGCAGCAGTTCGACAGCATGTTCGTGACGCCGCTCGTCTACCAGAAGACGGTGTCGCTGCATCCGATCGTCACGCTGTCGGGCGTCATCATCGGCTCGCAGCTCCTCGGCATCGTGGGGGCGTTCCTCGCGGTGCCGATGATCGCGATCGGGTGGGCGGTCTACAACACGCTCGAGCAGCCCGAGCCCGAAGCCGCGCCGCCGCAACCCGTCTAAGGGGATTCCCGCATGCGCGCGACGGCTCGCCACTGATGCGCCGCTGACCGCGCTGCGGGAAGGTGGGCGTCCCCCTCACCAAAGGAGAGACCATGGAAGCCTCACGCCCAGCGGGATCCGGCTGGTTCACCTTCGCCGGCGTCCTGTTCCTCATCGCCGGTGCCGCCAACCTCCTGTGGGGGATCGGCGCGCTCGACGACGCCTCCTACCTGCCCGAGGACGGGCTGCTGTTCAGCAACCTCACGTTCTGGGGCTGGGTCTCGATCATCTGGGGCGCGATCAGCATCCTCGGCGGCGTCATGCTGCTCACGCGCTCCGCGGTCGGCGCGATTCTCGGCATCGTCATCGCGACGCTGAGCGCGTTCTTCTGGATGTTCTCGCTGCCGGTCCTGCCGATCTGGTCGCTGGTGGTCATCGGCATCGACCTGCTCATCATCTACGGGCTCTCGGCCCACATC
>JBPPNC010000190.1:0-15131 GCA_051306365.1 Solirubrobacteraceae bacterium
GCCTAACGAGCCAGCCCCCGACGCGCATACGCGTCGGGGGCTTTTTCTTTGTGCGCCCGGCAGGCTTCGATCCCGCGACCGCCTTGGTATAAGCAAGGTGCTCTACCAGCTGAGCTACGGGCGCCCTCTCATGGAATCATACTTGCAGGCGTGAGGCAACGAATAGATTCCATAGCCATAAGCACGTATTCTCCTATGTCTCGATTGCCGTACATGATTTGCAGGTCCCGTGCGTAAATCGTTGCGTATACGTACGGTCGCTTCTATTGGAGGATTTTAGTGGAGTTCTCGCTTTGCCATATCAGAAGTGAACTATCGGATAACAGGAATATTCTATGACACCGCAGTTCAAATATTCCTGGAGAAAAGATAAGGGGAATCTGATGGGATGCATTCGGCAGGAGATTCTGCTATGGTGCGCTCAGAGCTAACGAAAGGAGGTCAGTCATGCTGTCTCACGCTCTGTTCATCCTCGTGCTTTGGGGACCTGTCTCCATCTGGGAATGGAAACGCAACAGCTACTTCCCGTTCGTTGCCGGCATGTATGCCGCACTGTTCCTAGCAGGCCTATGGATCGCGCTCGTCTCAGGCAACCAGCGCATCGACATCCCCTTCGCTGCCGGCGCCTACGTCCTGTACGCGATCACCGGCGCCTTCTTCTGGATCCGGGAAGATGGCAATCCGCGTCTCGCCTACTTCGACTGGAGAGAAGCCCTGCGCAAGCCGAAGTGAACGAAGAACGGCGGCACTCACGTGCCGCCGTTTTCCTTATACCCCTCCTTAGACGAGCGAAGTCTCCTCCTCTTCCTTCTTCTTCGGCGTGATGCCGTTCGCGATGAGGATATTCTCGAACTCCTCGCGCTCGAGCGTCTCAACCTCGACGAGGCGGTTAGCGATAGCATCGAGGGCCTTGCGGTTCTCCTCGAGCACCTGGCGCGCTCGATCCTTGGCGACGTCGATGATGGACGAGACCTCAGCATCGATCTTTGCAGCTACTTCCTGAGAGTAGGTCGTACCTCCGTACGCGCGGTCTCCGGCGAATGCTACCGGGCCGAGCGTCTCGCTCATGCCGTAGCGGGAGACCATATCGCGCGCGAGCGCTGCGACGACCGCGAGATCGTTCGAAGGGCCGGTCGTGAGGTCGCCGTAGATCATCTGCTCCGCTGCGAAGCCGCCGAGCGTCGTCGCGATGTCGTCGAGGAAGGTCTTCTTCGACTGCATGCGCTTGTCGTCGAACGGCAGCTTGAGAGTGTACCCTGCGGCACGCCCGCGGCTGATGATGGATATCTTATGGATAGGGTCGGAGTGCTCGAGCACGGAGCCTACCAGCGCGTGCCCTGCCTCGTGATAGGCAGTGAGCTTCTTCTCCTTCTTGCCGAGGAGATGGCTCTTCCGCTCCGGGCCGAGCATCACCTTCTCGATCGAGCGGATGAGGTCGTACTGCGTGATCTCCTTGCGGTTCTCGCGCGCGGCGAGGATCGCGCCCTCGTTCATGAGCGAATAGAGCTCGGCGCCCGAGAAGCCCGGCGTGCGCTCTGCGATAACGTCGAGCGCGACGTCAGGGCCGAACGGCTTCTTACGCGCATGCACGCTGAGGATCTCGAGGCGGTCCTTGCGGTCCGGAAGGTCGATCGTTACGCGGCGGTCGAAGCGTCCCGGACGAAGGAGCGCGGGGTCGAGCACGTCAGGGCGGTTGGTCGCTGCCATGACGATGACCTTCTCGGTCGGGTCGAACCCGTCCATCTCGACGAGGATCTGGTTGAGCGTCTGCTCGCGCTCGTCGTTGCCCTGGCCGACGCCCGCGCCGCGTTTGCGCCCGGCGGCGTCGAGCTCGTCGATGAAGATGATCGCGGGGGCCTGCTTGCGCGCCCGGGCGAAGAGGTCGCGCACGCGCGCCGCCCCGACGCCGACGAGCGACTCGACGAACTGCGAGCCCGACGTGGAGAAGAACGCCGCGTCCGCCTCCCCCGCGACGGCGCGGGCGAGCAGCGTCTTGCCCGTGCCGGGAGGCCCGACGAGCAGCACGCCCTTCGGGGCGCCCGCCCCGAGGTCGGTGTACTTCGTCGGGTCCGCGAGGTAATCGCGAATCTCTTTCAGCTCGGCGATCGCATCCGGGACGCCGGCGATGTCGGCAAAGGTCACCCCGCTGCCCTTGTCCTTGCCGCGCTTACGGCCGAAGCCGGTGAACTTGGAGAACGAGGCGATGCCCCCCGACCCGTCATCCGCGCTGAGGCGCATGAACAGGCCGAAGAGGCTGACGAGCAGCAGGATCGGGATGAGGAACTGCACGATGATCTGCCGCGTGCCCTTGAACGCCTGCTGGTCGACGGCGATCTGCGCGCCATTGCGGTCCAGCGTGCGGATGAGCTGGGAGGTCTCCGAGCCGGATGCCGGGTAGGCCGCCCACAGCAGGTCGCCGGGACGCGTGCGCACGACGACGCGGTCGTCGTGGTCGAGCAGCACGGCCTGCTTGATCTGCTCGGCGTCGGAGAGGCGCTGGATCGTGGTCAGCGCCACGCCGCGGCCCGGACTCTCGGGCTTGATCGAGTTCAGCAGGCTGAAGAAGGTGATGGCCAGGCCGATCGACGCCGCCAGGAGCAGCAGCGCGAGCGGGTCCTTGCGCAGGAAGCGCAGGATCCCGCTGCCCACGTCGGCGAAACCCTGCCAGATGCGGTGGCTGCGAGAGGACTTCTTGACGATGACGGAGTCGGAGGGCTTGGACACTGTGGGGGTCTTTCGGAGCGGTCGTGGAGGCGGCGCGGCGCCCGGGCCGCCGAAGCGGCCCGGGCGCCGAGGATGCGCCGTGGTGTCAGAACGGGCGAGCCGGTTACTTCTTCTTGGTCGCCTTCTTCTTCTTCTTCTTGGTCGCCTTCTTCTTGGTCGCCTTCTTCAGCGTCACCGTGGTGGACTTCGTGGCGGCCTGGCCACCCGCGGGCTGGTACGTCACGCGGATGGTCACCTTCAGCGACGCCTTCTTCAGCGCGGCCAGCGTGGCCTTGCTCGGCTTGAGCGTCAGCGAGATCCGGCCGCCGGCGCGGACCGTCGAGGCCGACGAGCCGACCTGGATGGTCCTGCCCTTGTAACGGGCCGTCGCCGTGGCGCGGACCGAGCCCGCGTTCGGCAGCTGCAGCGAGAGCACGATGTTGCCCTTGTTCAGCCGGCGGCTGGGGATCGTGAACGCGTTGCTCGGCGGATCGGACTGCGCCACCAACGGTGGGTTGGACGAGCCGCCCGGTGCTGCCGGAGACGGGCCCGGAGCCGGCGTCGGGTCGGGCTGCGGCGTGGGGCTGGTCGTCCCCGCGCCCTTGTTCCAGCCGATCTGCTGCGCCGCGGTCAGCGCGAGCTGCTGCACGGGCAGCGGCAGCGTGCCGTAGTCGAACGCCTGCAGGCCGACCTGGCCCGTGAAGCCGACGACGTGCTCGACGTAGTCGCGCACGGTGCGGGCCTTGCGCTCCTCGACCGCCTGGTCGCCCGGGTACACGCCGGCGTAGTCATCGAACACGATGAAGTACGTCAGCGAGCAGATGCCGTAGCCGGCCTGTGACGAGTCGACGGCCGTGACCGCCGCCCAGTTCGCGAGCGTCGGATCGCCGCCGCCCGGGAGGTTGTTCAGCGTCGCCTGGCCGCAGTTCGAGCCCTTCGAACCGCCGGAGAGGAAGCCGGTCGGCGCGGACTGGGGATCGGTCCAGCCCGTGAGGTTCTTCGTCTGGATCTGGACCCAGTACTTGTCATCGGCACCGGCCTGGCGCTCGAACGCGAACGACTTGCGCTCGCGCACCGTGGCGATGTCGCCGTACCCGATCGACCCGTCGAAGTCGTTGACCTTGTCGATCAGGTTGTTGTTGCCGTTGCCCGCAGGGACGACGGTGGTCTGCAGCGTCGGCACCGAGCCCTCGGCGCAGCCGAGGTTGCCACCGGTGTTGTTGCTGCTGCCGTTGTCGGCCTTGGCGCAGTTCGGCACCGCGTCAGCGGTGTCACCGTCGCCGTTGTAGTCGAACGCGACGGTGGTGGCGGCCACCGGCCAGGTACGCGTGTCGTTCGTGACCCAGGTCGTCCTCCAGCCCTCAGCCGGGTTCAGGCTGTTGAGGTAGTCCTTGAAGACGAACGTCGTGCCGCCGTCGTCGAGCCGGCGGACACGGACGACCGGGAAGTCCTGGCAGCGAACATCCGCGGCCTCACCGGGCGTCGTGTTGCCGTCGTTGATGTGCGGGACGATCTCGCCCCACTCGTCGAACGCGGTATCGCCCGCCCAGATGCGCTCGAGCTGCTGGCGGGTGAGCCGCAGGCGGCGCCGGTCGACCTCACCCAGGTTCGAGAACCGTTCAGCCGCCGCACCGGAGAGCGCCGAGCCGTCGGGGTTCGTGTACAGGTTGCAGCCGTCCGGGAGGTTGACGGCAACGGCGACGGCGCCCAGCGCGGCGGGAATCAGCCGCATCTGGCCCTCGTCGCCGACGGCGTTCGTGCCCTGGTTGATCTGCGCCTGGCCGGCCTCGCTCGGCGGTTCCTCGGACATACCGAACCGCGGGACCTGGTTGCGCGAGAGCGCGCCGGCGGTGTTGTCACCCTCCGGGCTGCCATTCGTGCGTTCGCCCATCACGCGGCGGCCGGAGCCCGAGCCACGCGAGTCGTACGTCACGGCCGGCGTGGTGCCGACGTCTGCGCAGAACTGCGAGAACGTCGGAATCCACACGTCGTTGTGGGCCAGGCGCGCGAACGAGGCGCCGCGGCCGATCTGGAAGTTGCTCTCACCGAGGCACTTGCCGGTGGTGAAGGCCGCCTGCGCCGGAGTGCCGAAGCCGGCCATCGCGACGAGAGCGCCGACGCTGACCGCGCCGGCGATGAGCCGACGCGGGAACTTGCCGGCGCCGGGGATGGATCCGCTCATGCGAATCGGTCCGTCCTTTCGGGTGGTTGGTGCTGCATCGGGCATGAAGCCGGCGCAGCGTATGCACGCAACACACCGCTGAACGGACTGTTCTCCGGAATGCCACAGCTTGTTCACAGAAACGTTCAGAAATGTTCTCCACTCGTTCACTGGAACTTCACTTCTTCGCGCTGGTCGTGTTCCGGAAGACGACGGTGAGCCGCCGCTCGTACCGCCGTTCCCTGCGATCGACGAAGCGCACCGTGGCAGTCGCGGTGATGCGCTCGGTGCGACGCAGCCGGCTTCGGTTCTTCGGCCCGAGGCGCACCCTCATCGTCACCCGCGCGCGCCTGCGCACCGACTGCCTGCGGGTGACCAGGGTGCGGGTCGCGCCCGCCGGCTTGCCGTCGCTGCCGGGCAGCCGTCCGCGAATCGTCGCGCTGAGCGTCCCCCGTGCGGGAGCGCGGACGACCAGCAGCACCTCACCGAACCGGGCGCCCGCGCGCGTGAACACGGTCAGCCGCCGAGCGGCGGCCGGCGCCGCCGAGTCCTCGATCGGCAGCGGGGGCAGCTCGAGCACCGGCGTGAGGTCGGGAGGGTCCGGCGGCACGGGCGGCGGAGCGTCCTCTCGTCGTACGACAAAGGCGTCCGGCTGCCCGTTGGCGTCGCCGAAGAACAGGTTGCTCGCCCCGGAGACGAACGCGATCCGCCGACCATCGCGGTCGATCGACAGCGCCGACGAGGTGCCGCTGTTGATGTCCCCCCCAGCCGACGACCGCAGGACGCGTTCGATCGTCCGCTCAGAGAGGTCGACGAGGTACAGCTCGCGCGTGAGGGCATCGCTGCGCGGAGGCGTGAGCTGACGCAGCGCGGGGAACACGAAGGTCGTGCGTGCGGTGGCCAGCACGGCGAACCTGCCGTCCCGCGACATCGCGACAGCGTCGAGCGGCGCACCGACCGAAGACAGCCCGAGCCCCTCCCGCGTGAGCTCGACGGTGGCGGACTTCCGCGTCTGCCCGGGCGTCATGGAGGTGACGAAGAGGTCGAGGCCGGTCGTGCCGAACACCAGCCCCCTGGGGTTCGCGTCATGCAACAGGGTCAGGGTCCTGCCGTCGTGGCTGAGCGCAGGAAGCTGCTGCAGCGTGCCGCCGGCCGTCTCGGACGCCAGCGGGCCATAACACGGGCCGAGGGCGACGGGATTCTCCACGTACGACTGCCCGGGCGCACACGCCGGGTCGTCGGGATCCGACGGGCCGATCACGCGGCGCGTGACGGCGCCCGGACCGTCGGCGATACGACGCCACAGGAACTGTGCGCTCGCAGGGTTGATGACCTCGTCGGTCAGGGACGGCACCTGCGCGCCGGCGTTCCGACCGGTCCAGACCACCGTCGTACCGTCGCCGCTGAGACCGAACGGGCCGAGTGCTCCACCGACGGGGTCGCCGGTGAGCCGGTCCTTCGTCAGCAGCGTGGTCGTCTTGGCAACGCGGTCGCGTACGAACAGCTGAAGCTCCGGCATGTCTGCGGCCGGGCGGTCCGGGAGATCGGAGACGACCGTCTGCCCCGTGCGGAAGACCACGAGGCGGCCGTCGCCGCTGATCGACGTGCCGCGGGTGACATCGGAGCCCGGGTTGCGTCCGGGAAAGTCGAACGACGGATCGGGCGGCACGTACGCCGCAGGGACGTCGCCCCCGTCCTTGGCGTTGACCAGCTCGAACGCGCCGGGGGCACCGGCGGGGACCGACATGTCCCGCACGTAGACGTCGACGTTGCCGTTGCCGTCGGCGGGCACCAGCGGCTCGCCGGTAGCGAACGCCACGAAGCGCCCGTCGTCGGTGACAGACGGGTTCTGCGCCCCACGGGACACGAGTTCGTTGTCGCTCTCGCGCATCCGGTCGCCGTTGGCGACGATCTCGACCGCGCCGGTCGCGAGATTCGTGCGGAAGATCCCACCCACGCGGTACTCCCCGGGCGGATCGGGATCGCCGTCCGCGTACAGGTTCCGCGCGCGCGTCTGAAAGACGACGAACGCGCCATCCGCAGAGATGACCGCAGCCAGGGTCTGGTCGTCGGCCTGCTCGCGGCGTTCGAACGAGGCACTGACGATCTGCGCCCCCGGCGCGAAGTACGCGGCCTGCGCCGCTGCCGGCGCGAGTACTGCAGCCGAGACGGCCAGCGCGACGGACTGGCGGATGCGACGCGTGCTCATCGGATCCGAACCGCCCGTGTGACACGGCGCCGGTTCCCCGCCCTGTCGGCGGCCACGATCGTGAGCCGGTGCCGTCCGCGCGGCAGCGACTTGGTGATCGTCCGCCGCCCACGAGCCACCGTCTTCCCGCCCCGGACCATGCGCACCGTAGCCGTATCGACGCCGCTGACCTGGCCCCTGGGCCCGTCGCTGATCACGATCCGCACGCGGCCGCGCCCCGGCTGCCACCGCACCACTGGCGCGCGGCGGTCGAGCTTGAGCTCGGCGGGCACGCTCGTCGTCTCCTGCCCGGCGGAGTCCACCGCGACGACCTGCACGGTGCGCACACCGTCGTCGAGCCGGGTGAGGCGCAGGGCGTGGCGCAGCGAACCGAGATTCTCGGCCACGGTGTCGTCGTCGACGGTGATCGTGTATCGCACGCCCCCGATCGCGTGAACCGCCGGGTCCCACCGCAGGTCATAGCGGCGGCGTTCGTTCGTGAAGTCGACCGGGGTCTGGACGGTGAACGTCTCCGGTGGTGCGTCGATCGACGCGGCGACGACCTGCGCGGCGGCACCTTCGCCCTGCAAGAACGTGACGAGCCCGTCGCCGGCCCCCGAGCCCGCCATCCGCAGCGCGCGCACGGCCCCACCCCGGGCCTCTGTGAGCCGCTTGTCCGTGACGACGCCGTCGGGTCGACGTTCCCGGGCGGTCACGAAGCCACGTCCGCCGGAGCTGAACCGCCAGGCAAACGCGGCCGCCCCGCTCGGGGCGAGGTCCACGACCGGGACCGGATCAAGGGCAGAGACCTGCGACCCGAGGCGGGCGCGGCTGCCGATGCGGCCCTGCTCGCTCGCGACCGTGACCGCCTGCCCCTCGATCCCGAAGGCGGCGACGTACCCGCCCTCGGCGACCGCCACGGCGACGGCTCCCGGTGACTGGCCGGCCGGGATCCCGCCGTCCGCGGGAACGGCGGGGCCAAACGTCTTGGCGCTCTCCTGGAACACGTCTGCCGCTTCGGCGACGAGCAGCCGCGGGGTCAGTCCGAGCGGCGAGCCCTGGGCCGGCTCCTGCCGATACGCGATGGCGGCCTGACCGAAGCCGCTCACGTCCAGGTCGAACTGGCTCGCATTCCCCCGAAGCGGACCGCCGAGGTCCGCCGGGCTCACCTGGAGGGCGATCCCTGTCGTGCTCGGAAAGATGCGCCGCGCGTAGATGCGGTCGACGAACGCGTCGTCGCTCTCCTGCCAGGCGAGGACGGCGTTGCCCTGCAGGTCCGTCCTGATCTTCGGTGCGTTCTCCAGCGCGGGCCGCCGTTGCGGAGCGGCGGGGTTGCGATTGAGCGGAATGCCGTACTGCGACCAGAACTCACCGGTGAAGCGTGCGAGCCGCAGCTCGCCGAGCACCATGCCGGGCGGTGCGGTGCTCGGCTCCGCGTCGGTGATCACCCGGTACGCGACGTACGCCTGCCCACCCCGGTTCATGCTCACGGACGGGTAGACCCCGAGCGCGGAGTCGCCGACGTTCAGATCAATCGGGATCGGCGGCTGGAAGCGCCGCGCGCCGGCGCCGAGATACGCGGAGTACATCCGGTCGACGTCGCCGAACTCCTGGACCCAGACGACGAGCAGGCGTCCATCGTTGCCTGCGGCGATCGCCGGCCAGGAGGACGCGAACCGCTGGGTGGTGCCGATGTCGACACGCTGGGGCGCACGCCACGTCCCGTCGACGAACTGCGCCGCGTAGACGTGGTTGCGGCCCTCCTCAGCGGCCTTCACGTACACGACGCCACCGGTGCCGTCCTCGGCCATCGCCACGCCGCCCACCTCGACGAGGTCGGCGCTCGGCCCTTCAAGGGTCTGAGCGTCGCTGATCACCGCGGAGGCCGGTGACGCACCCGCCCACGCGAGCGCACACGCGAGCAGGGTCGGCGACAGGCGGCGGAGCACCGCGGAACCCTCTCCCGTGCGCTCGCCGCAGATGTGAACGACCAGAGAACTTCCTGTGAAGGCGCACGTTCACCACTCGTTCACCAAAAGTTCTCAGGTTCGACACGACGGTTTCACGACTCTCCGGCGGCCCGTGTCGAGACTGCTGCGGCCCGGCGTTTGCCGGTCCCCTGCCCCATCCCCTGACGTCCCCAAGGAGCCAGAGCTTCGTGAACCGCACCCGCCTGCTGAGCGCCGGCGCGCTCGCCGCCATCGCGGCCACCGTCGTCTGCGCCACGCCCGCCACCGCGAAGAGCACCATCACCATGAGCGGCTCGACCTCCGTCGCACCGCTCGCACGCCTGCTCGCCCAGGGCTACGTCAAGGCGTTCCCGAACACCGTGACGTTCCGCCTGCTGCAGGGCGGCTCGGACATCGGCATCAACGACGTCGCGCGTGGCCGCGTGACGATCGGCAACGCCTCACGCGACCCGCTGCCAAGCGACCCGAAGGGCATCCAGTTCAACCGCATCGCGCGAGACGGCGTCTGCGTCGTCACCAACCCGAACAACGCGGTCCCGAACCTCACGCAGGAGCAGATCCAGCAGATCTTCACCGGCCGCGTGCGCAACTGGAGCGACGTGCCCGGCGCCAAGGTCTCCGGCCCGATCGAGCTCGTCACCCGCTCGGCCGCGTCCGGTACCCAGGACGCGTTCCAGAACATCTACCTCGGCCCCGACCTGCGCGTCGCAGGCTCGGCCAGCCAGAAGGCCTCCAACGGCCTCGTTCAGCAGACGGTCCGCTCCAGCCGCACGGCGATCGGGTACGTCGACTTCAAGTTCATCGGTGGGACGAACGCCGTGAGCTACAAGGGCGTGCCCTGCACGCTGCGTAACGCCAAGTCCGGCACCTACCCCGGCATTCGTAACCTCTGGATGGTCACCCGCGGCAAGCCCGCGGGCGCGACCGGCAAGTTCATCCGCTGGATCCGCACCAGCGGCGCCGCGCGCAAGATCGTCAGCTCCCAGTGGGTCGCGGCCAACTAGATGGCCGTCGCCGCGCCACCCCGAGACCGATCCCTGCGCGGGGTGGCGCGGTCGCTGCGCGAGCCGTGGACCGACCGGCGGACCGAGGCGGTCCTGGCCGCCGTGTCGTGCCTCGTGCTCGCGCTCATCGCGGGCATGATCGTCTTCGTGTTCGCGAAGGCGTGGCCGTCCTTCGCCGCCAACGACGTCGTCGGCTGGTTCACCGACGGCCGTGACGTCGACGATGACCTCGGCACGATGGTCACCGCGCCGGACAGCAGCACCGAGGTCCTGCAGTTCCGGGCGTTCCCGCTGCTCTGGGCGACGCTGCTGACCAGCGGCGGCGCGATCCTCGTCGGGCTGCCGTTCGCGCTGCTGAGCGCGATCTTCATCGTCGAGTTCGCGCCACCGCGCCTGCAGGCGCTGCTCGGCCCGGTGGTCTCGCTGTTGGCGGCGGTGCCGTCGGTGATCTACGGCCTGATCGGCATCCTCGTGCTCGCGCCGTTCATCGGCGGGCTCATCAGCACCGAGCGCAAGGAGTCGGTCGCCGGGATCATCCAGCTCTCCGGCGAGGGGCTCATCACCAGCGTGCTGATCCTCACGGTGATGATCGTGCCGATCATGATCGCGATCGTCGCCCAAGCGCTGCGGCAGGTCCCGCGCGGCTGGACCGAGGGCGCCGCCGCGCTGGGCGTGAACCGCTGGCGCGTGATGTGGACGATCTCCGTGCGCACCGCGCGGCCGGCGATCATCGCCGCGTCGATCCTCGCGGTCGGCCGAGCCATCGGCGAGGCGATCATGCTCGCGATGGTCTCGGGGGGCGCCGCGTTCGCACCGAACCCCATCGACGGCGTCACGTTCTTCTTCGAGCCGCTCATGCCGCTGGCGGCCACCATCGTCTTCTGGCGCGAGGGCCTCGCCAGCCAGCCGCTGGCCGAGACGCTCTACGCGATCGCGGCGATCCTGCTCGTCTCCAGCATGTTCCTGTCGGTCGGCGGCTGGATCGCCAAGCAGCCGATGAAGAAGTACGGGATCCGGCCCTGATGGCGACCGCCGCACCGCCGCCCCGGACCGGCGCGGTGGAGTCGACCTCCACCTGGCGCCCGCTCGACCGCGCGGCCTACTACCTGTGCTGGGCCTGCGGGATCGCGCTGTGCCTCATCGCCGGAGGGATCCTCGTCTACATGGCGGTGAAGGGCCTGCAGTACCTGCGCCCGGAGCTGCTGTGGACCGCACCCACGGCGGAGGTCGATCAGACGCGCAGCGGCGGCATCCTCGACCCGATCATCGGCACCCTGCTGCTCACGGTGACGGGGACGCTCATCGCCGTGCCTGTCGCGGTGTGCGTCGCGGTGTGGCTGACCGAGTACGGGCGGCCGTTCGCCCTCGCCCGCGCGGTGGAGTCCGGCGTGGAGATCGTCGCCGGCACGCCGTCGATCGTCCTGGCGATCTTCGGCCTGCTCGTCTTCCAGCAGGGGATCTTCGCGTCGCTGTCGTTCACCTCCGAAGGCGGCGGCGTCTTCGGCCGCTCGTTTCTCATCGCCGCGGTGATGATGTCCCTCATCGCACTGCCGCTCATCGTCGGCGCGGTGCGCGAGGGCCTGCACCAGATCCCCGGCCACGTGCGTGAGGCGTCATACGCGCTGGGCAAGACGAAGGCGGCGACGATCCGCCGCGTCCTGTTGCCCGCCGTGCGCCCGTCGATCGGCACCGGCACGGCGCTCGGCATGGGCCGGATCGCCGGTGACACGGCGATCGTCGTGATCCTCCTCGGCGACACGCTGCGCATCGAGCCACAGGGGGAGTTCCCCGTCGTCGACGTGCTGCGCGGGACCGGGTCGACGCTGACGTCCTACGTCTACAACAACTCGCCCGCGGGCGAGGGCGGCGCCTTCGAGAAGGCCTACGCGGCTGCGTTCGTCCTCCTGCTCGTCGTCCTGGTCCTGAACTTCGCCCTGGCCCGCATCACGCGGGCGCGCACCTGAGGAGCCGTCGGTTGTCCGCCCTGCCGCCCCCCATCCGCCGTATCTCCGTCGACGGTGCGCCCACCGTGGCGCCGCCTGCTCCCCCGTCGGCCAACGGGGCGCTGCCGCCCGCCCCCGGCGGGTTCGCCACGGGGTGGGCGGGATCGCATCATCAACGGACGCCGCTTCCCGCGACGCAGCCGTTCGAGCGCATGCGCATCGACGAGCTGCGGATCGCCTACGAGGGCAAGGAGGCCGTCAAGGGTGTGACGCTGCCCGTCCGCCAGGGCGAGGCGCTCGCGCTCATCGGCCCGTCGGGCTGCGGCAAGACGACGCTGCTGCGCTCGCTGAACCGCCTCACCGAGCTGACGCCGACCGCGACCCGCACCGGAGACATCCTGCTCGACGGCGAGTCGGTCGACACCATGGAGGTCACACGGCTGCGCCGCCGCGTCTCGATGGTCTTCCAGCAGCCGAACCCGTTCCCCATGAGCGTGTTCGACAACGTCGCCTATGCGCTGCGCGAGCAGGGCAAGAAGCGGCCGGGCAAGCGCGAGCTGACGCCGCGGGTGCAGGACGCGCTGGAGCGCGCCGGGCTGTGGGACGAGGTCAAGGCCGACCTCGACCACCCCGCCTTGCGCCTCTCGGGCGGCCAGCAGCAGCGGCTGTGCATCGCCCGCGCGCTGGCGGCAAACCCCGAGGTGCTGCTGCTCGACGAGCCGTGCTCAGCGCTGGACCCGAAGTCCACGGCGCTCATCGAGGACCTCATCGTGCGCCTGCGCGAGCAGGTGGCGATCGTGATCGTCACGCACAACATGCAGCAGGCCTATCGGGTCGCCGACTGGGTGGCGTTCATGTACCTGGGCGACCTCGTCGAGTACGGCACCGCCGACGAGCTGTTCCTCCGCCCGCGCGAGCTGCGCACGCGCGAGTACATCGGGGGCTCGTTCGGGTGAACCGCCGCGCCCTCACCTGCCTCGCCGTCGCCGGGCTCGCGCTCGGGGCCGCGGGCTGCACCTCCACCCAGGACAAGGCGGCCGCGCTGCAGGCCCAAGGCACGGGCGCGATCGATACGAAGACGGTCGCGGTCGGCAAGGCCAACCCCGACATCGAGGTCGTGCGCGACCACGTCGTGCAGGACGAGAACGGCACCGCCGTGGTCCTCGAGCTGCGCAATACATCGAAGACACGCTACGCCGAGGTCCCGGTGATCATCGACGTGCAGGGCGCGGGCGGCAAGAGCCTCTACCGCAACGACATCGAGGGCCTCGAGCGCTCGGTCCAGCAGTACTCGGTGCTGCGTCCCGAGCGCGGCGCGATCTGGGTCAACGACGTCGTCACGGCCGCGGAGAAGCCGTCGGATGTGACGGCCGAGATCGGCGCGGGGACGGTGCTCGACACCGAGGAGCCCCGCCTCACCATCCAGAACCGCGAGCTGCGCGACGACGTCGACGGAACGACGCTCACCGGGTTCATCGCCAACAAGTCCGATGTCCCGCAGAAGGACGTCGTCGTCTACGCCGCCGCGTACAAGAGCGACAAGGTCGTCGCCGCCGGCCGCGCGATGGTCCCGACCGTCAAGGTGAAGGCCCGCACCCGCTTCAACGTGCTGTTCATCGGCGACCCGCGGGGCGCGCGCATCGAGCTCGACGTGCCCCCGACCGTGCTCACCCCTGGAAAGGACGCGTGATGGCCGCTCCGGAGGTCCACGCCCCCGTGCTCGGCGCCCCCGGCGAGCCGTGCACCACATGCGGATCGCCGCTCGCCGGCGACCAGCGCTACTGCCTGAACTGCGGCGACCGCCGCGCCGGTGTCCCGTCGGCACTCGACGAGCTCCTCGACGCGGGCGCAGCAGCGGCGCCGCCGGTCGAACCGCCGGCCTCGGCGCTGACCTCCTCCGGGGACGGCAGGCGCAACCTGCCGCTGACCTGGATGACCGCGGCGGGCGCCGCGGGGGCGCTCGTCGTCGCCGTGCTGCTCGGCGCGATCGTCGGGAACCTCACCGGCAAGGCGCCGGAGGTCAACGTCCCCGCGGCGAAGGCGCCGGTCGTCAACGTCACCGGCGGCGGCGCGGCTCCCGCGGCCGCGACGGAGGCCGGCGCCGCGGAGTTCGTCAGCGACTGGTCCGGCGAGGGCTGGACCGTCCAGCTGCAGACGCTGCCGAAGGACGGCACCGACCCGGCGGCCATCGACGCGGCGAAGACGGACGCCACCGGCAGGGGCGCAACCGACGTCGGCGCCCTGGACAGCGACGAGTTCCCGTCGCTCGACCCGGGCACCTACGTCATCTACAGCGGCAACTTCGCCACGAAGAAGGAGGCGACCGCCGCGCTGAAGGACCTGAAGGCCGACTTCCCCGACGCGAAGGTCGTCGAGGTCACGACGAGCACGGACGCCGAGGACGCCGGGTCCTCGGACACCGACGCCGACGGCACCGCGAAGGCTGACACCGAGGACCTGAAGGAGCTCAACAACGCGTCCGGCGACGAGTTCGTCGACAAGTCGAAGAAGCTCAAAGACGAGACCGCCATCGAGGGTGAGCCGCCCCCGACGGACGACAAGAAGCCGGGCGGCGATACCGGCGGGGACGCGGAGACGATCGAATGAGCGGGCGGTTCGAACGCGCGAACGGGATGACCGATGCACCGACGACGGTGATGGCGCCGGCGCCAGGGGCACCCACACGTGAGGAGCTGCAGCAGCGCCGCGTCCAGCTCGCCCGCAGGATCGCCGAGCTGCAGTTCGACCTCGGCGGGCTGGCGTACGAGATGGCGATCCGCGATCATTTCCGGCTCGACACGCTGACCCGCCGCGCCGCCGAGCTGCAGCGCGTCGACGGTGAGCTCGCCGAGCTCGACCGGCTGATGAGCATGGAGCAGGCCTCCGCAGTGGGTGCCTGCCCCACCTGCGGGGCGCTGCACAGCCGCGGCGCCGTGTTCTGCTGGCAGTGCGGCACGCAGCTGCTCCCGACAGGACCGGCGGGCGAGTGAACCGCGCACAGCGTCGTCAGGCCGCGCGGCAGTTGCGCCGCGCGGGGCTCCCGGCCGTCGCCGTGCTGGCAGCAGGCGCACTGGTGGCTCCCGCGGTCGCGCAGGACCCAGCGGCCGACCCGGTGACGCCTGCGGCGAGCGCGCCCGCCGCCGAGCCGGCGCCTGCGACGCC
>JBPPNC010000134.1:0-5029 GCA_051306365.1 Solirubrobacteraceae bacterium
GCAGCGGAGCGGTGGTGCGAGCGGTTCGCGGCGGCGTTCTTCATGCTGCCGAAGCCGCCAGACGAGGAGACGGTGCCGGCAGCGTTCCGGCACGCGCCGGGACGCCCGCAGAACGAGGCGACGCGCGGCGAACTGGACGCGATGGCGAACGCGCGACGGGTGCAGCGCATCGCGGTCTGGACCGCCGAGCGCGTTGGGGACTCTCGCTGGGCTGACAACCCGGCGCCTCACGCGGAAGTGATGTCTCCTGTCGAGGCCGCGACCGCCGCGATCGGGTGGCTCGACTGGAACCACTCGGAGCAGTGTGAGGCTGCCAGCCCGACGGCCGTCGTGAAGCTCCTCCGAGCGAAGCTGGAAGACCGGGGCGTCATCGCGCTGCAGCTGCCGATCGGCAAGGGCGGCTGCCGAGGCTTCTCGTTCTACGACGACGTCAAGCCGCTCGTCGCGATCAACACGGCGTACAACCCGCAGGCCCGCCTCTACACCTACCTCCACGAGGTGGGACACCTGATGCGGCGCACGGACGCCATCTGCATCGGCTATGCGTCGTCCGCAGCGGAGCGGTGGTGCGAGCGGTTCGCGGCGGCGTTCTTGCTGCCTCAAGATGAGCTTCTCTCCCGCATCGTGCACCGCTACGGGGACGACGCCCGTCCGATCCAAGACCTGGATCACGTGCGGATGCTCGCGAAGGACTTCAACGTCTCGTTGACGGCGACGGCGATCCGCTTGGAGCACCTCGGGTGGGGCACCGGCCTATTCGTGCAGATCCCACAGACCGCCGACGACAAGGCTCGCGGGGGACCCGGCGATGCCGATACCGGACGGGCCGCGACGCGAGTGCGGCAGCTCGGCGAGAGCTACGTCTCGCTCCTCATGGCAGCGGAACGCCAAGGCGCCCTGGGGCGTCAGGACGTGCTGCGGTACCTCGACATCAGCGAGGGCCAGCTCCGGTCCACCGGCATAGGACCGCTTGAGACGTGAGGTGGACCATCGATGGGTCCGCCATCAACCGGATCGCCGCCGAGAGCAACAACTACAACGCTGTGTTCGCTGCCCTGACAGAGCTTGTCGAAGACGACGAGCTCACGTTCTGCGATGAACTGGTCGAGGAACTTCAGCGGACCGCCGAGAACGAGCCGGGCGCGCTCTGGGCCGCATCCGTCAAGGGACAGCGGAACCACAAGGGCGCAGGGATGACAACCCTCAGCTGGGTTATGCGCAACGTCGAGGGCATCGTCGATGAGCAGGGGCGGAACGATGCGATGCCGTACGTCCTCGCCCAGGCCCGGGCGCTCAACAACGACGGGCACATCGTCACGGTCATCACCGAGGACGTTCACGAGAAGCCGACCCGCCGCGCACTATCCGACGCGTGCGACGAGCTTGGCATTCCCTGGATCCAGGTCCCCCGCCTGTGCGCGGCCTGCGGCGTCGCCTGGCCCTAGCTCGGAGGGTCCAGCTGGACGAGCGCCCGCATCCGGTCCGTCAGGTAGTAGCTGAGGACGGGTGCCGGAGCGAGGGCGCGTTCCGCGGCGAGCCGCGCCAGCGCCTCCGCGAAGAGCAGGAGCGCGCGGCCTGGGTCTGCGGCGTAGTGCCCGCCGCCGTGATCGACGACGCCGACCAACTGGCCGCCGACCTCGACGTGCTCCTTCTCGGGGTCGGCGTCAAGGTAGCTCCACCTCCCGTCATCAGCCGTCTCCTGCGCGAGCGTGAGGCCGCATGCCCACTTGTCCGGCTCGCCGCCGAAGAGGTCGGCGCGCCCGCCTACCAACCCCACATCTAGGACGCAGAGCAGGTCCGGCAGGTGGGCCGGGTCTCGGCCGAAGGAGTCGACCGTAGCCTGTGGACTTCCCAGCCCGGCGTTGTAGCTCAGGACGACGAACGGAGGGTGGCCGGACGGCACACCATCCGCGTCGATCGGTTGCAGCTCGTGGAGACGGCTCCGCTTCCGGTAGCAGTCCTTGATGTCCCCGCTGGTCAGGGTGGTCTTCACCTCGACGCACGCCGTGGCGACTTCGAGCGGGAAGAGCACCTGCGTCGTCTGCGCCATGATCGCGGGCTGGTTCGCGCGGTCGAACAGCAGCACGTCCGTCTGCGGTCCCTGCTTGTCGGCCGTGTCGAACAGTACGCCCGTGCCGACACCGATCCGGTCGGCGACGAAACTCTCGAGGAGGCGGGACAGCGCGAGTTCGTTCATCCGCCCGCGCTCGCCCATGTGCTCGACGACGCGGGCGAACACGTCCACCTCGGCGCGGAGCCGCTGGAGGACGCCGCCCCAATACTGCTCAACGACGCTCATCGGCAGACCCTAGACCCTATGGCTGGTGACCCGAGGGGTTGACCGGTGAGGGTTGGTGGCCGGACGCTCCTCGCGGGGGTTTGTCTGGCCGGAGGAGTGGCCTCCGGCTGACCCCAGACTGTGAGGAGGTCCGGCCATGGCTGGAACGATGACGTGGGTGGGGCTGGATGTCCATGCGCGGTCGACGCACGCGGCGGCGGTCGATGCGGCGACGGGTGAGCTTTCGCGGGTCCGGTTCGGGGCGGGGCTCGAGGCGCCGGTCGCGTGGCTGGCTGGGCTGCCGGGGCCGGTGTCGGCGTGCTACGAGGCGGGGCCGACGGGGTTCGGGCTCTATCGGGCGGCGACCGCGGCGGGGATCGGGATGCGGGTGATCGCGCCGGGCAAGACGCCGCGGGGGCCGTCGGATCGGGTGAAGACCGATCGCAAGGACGCCGAGCTGCTGGCCAGGCTGCTGCTGGCCGGCTCGCTGACGACGGTCGTCGTCCCGCCGGTCGAGGTCGAGGCCGCCCGGGATCTGATGCGCGCGCATGACGCGTGCCGCCGCGACCTGATGACCGCGCGCCACCGCGTCAGCAAGATGCTGCTGCGCCATGGCCGGGTCTATCCGAAGCCGACGACGTGGACGGTCGAGCACCGCCGCTGGCTCTCGGCCCAGCAGTTCGATCAGCCGGCCAGCGAGCTGACGTTCGCCGACCTCGTCGCCGCGGTCGACGGGCTGTCTGCGCGCAAAGCGCAGTTGGCCGAGCGGCTGTCGCGGCTGGCGGCCGACGAGCAGTGGTGGCCGACCGTCGCCCGGCTGCGGTGCTTTCGCGGGATCGACACGCTGACCGCGTTCGCGCTGCATCTCGAGCTCGGCGGCGACTGGGACCGTTTCGCCCGGGCTCCGCAGCTCGGCGCGTGGCTCGGGCTGACGCCGTCGCTGAGCCAGTCCGGTGAGTCATCGCGGCAGGGCGCGATCACGAAGACCGGGTCGACGCTGGCCCGCCGGCTGCTGGTCGAGTCGGCGTCGCACTACGGCCGCGATCCGCGGATCGGGACGGTCCTCGCCAGGCGCCAGGACGGGCAGCCCGATCACGTGCTGCAGATCGCCAACCGCGCGCAGCAAAGGCTGCATCGCGTCTACACCCAGATGCGATCGCGCGGGAAGCACCACAACGTCGTCGTCGTCGCGGTCGCCCGCGAGCTGGCGTGCTTCTGCTGGGCGGCCGCCACCGCGGACTGACCCCGCGCGAACAGCCCAGCCGGTCGGCAGACCGGGGCGCCGGGCCATCAGCGGCCGGCACGCGCGAATCAGCTATGGGCAGCGTCCGCAGCGGCGGATGCCATGCCCGCTCCTAGACCGCGCACGCCGGCAGCACGAAACCGGGCCCTGGGGTCACCAAATCCCCGCATCATCAGACTGGCAACGCCGACACCGAGCCCGGCGCCCCGCTCTGCCGACCAACAAGAAGAGCCCCGCGCAAGCGAGGCTCTCAATGCTGCCAACTTGACAAACGTCAGGCCATATCAGCTGTGCCTGCGGCTCACAACGTTGCGAGCAGCGGTGGCAGCGGAACCGTGCCCGTCCACGTCGGCGCAGTTGACGAAGGTGATGTGTCAAGTAGGGCCCATACCTCACGTCCGCTATGGCGAGAAAACAACGAGGTGTCAGCAACGCCGGGATTGGACTGAACGTCGAGGTCCAGTACGGTTACGCAGTGACCACCGGCCTCCGGCATCTCAATGTCTAGCCGCGGTGCACGTCGAGGAACACCGCGGACGGCGATCCCTACCAGTCGGTTCAAAGGAGGCGCACGTCCGGGTCCACACAGGGCTTGGTCGGCCGCGGAATGCGTCGTCCCGTTCGACAACGACACGGTCCAGCGTGGGTCGGTGCTGACGCTCCGTGACGAGCAGGGAGCACGAAGCGTGTGCTCTTCGCCGACCTCCACGAGGTCGGTGGCGCGAGCATCCGGGTCACGCCCAGCTCACCGCTCGGCGGGCAGCTCAGTGGGCAGACCGTTGGTGTTGTCGTGCGGACCCCTGGCGGCGTGCGGCTGACTCTCGTCGAGATCGACGGCGCTCCCGGTGAACAGCCGCTCACCATGGCTATTCAAGAGGAGCGTCAGCGAGACGCGGCCGCTCGCGAACGAGCGCGCCTAGTGGCTGCGGCTGCTAGGCGGAAAGCGGAGCGGCGCGCGTTGCCTTGGTGGAGGCGGGTACTCAACTACTGAGCGTGGCCGCCTTAAGCGCGAGTCAGCTGTTCGGAGTGATCGCTGCGGTGAGGTGCGCGCGGAACTGCCGGGTGAACTGGTCCCGCTGGGAGCGGCTCGGAAGCGGGGGCGTGCTGAGAGGCACGTCCTTCTTCGCGGTGTTGATAAGCCCGGCGAAGCACGCGGTGACAAGACCCGCGTATCCGACGTAGAACAGACGGGTTGCGCGGTCGCGATCGCGATACGCATCCATGGCCGTGCTGCGCCCGAGCGGCGGGGATCCCGATGCTCTAGGGTGCGCGCGCATGCGCCGAGCCTCTCACTGGTGTTCGTGTCCCTCGCGGTGTCCGCCGCGCTGATCATTCCCGCGTCGGCGTCCGCGAGGACGGTGATGGCGTGCGTCTCCAGCAGCGGCGCCGGGTTCTCGTTTTGGTCAAAGCTGGACAACTGCACGGTGTACGTCGGCAGTCTCGAGAACGTCGAGATCTTCGGGTACAACTTGGTCGGTGCGATCGAGATGCGGTGGAGCGGCCGGGGC
>JBPPNC010000031.1:0-3357 GCA_051306365.1 Solirubrobacteraceae bacterium
CCGCCCCGCTCGCGGCGTGTCCCGGCGCGCGCCCCGGCATCCCGCCCCCTTCGACCGTAGACTCCGCGGCATGGCCGCCAACGCCACGTCCGTGCTCTCGGACGGCACGATCCGCCGCCTCACCGCCGAAGGCGCGATCAAGGTCGACCCGTGGGACGACGACATGGTCCAGCCCGCGTCGGTGGACCTGCGCCTCGGACACAGCTTCCGCGTGTTCCACAACCACCGCGCGTCAGCGATCGACCTGAAGGACCCGCCCCGGAACATCACCGAGCAGGTGATGATCGAGGACGACGAGCCGTTCCTCATCCACCCGGGGGAGTTCGTGCTCGGCCGTACGCTCGAGTGGGTCGAGCTCCCGGACGACGTCGTCGCGCGGATCGAGGGCAAGTCGAGCATCGGCCGGCTCGGCCTCATCGTGCACGCGACCGCCGGGTTCGTCGACCCGGGCTGGAAGGGCACGCTCACGCTGGAGATCACGAACCTGACGCGGATCCCCATCAAGCTGTGGGCGAACCTCCCGATCGCCCAGCTCTCCTTCATGACGCTCGACCGCGCCGCCGAGCGCCCGTACGGGCACCCGGAACTCGGCAGCCACTACCACGGCCAACTGGAGGCGACGGAGAGCCGCTACGAAGGCGGCCCCGCGAAGATGGCCTAGCGGCCGATGGTCTTGTGCGAGATGGTCTCGCAGCCGGTGATGTCGTACCTCGGCTTCGCGCGGCGTGACACGTTGAAGACGTCCTTGCCCGGCCCGCAGTCGACCTTCCCGCGGCCCTTGAACGCCTTGATGTAGTCGGCGCCGGCGCCGGCGTCGATGACGTTCTGGCCCCAGCTCGCGTAGATGTGGTCGTTGCCCGCACCACCGGTCAGCCGATCGAACTGGCCCGTCGGCTGGCCGCCGGGCTTGTAGTCGCCCCAGATGACGTCGCCGACGCGGCCCGCGTAGATCGTGTCGCTGCCGTGCCCGCCCAGGAGCTTGTTGTGCCGCGGCTTCTCGGGGACGACGTAGCGCGGCGTGCCGTTGACCTGCCCGTCGCGCTCGTAACAGGCGCTGCCGCCGCCCTTGCAGATCGCCTTCGCGACCTGGTTCCACGAGTACGAGCGGTCCTGCCCGCCGTGCGGGTCGCGGCCCCAGCGGGCGTCGAGCGGGCGCTCCCCGTCGCGCTGGTTCATGAGTTGCAGGCCGTTGATCTTCGGCCAGCCGCTGTGATCGGTCATCCCCTCGACGGCAGCCGGAACGAGCATCGACCCCAGGACAGTTAGGACCACAATCCGGTTCAACATCGGTCGCATGCTACCCGGCCGCGCCGGTATCGTCGACACCATGGGTCTGATCACGATGCTCGCCTCCACCGCGGCCGAGGGCGGCGCCCACGAGTCGTCGCACGACTACACGCTCTTCTACGTGCTCGGCGGTGTCCTGGCCGGGTTCGCGGTCCTGATCTCCGTCATCGGCATGTCGAAGGCCGACTTCCCAGGCAGCGGCCCCGCCTCGAAGGCCGCCATGGGGATCGGTGCCGTCCTGTCCGCCGCAGCCATGTTCGCGGCCGTGTACGTCACGTCCTGACGCGCCCGCGGATTCTCGTACCGTCAGGCGACCGGGTAGCCATTCCGGAAACGCCATACTCTGGTCCCACCCCTCTCCACGACCGAGGACGCGGATGACGCAGACTGAGCAGCAGGACGGCGGCGGCGGCGGCGTAGCCGGCGCGAGCGAGACCCTCACCGTCACCGACAACCGCACGGGCCAGTCGTATGAGCTCCCGATCACCGACGGGACGGTCCGGGCGATGGATCTCCGCCAGATCAAGACGGGCGACGACGACTTCGGGCTCATGACGTACGACCCGGCGTACACGAACACCGCGTCGTGTCGATCGTCGATCACGTACATCGACGGCGACGTCGGCATCCTGGAGTACCGCGGCTACCCCATCGAGCAGCTCGCGGAGAAGTCCACCTACCTCGAGGTCGCGTACCTCCTCGTCTACGGCGAGCTGCCCACCCAGCAGCAGCTCGACTGGTGGGTCAACGAGATCACCCTCCACACGTTCGTGCACGAGAACGTCAAGGAGTTCGTCGGCGGGTTCCGCCACGACGCGCACCCGATGGGCATGCTGCTCGGGTCCGTCGGCGCACTGTCGACGTTCTACCCGGACGGGATGGAGATCGACGACCCGGCCAGCCGCGAGATCCAGACGATCCGCCTGATCTCGAAGATGCCGACGCTCGCCGCGTTCGCCTACCGGCACATCCAGGGCCGCCCGTACGTCTATCCGGACAACGACCTCGCGTACCCCGACAACTTCCTGTCGATGATGTACAAGATGACCGAGCTGAAGTACGAGGCCGATCCTCGTCTCAGCCGGGCGCTCGACATCCTCTTCATCCTGCACGCGGACCACGAGCAGAACTGCTCGACGTCGGCAGTGCGCTCCGTCGGCTCGTCGCAGGTCGACCCGTACTCGGCCGTCGCCGCCGGCGTCGCCGCGCTCTACGGCCCGCTTCACGGCGGCGCGAACGAAGCCGTCCTCCGCATGCTGCGGCGCATCGAGTCCGTGGAGAACATCCCGGACTTCATCGCGGGCGTGAAGGCCGGCGAGGAGCGCCTCATGGGCTTCGGCCACCGGGTCTACAAGAACTACGACCCGCGGGCGAAGATCATCAAGACGGCCGCCGAGGACGTGTTCGAGGTGACGGGCCGCAACCCGCTGCTCGACATCGCGCTGGAGCTCGAGAAGATCGCGCTGGAGGACGAGTACTTCGTCGGCCGCAAGCTCTACCCGAACGTCGACTTCTACTCCGGGCTCATCTACGAGGCGCTCGGCCTGCCGGTGCAGATGTTCCCGGTCATGTTCGCGATCCCGCGGACGAGCGGGTGGATCGCCCAGTGGCTGGAGATGGTGCAGGACGGCGAGCAGAAGATCGCCCGTCCGCGCCAGATCTACACGGGCGAGCGCACGCGCGACTACGTCGGCATCGCCAGCCGGTAGGGCTGGCCCGGTCCCGCTCCGTCCCTAGGCCGCTGCCGGCTCGGGGGCGGCGTGGGGCTGGTGGTGCTGCTGCTCCTCGCCGGTCACGACGACGCGATCGCGGCCGCCGCGCTTGGCCTCGTACAGCGCCGCGTCGGCGCGCTCGAACAGTTCCTTCCAGTGGAAGCCCTCGCCGACGTCGGTGGCCGTGGCCCCGACGCTGATGCGGATGTCGAGGCCCTCGATCGGCTCGCGCGCGACTGCGGCGCGCAGGCGCTCGGCCATCGCCCCGGTCTCGGCGACGCCCGCGCCAGGGAGCAGGACGGCGAACTCCTCGCCGCCCATCCGGTAGGCGAGGTCGTACGCGCGCAGCTCGCGGCGC
>JBPPNC010000017.1:0-23765 GCA_051306365.1 Solirubrobacteraceae bacterium
GGCGGCGCGGCCGGAGCGGTCGCCACCGGAGCCGGCGTTGATGGGGTGGTCGCCGGCGTCGTCGGTGCCGGGGCGGCCTCCGTCGACGCGGTGGTGACCGGCGCCGCGGACGGGTCGGTCGTCTGGACGTCCACATCCGATCCTCCACATGCAAGGAGAACGGACATGTTGACGATGATCGTGACGACTGTTACAACTCTTTTTGTACTACCGGAAGCTGGAGTGCAGGGGGGGAGCATGGATGCAAAGGTTCCCAATTCACGCCGTAACCCGTTGTATTACGACCGCGTTCGCCGTCGCCTGTGGGTGCTCGGTCAGCGCTGCCACCATGGCGCGACGGGAGCGGTCCTGACCACCGTCGGGACCGTCGGCATCGTCCTCGGAGGCGTGCTGATGGCCCACGACTGGAAGGACCGCGAGATGTGGTTCGAGCGCGGCTGGGGCAACCAACCCTAGGCCGAAGTCCGAGCCACGCGGCATCTTCTCAGGGGAGGAGACCGGTGAGCGCCGGCCCAGCCGGCGCTCATCAGGATCACTCCGGGTTCCCGAGATCGAACATCCCCTCGAGGTCGTGCTGCGAGTACACCTCGAAGGCGACCATCGTCTGCGTCTTGACCACACCGGAGACGCTCGCGATCCCGCCGGTGACGATCGTCTTGAGCTCCTCATGGCGCGGCGTGTGCACGACGCACACGAAGTCCCAGTCGCCCGTGACCGAGTAGCACTCCCGTACGCCCGGCACCTGCGCGAGCGCGGAGCCGAGCTCCGACATCCTGTCCCGCTCGGCCTCGACCAGCACGATGGCGTGGGTCATGGCTCCAGTGTCCCGCCGGGCTCGAGGACGACCACCCGCGACGACGTCTGCGTCTCGACGTCCGCCTTGAACGCCTGCGCGTCCGTCTCGATCGGCGGGAAGGTGTTGAAGTGGATCGGCACGACCGTCGAGGCCCCGATGAGCTTCACGGCCTCCACGGCGTCGTGGCGGTCCATCGTGTAATGGCCACCGATCGGCACGAGCGCGACATCGAGCGCGTCGCGGTTGCCGGGCAGTGCCAGGTCGCTGAACAGCGCCGTGTCGCCCACGTGGTAGATCGTCTTGCCGCCGACATGGATCACGAGCCCGGCCGGCGTGTGGACCGTGCCGTTCGGCGACGTGCCGGTGTGCCAGGCCGGAACGAGCCGAACCCAGCCCCAGTCGAAGTCCACGGTGCCGCCGAGGTTCGGGTCGCGCACATCGTGCCCGTCGGGCAACTGGCCGGCGACGTCCCCCGCGAGCTCGACAATCGCCAGGACGGGCGCACCTGTCCGCGTCGCGATACCGACGGTGTCGCCGTAGTGGTCGGCGTGGCCGTGGGTCAGGAGGATCGCGTCCGCCTGCAGCTCGTCGGCCGTGGTGGCCGCCTTCGGGTTGCCGGTCAGGAATGGATCGACGAGGACCGTCGTGCCGTCGGCGGTCAGCTCGAAGGCCGAGTGGCCGAGGTAGCGGATCTGCATGAGGTCAGTCTCCTGCGGGTTCGGGGGAATCGGACAGGTCGGCCAGCTCGCGGGCCAGCTCGAAACCGACGGTGACGCCGACGAGCATCGCCAGCCGGGACTCTTCCGTGAGCAGCACCCTCATCGCGCGGTCGCGCTCGAGGAGGTCTTCGGCCTCGACGGCCTTGCGCACCTGCGCCTCATGCGCCTCGCCGAAGTAGCCGCCCTGGTGCAGCGCCTCGTTGAGCACGCGCTGGAGCGACGGCGCGGCGTGCGTCACGACCTCCTGCGCGTGGTCGAGCGCGCCGGGGGCCGTGAGCGCCTCCACGGCGGCATCGACCTGTTCGGCGGTGTACGACGGGCGCTCGTGCACGATGCAGAGCGTAGAGCTATCGCTCGAGCATCTTCTCCAGCAGGACGTCGGGGTAGTCCCGGGCGGTCTGCTCGGCGCCGAACGGCGTGCGGAACAGGGCGAGCAGGACGCCGTCGGTCCGGACCATGACCTCGGCCCGGCCCGCGCGCTTGAGGGCCGCCGCACCCTCCTCGTCGGTGCGCCGCGCCACGGTCCACGACGTCGGCTCAAGGCCGACGCGCACGCCGAACTCGTGCTCGAGGCGGTGCCGGGCGACCTCGAACTGCAGCGGCCCGACGCCCCCGAGCACCGGCGTGGGATCGGCGGTCGCGTCGCGGCGCAGCAGGTGCACGACGCCCTCCTCGGCGAGTTCGCCGAGCCCGCGGTGGAACTGCTTGTGCTTCGTCGCGTCGCGGTTGCGCGCGGTGACGAAGTGCTCGGGCGCGAGGACGGGGATCGGCGGGAAGGTCACGGACGCGCCGTCGTGCAGCGTATCCCCCACCCGCAGGTCACCGGCGTTGACGATCCCGATGACGTCGCCCGGGTAGGCCTCGTCGACGACGGCGCGGTCCTGGCCGAACGCCTCGAACGCGTGCGCCATGGTGAAGCCCTTGCCGGTCCGGGCGTTCGTGGTCTTCATCCCGCGGTCGAACCGCCCGGAGCAGACCCGCAGGAACGCGATCCGGTCGCGGTGGCGCGGGTCCATGTTCGCCTGCACCTTGAAGACCTGGGCCGAGAACGGGGACTCCAGCGCGCGCGGCTCGCCGTCCTCTCCCGGCCGGGGCCGGGGCGGCGGCGCGTCGCGCAGCAGCGCGTCGAGCAGCATCTCCACGCCGAAGTTCCACACGGCCGAACCGAAGAAGACGGGCGTCGCGCGGCCACTCGCGAAGTCGTCGGGATCCAGCTCGGGCTGCACAGCGGTGGCGAGGTCCAACTCCTCGCGCGCCTGAGGCCACGCGTCGGCCTCGCGCTCGGCCGCCTCATCGGGGCTCAGGACCTCGTCCTCGGCGCGGGTCGCGCCGCGAACGGACCGCGTGAGGCGGTGGAACTGGCCGCTGCGCCGGTCGATGACGCCGCGGAAGTCGCCCGGGATGCCCACCGGCCACGTCACCGGCACCGGCGTGAGCCCGAGGACCTCCTCGATGTGGTCGAGCATCTCCAGCGGCTCCATGCCCGGCCGGTCGTACTTGTTGACGAACGTGATGAGCGGGATCCCCCGGGCGCGGGCGACCTCGAACAGCCGCAGCGTCTGCGCCTCGGCGCCCTTCGCGGCGTCCAGCAGCATCACGGCGCAGTCGGCGGCCGCGAGGACGCGCAGTGTGTCCTCGGAGAAGTCGTGGTGGCCCGGGGTGTCGAGCAGGTTGAAGACGACGTCGTCGTAGGTGAAGCGCAGCACCGTCGAGCTGACGGAGATCCCGCGCTCGCGCTCCATCTCCATCCAGTCCGACGCCGTCGTCCGCCGGCCCTTGCGCCCGTGGACCGCGCCCGCTTCCTCGACGGCGCCGCCATAGAGCAGCAGCTTCTCGGTCAGCGTGGTCTTGCCCGCGTCCGGGTGGGAGATGATCGCGAACGTGCGGCGGCGAGCGGCCTCGCCGGTGATCGGCGAAGCCGTCGACATACCGATCAGGCTAGTCAGCCGCCGAACTGCGTGAGAGAGATCACAGAGCCGAAAATCAAACCTTACGTAACGGTAGAGTTGCCGGTTCTGCGCCTTGCCCTGCCCTCACCGTCCGTCCTGCGCGTAGAACTGCTCGCAGGCCTCGTCGTCGCGCTCGCGCTGATTCCCGAGGCGATCTCCTTCTCGCTCATCGCCGGCGTCGATCCGAAGATCGGCCTGTACGCCTCGTTCGTCATGGCCGTGGCCATCTCGATCACGGGCGGGCGACCCGCCATGATCTCGGCGGCCACCGCCTCGATGGCGCTCGTGATGGTCTCGCTGGTCAAGGACCACGGCCTCGAGTACCTCCTCGCCGCCACGATCCTCGCCGGGATCACCCAGGTCACGCTCGGGGCGCTCGGCATCGCGAAGGTCATGCGGTTCGTCCCCCGTTCCGTGCTCACCGGGTTCGTCAACGCCCTCGCGATCCTCATCGCGCTCGCACAGCTGCCCTACCTGCGCCAGGTCCCCGCCGTCGTCTACCTCCTGGTGGTCGCCGGCCTGGCGATCATGTACCTGCTCCCGCGTCTCACCACCGTCGTCCCCTCGCCGCTCGTCGCGATCGTGGTCCTCACGGCGATCTGCGTCGGCGCGGGGATCAGCGTCCCCACCGTGGGCGACGAGGGGGAACTGCCCAGCGCGCTTCCGGTCCTGGGCATCCCGTCCGTGCCGTTCACCTTCGAGACGTTCGCGATCATCGCCCCGTACGCGCTGACCCTCGCGGCAGTCGGCCTCCTCGAGTCGCTGCTCACCGCGCAGATCGTCGACGACATCACCGAGACCCCCTCAGACAAGGACCGTGAATCGCGCGGTCAGGGCATCTCCAACATCATCGTCGGCGGGTTCGGCGGCATGGCGGGCTGCGCGATGATCGGACAGACGATCATCAACGTGAAGCTCAACGGCGCGCGCACGCGGATCTCCACCGCCGCCTCGGGGATCTTTCTGCTGATCCTCATCTTCGCGCTCGGCGGGCTCGTCGCGGTGATCCCGATGGCCGCACTGGTCGCGGTGATGCTGCTCGTCGCGGTCTCGACGTTCAACTGGCACAGCATCGCCCCCAGCACCCTGCGGCGGATGCCGCGCGGGGAGACGTTCACGATGGTCGTCACCGTCGGGGCGACCGTCTTCACCCACAACCTCGCCATCGGGGTCGGAGCGGGCGTCCTGACGGCGATGGTGCTGTTCGCTCGTCGTGTCGCACATCTGGTCGAGGTGGACGGCGTGCTCGATCCGGACGGCACGACGAAGATCTACGCGGTCACCGGTGAGCTGTTCTTCGCGTCGGAGAGCGAACTGGTGGACAGCTTCGACTATGCGGGTGACCCGCCCAACGTCGTGATCGACCTCTCACGGGCCCACGTGTGGGACGCATCGGCCGTCGCCGCGCTGGACGCCATCGCCGAGCACTACCGCCGCCACGGCACCGAACTCGAGATCACCGGGCTGAACCGCCACAGCGAACGCCTGCGCGACAGACTGTCCGGCCAGATGGCCGCCGCCCACTGACGCGCGCTACCGCGCTTCGCGCCGCAGCTGTGCGGTGACCGCTTCGCCCGCGTCGAGCTGACCGCGGAGCTTGCCGCAACGCCGCGCCGCATCGGCCGCGAACCGCGCCAGCACCGCCTTCGCCTCCTGAGCTGCGCGCTCGGGAGTCTCCAACGACGAGGCGGCATCGCGCGCCTCGAGCAGCTCGCGCATCTCCTGGACAGAGAACCCGAGGGGCTTCATCTGCTTGATGAGCTCCAAGCGGTGAACCTGCTCGTCCGTGTAGAGCCGAAATCCGCCCTCGGTGCGGGAAGCCGGAATCAGCAGCTCCATCTCCTCGTAGTAGCGCACCGTGCGCAGGGAGAGCCCGACCCGATCGGCGACCTCGCCGATCTGCAGCAGCCGACCAGCGGACGATCCTGGCGCGGAGGTCGACACGTCTCAGGCCTTGCCCGTGGCGTACAGCAGGAGCCCGACGAGCGCCCCGATCACCGCACCGATCGCGCCGGCCAGCACACTCGCGTATGCGCCCCACGGCACGAGCAGCAGGACGACGGCGATGACCGCGGTACCGAGGAGGTCGCTCTCGTCCTCCTCCCCGCGCCGGCGGCGCATGAGCTGGGGCACCGCCCACGCCGTCAGCAGGCCCAGGGCGGCGCCCTGGCTGCCGAAGAGCGCGCCGGTGGAGCCGATCGCCTCGGCCGCGACGAGCCCGCCCGTACCGCTCAGGAAGAAGATGGCGATGACCGCGACCGGGCCGATCCGGCGCTCGAGCAGCCAGCCGTAGAGTCCCACGCCGACCACCGCGGCGAACTGCATGCCCGTGCCGCTGTTGACGAACGGCGCGGTGACAAAGCGCCACGGGTCGCCCGACAGCGTCAGGATCATGAGGTCGGCGTCGACGATGAACGCCAGCGACAGCCACACGCCGAGCGTCAGGAAGACGAGCAGGATCGTCGCCCATGGCCGCTCGGTGCGCTCCCCGCGGATCCCGGGGATCTCGCCCGACCGCAGCTTGCTCAGGCGCGGCGCGGTGGACTTCGCGGGGCGGGCCCTCCGGCCGAAGCGCGGAGGCTTCGGCGGCTTGGGAACGCCGCCTTCACGCTCGATCTTCGGGGCCCGCTTGCGCAGCCGGGTGCCGCAGTAGGGGCACTCGGTCACATACGGGCTGACTTCCGACCCGCAGGACTTGCAGACCACGAACAGGTCGGGGCTGGACATGGTGCCTTCGATCATACGAGGCCCCGGGCCCCGCACCCCCGGTCTACGGCACGGTCGCGCCGACGATCTCGGACATGACCTCGCCGAGATCGTGATTGGCCTCGTAGACGAGGACCTGCCGGGACGCGCCGTTGCCCCGGTCGATGAGGTCCTCGATGCCGTCGAGATGGTCCGCGGCGCCGAGGTCCTCGGCGTGCGGGCGCAGGCGCTCGACGAGCCGCCGCGCGAGGTCCTTGGTCATGACCTTCTCGCTGCTGGGCAGGTCGACGAGCCAGCCATCCAGCCCGTGGCGGGCGGCCAGCCACTTGTTCTCGTCGAGCATCTGCCACGGATACCGCCCGAGCGGGGTGCCCGCGTCAAAGTGCTCGCACAACTCCTTGACCATCGCCTGGACGAGGGCGGTGAGCGCGACGGTGTGCTCGGCGCGCGTCTGGGAATCGCAGACCCGCACCTCGACCGTGCCGAACCGCGGATGGGGCCGCACGTCGTACCAGAGGTACGTGTAGTCCTCGATGACGCCGCTGCGCACCATGAACTCGATCTGACGCTCGAAGCCGTCCCACGTGTCATAGGCGGGCGGCATCCCCACGCGAGGGAACGCCCGGAAGATCGGGGTGCGCGTGGAGAGCATGCCGGTCTGGTCCGCACGCCAGAACGGCGAGTTGCAGCTCAGGGCCAGCAACACCGGCAGATGCACCCGCATGCCGTCGGCGACGTGGATGGCCTTGTCCGGCCCGTCGACGCCGACGTGGACGTGCATGCCGAAGATGAGCTCCTGCCGCGCCACGAACCGCAGCGCGCTGATGAGATCGCGGTAGCGGTCGCGACCCACGATGCGCTGGTCCTCCCACATCGCGAACGGGTGCGTGCCCGCCGACCCGATCGTCCACCCGTGCGCCGCCGCGCGATCCCGTGCCTCCATGCGCAGCGCCCGCAGCTGCGCCGCGGCTTCGTCGACGGTCGAGCACGGCTCGGTGGAGATCTCGAGCACCGACTCCATGAGCTCGGGCTTGATCTGCCCCGCGACGTCCTCGCCGGCGCCCTGGCCGTCCTCGTCGAGCAGCGTCTCGATCGCGTTGACGAGGTCGAACGTCTGCCCGTCGACGATCATGAGCTCTTCCTCGACGCCCAGTGTGAAGCTGGGTCCGTTGAAGTGATGCTCCATGCGCTCGGCAGCGTACCCGCCACTTCGGTCCTCGCTCCGTAGACTGGGGACGATCACCGAGAAGATGTGATCCACCAGGAGGAAGAGCGTGGCCACCGCTGACCTGACGACCAGTCGCCTCGAGGAACTCCTCGGCGACGACGCCGGACTGCTGACGTATCAGTCGCCGACATTCCCGGCCGAGAACCTGCACCTGCCGGGCCCCGATTTCGTGGACCGTGTGTACTCGATCACCGACCGCAACCCGCAGGTCCTGCGCAATCTGCAGACCCTGTTCGGCACGGGTCGCCTCGCGAACACGGGCTACGTGTCGATCCTGCCCGTCGACCAGGGCATCGAGCACTCGGGCGCCGCGAGCTTCGCGCCGAACCCCATCTACTTCGACCCCGAGAACCTGTGCGAGCTGGCGATCGAGGGCGGCTGCAACGCCTTCGCCTCGACGCTCGGCATCCTGGGCTCGGTCAGCCGCAAGTACGCGCACAAGATCCCGTTCATCGTCAAGCTGAACCACAACCAGCTCATGACGTACCCGAACACGTTCGACCAGATCGAGTTCGCGTCCGTCCAGCGGGCGTGGGAGCTGGGCGCGGCGGGCGTCGGCGCGACGATCTACTTCGGCTCGCCGGAGAGCAACCGCCAGATCGTCGAGATCGCCAAGGCCTTCGAGGAGGCCCACAAGCTCGGCATGTTCACCGTGCTCTGGTGCTACCTGCGCAACTCGGGCTTCAAGGTCGACGGCGTCGATTACCACACCGCCGCGGACCTCACAGCCCAGGCCAACCACCTCGGCGTCACGATCGAGGCGGACATCATCAAGCAGAAGCTGCCCGAGAACAACGGCGGCTACAACGCGCTGTCCGGCTTCGGCAAGACGCACAAGCTCGTCTACGACAAGCTCACCACCGACAATCCCATCGACCTCACCCGCTGGCAGGTCATCAACTGCTACCTCGGCCGCGCCCCGCTGATCAACAGCGGCGGCGCGTCGTCGGGCGCGACCGACCTCGCCGAGGCCGTCAAGACCGCCGTCATCAACAAGCGCGCGGGCGGCACCGGCCTGATCTCCGGCCGCAAGGCGTTCCAGCGGCCCATGGACGAGGGTGTCGCGCTCCTGCACGCCATCCAGGACGTGTACCTGTCTGACGAAGTGACCGTCGCCTAGCGGCTCACCGCAACGCTTCATGCGCAGCGCCCGGCGCGCCTCCTACGTTGGAGGCGTGTCCGGGCGCCTTGTCGTTGTGCTGGTCCTCACCGCCCTGGCGGTGGGCTGCGGGGATGCGCTGCTGCAAGGCGTCGACGGGGGCGATCCGTCGTCGGGCCGCGTCGTGCGGGTCGTCGACGGGGACACCATCCACGTGCGGCTGCCCGACGGCACGAAGGAGAAGGTCCGCTACATCGGCGTCGACACGCCCGAGTCGGTGAAACCGAACACCCCGGTGGAGTGCTTTGCCAAGGCGGCGTCAGCGCGCAACGAGGAGCTCGTGGCGGGAGAGCGGGTCGAGTTGCGCACCGACGCCGAGGAGCGCGACCGCTACGGGCGTTATCTCCCTGTCCGATTGACCGTTCACAACGTCTCCTGAGGCAGGATGCCAAACGATGCAGACGGAGTTATCTCGTCGAAGTCTTCAGCGTCTGTTCCGTCCTCGCTCCCTTGCATGATTCTTGATTGTGAGAGTCCAGACGATCGAGGCGATCTCAGAGGAGCGGACGTGGACCGTCGTTGATGATGACTACCTGCCCGTCGAGCCGATCGAGGCGTTTCTCGAGTACGGACGGCAACGGAACTACTCGCCGAATACGACGAAGGCGTACGCGCGGGCGCTCGCGCTGTTCTGGGAGTTTCTTCGCGAGCACGATGTCGACTGGCGGCGAGTAGGGATCGCGGAACTCGGAGAGTTCTTGACGTGGCTGAAGACGGGGATTGGCCGGGACGTCGTGCCGATCGGCGTCCCGGAGCCGCGCTTCTCCGCCGCGACGATCAGCCAGCGTTTCGCGGCGGTCTCGGCCTTCTACGCCTACCACGATCTCGTGGGTGACGAGGTCGCCGGCAAGCTCTACCGCCAAGTGTTCTCGTCGCGCGGTGGTTACCGCCCGTTTCTCGAGCACGTTGAGCGCCGCAAGGGGCGTCGGGCGAACGTCCTCTCGCCTCGCCGGGAACGTAGCGGGCCTCCACCGGTGCTCAGTCCGATTGCCATCCAGGCGATCAAGGACCGCTGCGCCGTGATGCAAGACGGGCAATATGTGGGTTCTCTGCGGAACTTGTTGCTGTGGTCGTTGCTTGAGGACACTGGCATGCGGTTGGGCGAGGCGCTGGGCCTGCGCCACAGCGATTGGTGCACGGGGCGAGGCGAGACGGCGTTCGTCGAGGTCCAGCCTCGGGTTCACTCCCACGGCGTACGGGTCAAGGGGGGTGCGTACCGGAAGATCTACATCTCTGACGCGACCGACCGCCTCTACGGCGAGTGGCTGTGGCAGCTCGTTGACGCCGGGGCCGACGTTGCGGTGGACGACTTCGACGAGACCTACGTCTTCGTGAATCTCGCGCGTGAGCCGCGGTTCGCGCCGATGAAGCCGAGCAACGTGTACTCGCTCGTCGGGCGCCTGCGTCGGCAGACGCCCGAGGCGCCGTCCCAGTGGACGCCGCACTGGTTTCGGCATACCCACGCGACCGCGCTGCTCCTGGCCGGTTGTCCGGTGCACGTCGTCAGCCGCCGCCTCGGACACACCGATGTGCAGACGACGCTGGACCTGTACGCGTGGGTGACCGACGATGCGGAGCTACGAGCGCTTGCGGACTGGAAGGCCATGGCCGACCGCTGGAAGGTGTCCTGGTGAGCGCACCACTGTTTGCCGCCATCGAGCGCTGCGCCGGGCAGGCGCCGGGGGATGTCGATCGTGCGTTGCTCGACCGCTTCTGGGCCGACCTGCCTGATGCCCTCCGCCAGCCGTCTGTGTCGCCAGATGATCTGCCGAGCGACCTCGCTCCGTGTCTTCGGGTCTACGACAACCAAACCCGCCTCCTACACCTGGGCCGGCTGCCTGACGTCCTGCGAACGGAGTTCGCGTGGGCGCTCTACCGTGTCCTCGACCTCGGCGGGAAGATCAGCGTCTCGCCAGCGAACCGGCTGGTCACCAACCTCCTCGCCGCGATGGACGAGCGGCCTGAGCTGCGAGGCGTTGAGTCCCTCATGCAGCAGCCGGCATCGGTTTGGCTCGACGCTATCGCCAAGACCAACGCCCGACGCCGCGGCCGGCTCGAGTCAGCGCGCACGCGCGACGGACGCGACACGCTCTTCCGCCGACTCTACGTGGTCCTATGGTTTGACACCGACCGGGGACCGTGGTGGCGCCGCGACGTCTGGTGGCCGCGTCTAGACCCACGCATCCCTCAGCGCCGTCACGAGCCGACGAAGATCTCCATCCGCTGGTTCGACATCGAGCCGTCGTGGCTGCGGGATGGACTGAAGTGGTATGCCCGCATCTCGCTTGAGACCGAGCACCTCACGTGGAGCACCGTCGGCCGGTTGCCCGAGGCCGGGCGATACCTCTCGCGATTCCTCGCGGATCGCGGCATCGACGAGCCGCACTTGAGCGTCGATGCCGGTGAACTTCGCCGCATCGCGCTCGACTTCGCAGGGTGGCTCGGCGAACGGCGCTCCCAGCACGGGCCTACGAAGGGCGAACCACTGGGTCCGTCAGCGCGCAAGCACACGATGGGAGCCTTCGAGCAGTTCTACGCCTTCATGGAGCGCGAGAAGGAGGCCGCAGCACGCGAGCTCGGCGACAACCGCGGGTTGACGCTCGGCGCGCCTCACAGCCGGCTGTACCGCGCGGGAGACAAACCCAAGATTGACCTGAAGGCCAGCAGCGCAAATCTGATCTCCGACGAAGCAATGACGGCGCTCTTCGCGCGGATCGACCTCCTCGGCGCACCCCTGGGCGAGAACGGCCGCGAAGACCCTCAGGCCATGCGGATCCTCGCGCTCCTCGCGAAGACCGGCCGACGCCAGAGCGAGATCCGTCTGCTGGATTTCGACCCGCTCGAGCCGCTCCTGCCCAGTCAACGCGACGCCGGAGAATCGGACGGGTTCGTCGCGAAACTCCGCTATCAGCAGACCAAGGTGCGCGGTGGTCACGACACGGTGTTCGTCGATGCCGAGGTCGTGGACCTCATCGAGGCGCAGCAGGCGTGGGCGCTGGAGCGCATGGCCGCGGACGGCCAGCGCGGAGCGCGGCCGAAGTATCTGTTTTTGGCACTCACGCAGAACCGCCGCGGTGATCTGCCCTACACATGGCCGGTGCTCTATGACCGCCTCGCGTGGCTGGTGGAGCGTCTCGACATTCGCGACGAGAACGGGCAGCTCGTGGAGTTCACGAAGACGCACCGGTTCCGGCACACACGCGCGACGAACCTCATCAACATGGGCGTGCCGCTGCACGTCGTCCAGCGCCACTTCGGGCACGCGTCACCGAAAATGACGATGCACTACGCGCAGACGCTGGAGCGCACACACCGCGCAGAGTTCGCGCGGTATCGCAAGATCACGTCATCCGGTCATGAGCTCGACCTTCCGGCCGAGGATCTCTACGACCTGCTGCAGCTCGACCAGCGAACCGATCGCGTCCTTCCGAATGGCGCGTGCCTGCTTCCGCCGAAGCAGACTTGCACACGTGGCAATGCCTGTCTGACCTGCGACAAGTTCGTCACCGACGCTTCGTACCTCGACGAGCACGAGCAGCAGCACACACGGCTGGTCGACCTGCTCGAAGCGCGAGATGACGCGCACCGCAAGCGCACCGGCAGGCCGATGTCCGACGACAACATCTGGAAGGCCGAACGGCTGAAGGAGCAGGCGTCGTTGGCGCGCATCATCGACGTGCTCAAGCGCCCCGAGGTCGAGGACGGAGTCGGCGTCCGGGGCGCCGGCACGGAGGAACGAACAGCATGACCGACAACTCGAACGTCGACAACCTTCGCCGCGCCGGACAGCGCAAGAGCGAAGACGCCGCGCGCCGCGCGGACGCCGCGATTCGCGAACTCATCCGCCGCGGCGAACCGATCACCTTCCGAGCCGTGCAGCGCGAGTCCGGGTGCTCACTGGCCTACCTGTACGGCTCTGAGGTTCGCCAGCGGATCGAAAAGCTCCGAGAGCAGCAGACCTCCGCCACACCAAGCCATGCAGCCGAGGTGCGCGAGTCCCAGAGCAGCGTGATCCGAACGCTCACCCACCAGCTCGGCGAGCTCCGCGCGCGCCACGACCGCGAGACGACCGACCTGCGAGAGGCGCTTGCGGCAGCGCACGGCGAGATCCTCTCGCTCCGCCGTCAGCTCGGGACCAAGCGGATCGCCTCGTGATTGGGCGGCTGGTCCTGATCGGCTGTCTGATGGCGGCGATTCTCGCCGGCTGTACCGCGGACTTCCTCCAGTCAGAGAGCGACGGCGTCGAACGGCCGGGTCGGACAACAGCCCTGGTGGAACGTGTCGTCGACGGCGACACCGTCGTCCTCTCAGGCCTGGGAAAGAGCCGCTTGATCGGTGTCGATACACCCGAAGTCTACGGCGGTGTGGAGTGCTTCGGCCGAGAAGCGTCGGCCTATGCCAAGCGCCTGCTCACCGGGCGCACGGTGCGCTACCGACTCGGCGTAGACCCGCGCGATCGGTATCAGCGCGCACTGATCTACCTCTGGCTGGATGACGGCCGGTTCTTCAACGCAATGCTCGTCCAGGACGGGTATGCGCAGCCGCTCACAATCCCACCCAACGTCGACCATGCAGAGCAGTTCGTCGCGCTGGCCCGTCACGCGCGCACGGCAGGACGCGGCCTCTGGCACTCACGAGGTTGCGTCGCGCGCTGAAGCTGCGCATAGCTGACGACGGCAGTTGCCCTTCCGAGATCCGGTGTGTGCTTAACGGAGCGTCCGAGGGTCGCAACCTGTGCAGAATCTGAGTTTTGTCAGTCTCTCTTGCGCGATTAGGTACCGTCGCTAGATGCGAGCACGTAGTGTGGTCGCGGGCTTCCCCAAGCCCCAAGGTCAAAGGAGAACAACTTGCGCAAGCAAGTCATCGCCGCTGCGGTCATCGCCGCATGCGTCGCCACCGGCGGAACGGCCGTCGCGCACGACGGAGAGGATCACGAGGCTCAGGGCCCCAGCGCGAGCAAGATCAACCCGAGCCCGCCGAAGGAAGTCCAGCCTCTGCCTGAGGGCTCCGCGCCGAAGCGCGGGCAGGCTCCGCCGGTCGGTCGCGTCGCACCCGACTATGCGGAGTACGAGTTCGAAGGAGGCCTGATCCCGCGTGACGAGGCAGCTCGCCGAGGCCTTGGGTGTTTCATGCCCGCGGAAGGCCGCACGCGCTGCTACCGCTCGAAGCGCGCCATGGCTGATGCCGAGAAGATCGCGACGCCGGGAGAGGTTCTGGCGGAGTCGCGCGTTCGGGCGCTCCGCGCGAAGGGCAAGCGCGCAAAGTCCTCGAACCACTATGGGTCGAGCGCGTACCCGCTGTACCTGTTCCAGCACACGGTGTACAACGGCTGGTATGTCGCCGCGAACTCGTACTGCCAGTGGTTCAACATGTCGGGCTTCTACAACGACAGCGCGTCGCGCCTGCAGGCCGGACAGCACAGTGGGTACACCAGCAGCGACGCGAATGGCGGCGGAGCCCAGGGCGGCTGGGCAGCCTGGGGCTACTACCCCAACATGCACGACTACGGGTGGGGCGACATCACGTCGGCTCGCGCCCGCGCCTGCATCTAGCCTGAAGTCATGACACCTCTCCGGGTCGTTGCGGGAGTCGCGCTCATCGGCGTGATCTCTGTCCGAGCGACCACGGAGACAACGGCATCGGGGGCATGCTCCACCGCCCCCGATGCCGTGCAGGTCGCGGCTCCGCCGAAGGCTTTGTTGCTCGAGTCTGCCCAGGCTGAGGATCGAGCCCTTCTTGCCGCGGCGCTGATTCGGCCCGATCGCATGAGCGTCTGGAGCCTGAACCCTGACTGCTCAATAGCCGAGCTGCCCGCGCCCCCCGGGCGTTCCAGCCATCGGATGCCGGCGATCACTGCCAGTGGCGGAGCGCCATGCGTTGCCGTCTACACGAAGGGACGCGAGCAGGTTGCATGCCTCCGGCAAGGGCGAGCGTGGAGCCTCACCCCGATTCCCGCGAGCGCCACGCACTACGACGTGTTCGCCCTCAGCTCCTCGGGGGCGAGCATCAACGTCCTGCTGACGAGGACGAACGGAGCAAACCGGCGCCCGAGACTCCTCCGCTTGCATGCGGGCCGGTGGACGGAGATCGGCCTGCCCCGAAGCGCCGGTGCACGCACGATCGTGACGCTCGGGTCGGCAACCCCGAGGTCTTCTGTTCCTCTGCTCGGTCTGGTCGGACCCACGCACCGACGGGTCTACGAGCACGATCGGCGGCGTGGCTGGCGTTTGCTCGGTCAGTCACGGTTGCGCGGACTTCAGAATCAGTGGTCCGGGCCCGTGCGCACCAAGGCGACGGTGCTGTTCGCCGACGCCGTGCAAAGAAGCGCGGCGGAACTTGGCATCCAGCGGACGACGCGCGCGCGAAGGCTCCAGCGCGTGGGGAGAACGTCCCTCAGCACTCCCGGCTTCTTCGCCCAGGGCCGCCTCGTCAGCATCGGCGGCACACCCTGGATTCTCTGGCAGGAGGAGGACCTCAGCACGCCGCCCACGCGCGCGAACCCGCAACGAGCCATCACGGTCCGTGTTGCGCGACTCGCGGACAACGGCAGGCCGGCGGCAACTCGCCAGGTTGCACGCATCACTTCGTTCGTGCCCTCCGAACTCGCGCTCGTTCGCCTGGGAACCCAGAACTTCGCCATCACAACCAACACCGTCGGCGAGCCGCCAACGCACACCTCGATCATGCTGCGACGGATACCCTGAAGGGCCGACGCTGCGTCAACGAGACCGCCTCCGCCCCTGCTGGGGCGCGTGAGTCACGGACGAGCCGCCCGCCCGAACGAAATCGTTACCTACCCCCCTAGCGCCACCTAAAGCCACCGTCTCGGGGACGAGAGCAGGCTATCGCTTGCTCCAACTCACGCGAGGACGCTTCATCTCCCGCACACCCGTTGCGAACGCCGTTCGCAACGGGAAATCGCCACGCGCCCGGGCCAGAGCCAGATCCGTGGCGCTGGTAGCAGCAGATAACGGCCGCCTGCTGGCCTACGTCTACCGGGCGCGCGACGGCGTGTTCGTCAACGCCGCGCTCGTGCGTGAGGGCTACGCGCAGTCCCTCACGATCGCCCCGAACGTGCGGCATGCCGACGACTTCGCCGCGCTGGCCCGTTCGGCACGCACCGCCGGGCGGGGCCTGTGGGGCGCGTGCGGATCATGACCTCCCTTGACGCGTGTCTGCGCGACCGCGCGGTCAAGGCGCTGCTGCTGGAGGCCCGGAGCGATGGGGTGCTGGCAGGGCGCGGCGCCGCGCGGACTGAACACCGGCCGGGTTCACGGTACCCTCATAACCGATGGCAACCAAGCTTCGCGAGACGGTTCACGACTTCGAGGCGCGCTTCGCCGCCGAGGCGGAGGCCGACCGGCAGCGGCGCGACGCGCTGCGCCAGCAGGCGATTCAGCGCAGCCAGCGGCGGCGCATGGAGCGCACCCACGCCAAGGGCACGGTGCGGTTCACGCTGCTCGTGCTCATGCTCATCGCCACCGCGGTCCTCGTGACCGTGGCGATGTTCCAGGCACTCCTGCTGGTGATGGGCTAGCCCCGCCCATCCGCCGCGGCTACTCGCCGCGGCCCATCCGCTCGAGTGCGGCGTCCACTTCGGCCCGCGCGCCGACCTTCTGCCGCTCTTCCTGGATCTCCAGGTAGACCTCCTTGCGGAAGACAGGAATGTCGCGAGGGGCCTGGATGCCGATCCGGACCTTCTCACCCATGATCGACAGGACGGACACCTCGATGTCGTCACCGATCATGATGGACTGATTGGACTTGCGTGTGAGGACAAGCATGAGCAGGGCACCTCCCGTGCCGGGTCGCGCTACTCAACCATGTTCGACGCTGCTCCGCAAACACCGTGAAACCCGCAGTTCGGCGCACCGGGCCGATGACGGACGGGTCCGGGGGCGACTTCTTGTAGCCTCCCGCCGGGTCATGCCACGACGTTCACTGCGCCCCCATCTCAATCAGATTCGTGCCTGGGTCCGCCAGGGCCGCACGGATGCCTGGATCGCGCATCAGCTGGAAGTCACCGTCCAGCAGATCGAAGCGTTCAAGCGCGAGAACGACCTCGCGCCCGCGGACGAGAGCCCTAACGGGGCCGCCGCCACCGATTTCGACGATGAGATCGACCTCCGTGCGGAGGACGATGCCCTGATCGCCGCAGAGCTCGAAGCCGCCGAGGCTGCCCGAGCGGAAGAGGAAGCCCGTCTGGCCGAAGAGGCCGCCGCGCGGAAGGCCGCCGGCGAGGACGAGGATTCGGACGAGTCCGACGACGACGAGACCGGTGCGCGCAAGCGCCGTCGCGGGCGTCGCGGAGGCCGCGGCCGCCGCGGCAAGAGCACCCAGACCGCCTTCGAGGGCACCTTTGATCACGGTGACGAGGGGTACGGGCTCTGGCTCGATCCCGCCGTCGCCGACTCGGCGGTGTACGCCGAGCACTGGGCCGGGCACCGTCCGGTCGAGGTCGTGATCGAAGAGGATCAGATCGTCATCCGCCGCGCGGGCGAGGTGCCCGCCGATGACGACGACGCCGGCGACGACGAGTAGTCACCGGGACCCCGCCTACCATCGCGCACTCGCCTTCGAGTGCGCGATGCGCGCCGCTGACGGGCTCGCCACAGCGATCCCGCACGGCCTGCTGATCGCCGACGGCGCGAACCCGCTGGTGTGGGACGTCAACACGCTGTGGATCGACGACGCGGACGGCGTGACGGCCGACGAGCTGGTCGCGGAGGCGCGGCGGCTGCAGGGGCCGCTCGGCCTCGCGCACCGCTCCATCCTCGTCGCCGCCGAAGCCGACTGGCGCCGCCTCACGCCGGGGCTCGAGGACGCCGGCTACATGCGCGAAGTCAACGTCGTCATGCGACACGGTGGCTCGCCAGCACCTCCCCCCGACGTTTCCGTCGACCACCCCGAGCCGGCCGCGCTGGAGGACGCAGTGGCCGCCTATATCGCCAGTGAGCCGTTCGGCAGCGATCCGGAGGCCGCGCGCCAGGTGCTGACGCACGTGGTTCGCCGCCCGGCGGGAGCGGACGAGCGCTGGTTCTCCGTCGTCCGCTCGGGCGAGGTCGTCGCGTACGCGCGGCTGTGGCACGCCGACGGGGTGGCGCAGGTCGAGGACGTCGTGGTGCTGCCTCCGTGGCGGCGCCAGGGCTTCGGCCGCGCGGTGGTGGCCGCCGCGACGCGTGCCGGGTTGGCGCTGCACCCCGAGCTGCTCTTCATCGTCGCGGCCGAGGATGACTGGCCGAAGGACCTCTACGCCGAGCTCGGATACGCCCCCGTGGGCCGGCTGGCGTTGTTCCGGCAGATTCCCGCGGTCGACTGACCTACAGCCGCCGGCCGCCCGCGAAGTCGCGGGCGCCGCGTGCGTAGCGGGCAAACGTGGGGTCGGCGACCAGCCGGGGGTCCCAGAGCACCGGGTCATCCGGCGCGAGGTCGTGCGCGAGCTCGACGACCCAGTCCGTGCCCTGCTCATAGAGGTCGGCGAGCTCCTCGACCGTGTACGGGCCGCCGAGGCGCCGGCGCAGCTGCACGAGCGCCTGCGCGATCACGTCGTGCGCCTTGCCCCGGATGCGGTCATCCGGGAGCCCATCGACCCGCTGTTCCCCTTCACGCCACTGCTCCAGCGCGCGCTCGACGTCAGCCATCGGGCGCCAGGCTAGCGCGTGCGTTTTACGGCCCCTCGGGCAGGCCCTTCAGCGAGTACGCCCGCTCGCCCGGCTTGACCATCCCCAGACGCCGAGCCTCCTGCTCGAGCGCCTTCTCGCTGCTCAGCGCCGCCCGGCGCGCGCGCAGCTCGCGGTTCTCCTCTTGCAGCGCGGTCACCTCGGCGCGCTTGGTCTTCGCCTCCTGCCAGGAGGACCAGTACCCCTGCAACGGGCGCACGTACAGCGCGAGGATGAAGAGCAGGACCACGATGAGGGCCAGGCGGCCGACGCGATCCCAGCGGATGCGGGATGAGGGGACAGTCGTCACCCGTGCGCCTTCGCCACGGCCGGGTGTTCTCCTGCCGGTCTCCGCAGTCTTGTTGCAGGCCTGCGCTCATAGGGCGCAGATGCGTCGGCAGTGTCCGGGGTGTGAGCATTGTCCTTCCCCTCGCGAACCAGGATGCGCACACCCAGGCGCGGATCGTGGCGATGTGCCGCCGCCAGCGCGGTGTCATCCACCACGAGCAACTCGTCGCCGCCGGCCTCGGGCCCAGCGGGATCACCCACCGCGTCCGCGCGCTCACGCTCTTCGAGATCGCGCCACGGGTGTACTCCCTCGGCCCGGTGATCACGGACGACGCGCTGCGGGCGGCGATGGTCCTCTCGGTGCCGCGCCGCACGGTCCTCAGCCACTGGTCCGCCGCGGAACTCCTCCAGATGGCCGAGCGCCCATCCGCCTTCCACCACGTGACCACCACGGGCCATGCCCGGTCACGCGCCGGGCTCGTCGTGCATCGGACACGGATCGAGCTCCCGGCCCGGCGGGTGCGCGGCCTCCCTGTGACCGAGCCCGACCGCGTGCTCCTCGACCTCGCCGTGGGCGTGCGCGGCCGGCCATTGGAGCGCATCGTCGCCGAGACGCTGTTCCGCCGCCTGCTCACCGAAGAGGACGTCCGCACCGCAGGAAACGGCTACCCCGGCCACCCCGGCGCGCGCAACCTCGCCCGTATCGACCCTGATGCCGCCCGGAACCGCAGAACCGAGTCGCCGCTCGAAGAGGAAGCGCCGGCGAAGCTCGACACCCTCGGGCTACCGCCGTTCGTCTGCCAGTACGAGGTGTTCGGGCAGAGCGGCCGCCGGTATCGCGCCGATTTCTTCTGGCGCGACCACGGCGTGCTGCTTGAAACGGATGGCCGGTCCGCGCACCAGCGCAGGAAGGACTTCGAGAAGGACCGCGACCGGGACAACGACCTGCTCGCGGCCGGGCTGCGGACGATGCGGGTGACACGGCGGCAGCTGCGTGCGCGCGCCTTCGCGCCTCGGCTGCGCGCGACCCTGGGGGGTGTGAGCATTGTGGTTCGCCACACGAACCGCAATGCACACACCCCGCGCGGAACAGCGCCTACGAGCGGAAGACCGACCGCCCCGGGTAGCTCGCCTCGGCGCCGAGCGCCTCCTCGATGCGCAGCAGCTGGTTGTACTTCGCCACGCGATCGGACCGCGAGGGCGCGCCCGTCTTGATCTGGCCGCAGCCGGTGGCGACGGCGAGGTCCGCAATCGTCGTGTCCTCCGTCTCACCCGAACGGTGCGACATGACCGCCGTGTACCCGGCCTGGCGGGCGATCTTGATCGCCTCGAAGGTCTCGGTCAGCGTGCCGATCTGGTTGACCTTGATGAGGATCGAGTTGCCGACGCCCAGCTCGATGCCTCGCGACAGCCGCTCGGGGTTCGTCACGAACAGGTCGTCGCCGACGAGCTGGACCGTCGAGCCGATCTTGTCGGTGAGGATCCTCCAGCCGTCCCAGTCGTTCTCGTCCATGCCGTCCTCGATGGAGAGGATCGGGTACTTTCCGGCGAGTTCGGCCCAGTAGGACGCCATCTCCTCGGAGGAGAGTTTGCGGCCCTCATGCTCGAGGTCGTAGACGCCGTCGGAGTAGATCTCGGACGTCGCCGGATCCAGCGCGATCGCGACATCCTCGCCCGGCGTGTAGCCCGCGGCGCTGATCGCCTCGACGAGCTTCTGCAGCGCCTCCTCGTTGGAACCGAGGTCCGGGGCGAAGCCGCCCTCGTCGCCGCCGGCGGTGTTCAGCCCGGCCTTCTTCAGCGTGCCCTTCAGCGCATGGAAGACCTCGGCGCCGATTCGCAGGCCCTCGCTGAACGTGGGCGCCCCGCACGGGATGATCATGAACTCCTGGAAGTCCACCTTGTTGTCCGCGTGCGCGCCGCCATTCAGGACGTTCATCATCGGCACGGGCAGCAGGTACGCGCTCTCGCCGCCGAGGTACTTCCACAGCGGCAGGCGCTCCTCGGCCGCCTGCGCGTGCGCCGCGGCGAGCGAGACGCCGAGGATCGCGTTGGCGCCCAGTCGGGACTTGTTGGGTGTGCCATCGAGCGCGATGAGCTTCTTGTCGAGGCCGGTCTGATCTGCGGGGTCGTCGCCCGTGATGGCCTCGGCGATCTCTCCGTTGACGTTGGCGACCGCCTGCGTGACGCCCTTGCCGCCGTACGCGCTGCCGCCGTCGCGTAGCTCGGTCGCCTCGAACTCGCCGGTCGACGCGCCGGAGGGAACGGCCGCGCGGCCGGTGGCGCCGCTGCGCAGCGCGAGTTCGACCTCGACGGTGGGGTTGCCGCGCGAATCGAGGATCTGGCGGGCGTGGACGCGTTCGATCTGGGACATGGGTGGGTCGGTGCTCCTTGGTGTCTTTACTCGGCCTCGCCGGCTTCGACATCGGCGCGGTAGCGCGCCGAGGCCGCGCGCAGCGCGAGCTCAGGGTCGATCTTCAGCCGCCGCGCGAGCGAGACGGCGTTGAACAGCAGGTCGCCGACCTCCTCGAAGGCGGCGTCACGTCCGTCATTCACAGGCGCTGCTCCGGCGGACTTGGCCCGGCGCTGCACCTTGCGGGCGTGCAGCAGGGCGGGAAGGTTCTCCGGGACCTCGCCGAAGATGCCAGCCTCGCGCCCTGGCTCCTTCGCCTTGATCTGGTCCCAGTTGCGCAGGACCTCGTCGGCGTCGGCCACGTCGGTCTCTCCGAAGATGTGCGGGTGGCGGTGCACGAGCTTCTGGCGCACGTGCTCGGCGACCTGCTCGAGGTCGCCCGCGCCGCGCTCCTCGAGCAGCAGCGAGAGGAAGACGACCTGGAAGAGGACGTCGCCCAACTCGTCGAGCATCTTGCCGTCGTCGCCCGCGTTGGCGGCGTCGGCCAGCTCGTAGGCCTCCTCGACGGTGTGCGGGACGATGGACTTCTCGTCCTGCTCGCGGTCCCACGGGCACTCGGCCCGCAGCCGGCGCGTGAGGTCATCCAGACGCCCCAGCGCCTGTGTCGTCTCGGCCCGGCTCACGCGGCGGAAGCTTACGCGGGCGGGACCGAGGACGGCAGCCCGCCGCCGCGGTCCTGCATCATGAGCTCCTGCAGACAGCGGGGTGCGGGATCGCCACGTACCTCGGAGCGCCGTCACGAACCGGTCATGCGCCTCGCGCTCGCGCTTCCTCAGGAGGTCCACCCGAATCGTTGCCTCAGCCTCCTTCAGCGTCGGCTGATACGCCGGATGGATGCTCAGGACCTTGAAGACGTACCAACCCTCCGGAGCTCCGCGCGGGCGTCGCGCGCCTCCGTGATCGCGAGCCAGCGGTCGTAGGACGTCCGCTCCACGGACCCCGCACCGTCGACCGTCGGACGACGTCTGCCCGCGCAGGCGAGACCCCCAGAACGACAACGAGCAGCGCCCCGAAGAGCGCTGCTCGCAATCCAAAGCGGTCAGCCAAGTACTACTTGGCCGGCGTCGTCTGCGCGCCCGGAGGCGCGGCAGGCGTCGGCTGCGGCGTCTGAGTGCCACCCTGCGCGGGCGTCGTCGCCGTGTTCGTGTTCGGCGCCTTCGCGTTCTTGCAGTCCTGGATCACGAAGTCGTCCTTGCAGTTCGTCCGCTCCTTCCACTTCTTGCGGTAGTCCTTGACGAACTGGTCCAGCGCCTTCTGCTGGTTCTGCGAGGCCAGCAGCGACTTGATCGTCGGTGTCGCTTCCTTCAGCGACTGCTGGTCCTTCTTCGTGATCTTCGTGACGCGGTAGACGTAGTAGCCGAACTGCGTCTTGATCGGGCCGCCGGTGACGTCCTTCTTCGCGGCGAACACCGCGTCGTCCAGCGCCTTCTCCTGCTGGCCCTTCGTGACGCCCGCCAGCTTGCCGCCCTGGTCCTTGGACGCCTCGTCGATCGAGTACTTCTTCGCGACCGCCGCCCAGCTCTGGCCGGAGTCCAGCGCCTTCTTCGCGGCCTCGGCCTGCTCCTTGGTCTTCGTGAGGATCACCAGGAGGTCGCGGCTCTCGGGCGTGGCGAACTGCGCCTGGTTCTTCTTGTAGTAGGCCGCGATCTGCTGGTTGCTGACCTTGTCCTTGCCCTTGGTGATCTTCGCGACCAGCTTCTGCTGGAGCTGCTCGACCTCGAGCTGGAACCGGATGTCGGCCTCGGTGGAGCCCGACTCCTTCAGGAACTTCTTGTAGTCGGCGTCCTTGGGGAACGCCTGCTTCTTCTGCTCTGCGAAGGCCTTGTCGATGTCCTTCTTGCTGACCTCGATGTCCTGCTCCTCGGCCTCGCCCTTGACCCACTGGGCGGCGAGGAGGAACCCGAGCACCTGATCGCGGAGGCCCTCCCACTCCTGCTTGCACTGCGCCTTGTACTGGGCTTCGGTCGTGGTGGGCTGACCCTTCGCCGGCTTCGGCGCGGTCTTCTTCTTGTTCGCGATGCACTTCGTGTAGTCAGGGGGATCGGGCACCGGGATGGGATCAGACCCGGGGGTCTGGCCGCTGCGGTTGGCGGCGATCGTCATCCAGTGATTGAAATCCTCGGTGGTGACCACCCCGTCGCCCACGGTGTCGGAGACCTTCGCGACGCCGTTGCCGGGCACGCTCTCGCCGCAGCCGGAGAGCAGCAGACCGATCGCGAGCACAAAAAAGGCGCCAAGCGCCAGGGGAAGACGAGTGAGGGACATGACCTATCCGGGTAGTGGACCGTTGGCGATAGTAGCGAGTCCCAGAACACGGGAACGGGCCGGATGGACCTTCTTTACCGAAGCTTCATCAAGCTTCATCGGCGGTTTATGCCGCGACCGGCTCCTCGCTGACCGCGGCGAGCAGCACATCGGCGGCGCGGATGACCGCCGGGAACCGCTGCTGCGGGTCGTTTGAGACGCGCACGGACAGCTGGCTGCGCCCCGACTCGTACAGCGCGCCCGGGATCTCCGCCCGGATCGCCTTGGCCTGATGCGACGTCAGGTCCAGCGGGGTCACCGCGAGGCGGTCGCCCTTGAACGACACCGTGGTCGCGCCGGCGCGACCGAGCTTGATCCGTGCGACCTGGAGATCGAGCAGGTTCGCCAGCGGCTGCGGTATCTCGCCGAAGCGGTCCTCGAGCTCGTCGCGCAGCAGCCCGAGGTCGGCGACCTCACGCGCGCCCGCGATGCGCCGGTGGACGTCGATCTTCGCCTGCTCGTAGGGGATGTAGTCCGCCGGGACGTACGCGTCGACGTTGACGTCCAGGCGCACGGGCTCCGGCGCGTCCTCCACCGGGCCCTCGCC
>JBPPNC010000199.1:0-9230 GCA_051306365.1 Solirubrobacteraceae bacterium
GCTCGGCGGCTGCGGCTCTCCGTGCGGGCCGCGGGGTCGCGGGCCGCGCCCGGGGCGGTTGGGCCGCGGGTCGTTCGGGTGCGCGCTGCCGCCGTCGTCGTTGCCGGCCTCAGGCTCCGGCGTCGCGTGCACCGCCCACCACACGGTTCCCAGCAGGGCGAGCACCGGGAGCTTGAGGACGACGATCAGGAAGAAGAAAGTCCAGTCCACGTCTGACCGAGGCTACTCCGACGCGCGGGGTTTCTCCACCGGGGTCTGCCGGAACTGTGGGGGGCCTGTGCCAACTTTGCGCAATCCGGCCGGTTGGCGGTGGGGTGGCGGCAGCCTGCCGGGGTGTGACTGACGAAACGCCGAGCAGGGCGGACAAACGTAACCCGGACCCCCTTCAGGTCCTCGCCCGGCGTGAGCGGTGGGTGGTGACCACCGCGGAGATGCGGGAGGCCGGGCTCTCGCGCCACGTCGTGGCACGACACGAGGAGGCCGGCACGCTCGTCAGGCAGTTCCGCGGCGTGTACCTCGTCGGCCGAACGAAGCCGACGCAGGACGAGCGGGAGCGCGCCGCGGTGAAGGCGTGCGGCGACGGGGCCGTCCTGAGTCATCGCAGCGCCGCGCGCCGGTGGAAGATCCTGCGGCACCACCGCGGGCCGGTCGAGGTCACCGCGCGCACGCAGCGCAGGCGTCGGAAGGGGCTGCATCCCTACCTGGCGAACCTTGCGCCAGCGGACGTCACGATCAAGGACGGCGTCCCGATCACGACGGTGGCGCGCACGCTCGTCGACCTGGCGATGCTCGTCGATGAGGCGGTGTTGGACACCGCGGTCCACGAGGCAGACAACCTCAAGCGGCTGCACCTCCGGAAGGTGGACGAGGCGATCGCGCGGGCCGGCGCGACCCGCCGGGGCATCCCCGCGCTGCGGCGAAGGCTCACGCGCCACCGCCCGGCGAGCGGGCGGCTCGACACCGACATGGAGAAGCGCTTCGTGCAGTTCCTGCGCAGGTACGGGTTCCCCATCAGCGAGCATGGCGTGACCTTCGATCTCGAGGACGGGGAGAGGACGACCGTGGACGTGCTGTTCCGTGACGCATGGGTCGCGTCGAGCTCGACGGCGGCGTGCACGAGAGCCGACGGCATTTCCACACCGACCGTCGCAAGAGCCGCCGCCTGGAGGCGCTGTACGGGCTCGTCGTCTTCCGTGTCACGGAGGAGGATCTCGCCGAGCGCGCGGACGAGTTGGCACGCGACCTGCATGCCACCATCGCCCGTCGCACCGCAGCGGTCTAGGCTAGAGGCCGAGGCTCGCGGCCGCGGCGCTGCTCGTGCAGTTCGCGGCGCGCAGGTACAGGTTCCCGCGCTGGCGCCGCTTCGTCGCGGCGGACAGTGCCTTGGCCTTGCGCAGCGAGCAGGCGGTCCGCTTCAGTGACGCGCTGCGCGGCTTCAGCGTGGACTTGTAGTTCACGCCGAGCGCACCCTGCAGCGCCCCGGAGAGGTTGAGGGAGCCTGCGCTGACCGGCAGGCCTCGTCGCGCGGTGGAGAGGAGCGCCTCGCGCCAGCCGACCGGGCCGAGGTCGGGCCGGGCCGCGGCGAGCAGCACGAGGGCGCCGACGACGTGCGGCGCCGCCATCGAGGTGCCCGTCCGGCGCTCGTAGCCGCCGCCGGTCGCGGTGGAGACGATGTCCTGGCCGGGGGCGGCGAGCTCCACGTTGCCCGCCCCGAAGTTCGAGACCGGGGAGAGGCCTCCGCCGGGCGCCGTCGCGGACACGGCCAGCAGCAGCGGCGCCTGGAACGCGGCCGGGTAGACGGGGGCGGTGTCGACGCTGCGGCCGTCGTTGCCGGCGGCGCCGATGACGAGCACGCCGCTGTCGCTCGCCAGCTGCACGGCCTCCTCGAACGCGCGGCTGTAGCCGGGGCCCGACACCGAGAGGTTGATGACCTGCGCGCCGTTGGCGACGGCGTACCGGATGCCGAGCGCGAGGGTGGCGGCTGAGCCGACGGCGCTCGAGTCGAGCACCTTGATCGGCATGATCTTCACGTTCCACGCGACGCCGGCGACGCCGATGCCGTTGCCGCCGCGCGCGCCGATGATGCCGGCGACGTGCGTGCCGTGACCGTTGTCGTCACCCGCGTTCGGGGAGCCCGCCACGAAGTTCCAGCCCTGCGTGTCATCGGTGAAGCCGTTGTTGTCGTCGTCGAGGCCGTTGCCGGCGATCTCGCGCGGGTTCGTCCACGCGTTCTGGGCGAGGTCCGGGTGGGTGGTGTCGACGCCCGAGTCGATGACGGCCACAGTGACGTTGCCCCCGGTGGTCTGCTCCCACGACGGCACGGCGCCGATGACGGTGTCGTCGGCGAGCGACCACTGCTCGGGGAAGAGCGGGTCGCTCGGCGCGCCCGCCGCGCGGTAGCGCTGGTTCGGCTCGGCGAAGCGGACGCCCGAACGGCGCGTCGTCTTCGCGGCGAACCCGGTCAGCCCGCGCTGGGAGACGTCCGGCCGCTCCACGGTGATCCGGCCGTCGTCGTGCTGCACGAGGACGCCATCCGTGCGCGCGGCCGATGCCGCGGGGGCCGTCAGTCCGACGGCGATCGAGATGGCTGCGACGCACACGGCGCCGCGCTGCAACAGCGACAACTGGGCCCTCCCTGGCCTTCCTGCCCCTGATGCCGCATCCGTGCGGCATCCGTGAGAGGGCTATCGGCGCGCGGAGGCGCCGCTTACGGCGGGAGGGCCCGGTCTGGACCGGTGTCCGATTGGCTGAGACGTCGGCCGCTTCAGCGCACTGGACGGATGTCAGCCCCGAAGCGCGATCGGCTGGTCGCTGAACTGCGTGATCCGCTGCAGATGTCCGACGCGCTCGGCGATCTCCTCGCCCGTCAGCCGGGCCACGCGCTCGGTGCCGAACTCCTGCACGTTGAACGACGCGACGGCCGTGCCGTAGGCGGCGGCGCGCGCGTAGAGGTCCAGCGTCTGCTCCTCGCCCGCGTGCTGGGCCAGGAAGCCCACGAAGCCGCCGGCGAACGAGTCGCCCGCACCCGTCGGGTCGATGACCTGCTCCATCGGGTAGGCGGGCAGCCAGAACGTGCCCTCGCGCATGATCACGCCGACGCCGTACTTGCCCTGCTTGGCGAGGACCGCCCTGGGGCCGAGATCGAGGATGTGGTTCGCCGCGGAGATGATCGGGGTCGTGCCCGAGTACATCTCCACCTCCTCGTCGTTGAGGATGACCACGTCGACGTTCTTCATGACCTCGGTCAGCGACTCGTGCGCGATGTTGATCCACAGGTCCATGGAGTCCATCGCGACGAACCGCGCGCCCGTGCACTGCTCGCGCACCGCGAGCTGGAGGTCCGGGACGATGTTCGCGAGGAACAGCGTCTCGGCGTCCTTCGACGCCTGCGACAGCTTCGGCTCGAACGTCTCGAAGACGTTGAGGTCGGTGACGAGCGTCTCGCGCTGGTTGAGGTTCTCGTTGTAGACGCCCTTCCAGAAGAACGTCTTGCCGCCCGCGACGTGCTCGATGTCGTCGGTGATGACGCCGCGGTCGTGCAGGATCTTGTATTCGGCGTCGCCGAAGTCGTCACCCACCGGGCCCACGACGCGGACATCGTCGAAGAACGAGGCCGCGAGGGCGAAGTGCACGGCGGCGCCGCCGAGCATCTTCTCGCGCTCGCCGAACGGGGTCTTGACTGCGTCGTATGCGATGGAACCGACAACGGTGACGGACATGGATCGGACCCTAGTACGTAACGTCGTCTGGAGGTCATCCGCTTGCGGTGACCGAAGGACGAAACAATGTCATCCATGAAGGCTGTCCAGATCACCGAGTTCGGCGGGCCCGAGGTTTTGCAGCTCGTCGACATCGCGGTTCCTGAGCCCGCCGACGGCGAGGTGCTCATCAGGGTGAGCCGGGCCGGCCTGAACTTCGCCGACACCCATCAGCGCCACAACCAGTACGTCGAGGCGCGCAGCCTGCCGCTGGTGCCGGGCGTGGAGGTCGCGGGCGTGCGTGAGGACACCGGCGAGCGGGTCGTCGCGATGTGCGGCACCGGCGGCTACGCGGAGTACGCCACGGCCCCGGAGGCGCTCACCGTCCCGATCCCCGCGGGTGTCACCGACGAGCAGGCGCTCGCGTCGATCATGCAGGGCCTCACGGCGTGGCATCTGTACATGACGTTCGGGCGCGTCGCGGCTGGGGAGTCCGTCCTCGTCGGCAGCGCGGCCGGCGGTGTCGGCTCGCTCGCCGTGCAGCTGGGCGCGGTGCTCGGCGCGAAGGTCATCGCGACCGCGTCGTCTGAGGAGAAGCGGGCGCTCGCCCTCGAGCTCGGCGCACACGCGGCGATCGACAGCGGCCCCGAGGACCTGCGCGACCGGATCCTCGCCGCGAACGACGGCGCGCCCGTCGACGTCGTCTTCGAGCTCGCGGGCGGCCCGGTCTTCGAGGAGTCCTACAACGCGCTGGCACCGCTCGGGCGGCTCGTGGTCTACGGCATCGCGTCCCGCGAGCAGAACGAGGTTCGCACCGGCAAGCTCATGCGGACGAACCGCCAGGTCATCGGGTTCTGGATCCAGCCGCTGCTTGAACGCCCGGAGATGGTGGGCCCGCCCCTGCAGGACCTGTTCGGGCGGATCGCCCGGGAGGAACTGCGCGTGGTGGTCGGCGCGACGTACCCGCTCGCGCAGGCCGCCGAGGCTCAGCTGGCGCTGGCCGAGCGCCGGACGACCGGGAAGCTGCTGCTCGACCCGAAGGCCTGAGCCGCGAGCGGCTCAGCGGTGCCGGACAGCGGGGAGACGTTGCGCCCGAGGACGCGGTCGATCTCCTCCTGAAGGCGCAGCTGGAACGTCGGGACGGAGAAGTCCTCGGCGCGGGCGCGGATGACGTGCGGGTCGAAGGCCTCCCAGTCGACCTCGCGCATGGCTTCGGCGAACGCGTCGACGTTGTGCGGCTCGGCGAACACGCCCGTCTGCCCCTCGCGGACGATCTCGAGTGCCCCGCCTGCGCCGGCGGCGAGCACCGGGCGCCCGGCGGCGTGCGCCTCGGCGGCGACGATGCCGAACTCCTCGATGGCCGGCATCACGAACGCGCGCGCGCGCTCGTAGACCCGCGCGAGCTCGTCGTCGGAGACCCGGCCGAGGAACTCGGCGTTCGGGTAGTCGCGGCGCAGCCAGTATTCATCCGGCCCCGTGCCGACGACCTTGATCGGCACGCCCGCCTTCTCGGCGGCGCCGAGCGCGACGTAGACGTTCTTGTGGCGCACGAGCTCACAGACGACGAGGAAGTAGTCGTCGTGGTCCGTGGACGGGGTGAACCGGTCGACGGCCACCGGCGGATGGATGACCGCCGAGTCGCGCCCGTAGAACTCGCCGATCCGCTGGCGGGTGAGCTCGGAGTTCGAGATGTAGTGCGTCACGCGCGTCGACGCGCGACGGTCCCAGTCGCGGACGCGGTCGAGCAGCCGCTCGCCCCAGCCGCCGGCCCAGCTCGGCATCTCGTCGATCGCGCGCTGGCGCTCGTGCCAGACGTAGCGGAACGGTGAGTGCGAGTAGCAGATGTGTGCGGCGTCTCCAGGAGTCTGCAGGCCGTGCGCGAACGCGCTCGAGCTGGAGATCACGACCTCGGCGTCGGGGATGTGGAGCTTCTCCACGGCGCGGGGGTAGAACGGCATGAGTCGCCGGAACCCCTGCTGACGGACACCGAGCCGTTGCAGGTAGGACGTGTGGATCTCGTGGCCGGAGAAGCGGCCGTTGGTCGCCTCCTCGTCGTAGAGGAGCGTCGAGATCGGCGCGTCCGGCCAGCACGAAGCCATCGCGTCGAAGACGCGCTCGGCGCCACGCAGGACCAGCAGGTAGTCATGCGCTAGCGCGACCCCCCTGGTCGCCCTGTCCCTCATCCCGATTGGAAGGTAGCGGAAGGTCGTGCCGTTTGCCACCCATTTTTGGGCGATCATCCGGCTTGGGCTGTGTGTCGATACACATCCCATACGCGGGAGGCGGCCAGTTCTGGCGTAAATCGAGCAACGGCAGACGCTCGCGCGCGGTCGCCGAGCGCCGCCCGTCCCGCGGGGTCGGTGAGCAGGCCCTCGAGCGCGGCGGCCCACGCCGCCGGGGCCTGCGGCGGGGCGAGCAGCCCGTCCTCGCCGTGCGTGACGATCTCCTTCGGCCCGCCGACGTCGGTGGCGATCACCGGGAGCCGCATCGCCATGCCTTCGACGACGATCCGCCCGAACGCCTCCTTCCACGACGGGACGAGCAGGACGTCCAGGGCCCGCAGGATCTCCGGGACGTCTTTGCGCTCGCCCAGGAATCGCACGACGTCCTGTGCCCCGAGTTGCTGCGGCAGCGCGTGGAGGCGGTCGGCGTAGGCCTGGTTGTCGAGACGCGCCGACTGGAACTTCGCCGAGCCCACGACCAGGAGCCGCAGGTTCGGGTGGCGCTCGCGCAGCTGGGCGACGGCGAGGATCGCCTCCTCCTGGCCCTTCCATGGTGTGAGCTGCGCGACGACCGCGACGGCGAGCTCGTCATCGCCGAGCCCGAGCGCGGCCCGCGCTTCGGCGCGGTCGATCCGGTCGGGGTCGAAGCGGCGCAGGTCGATCGGGTTGTGGATGACGTGCAGCGGGGTGCTGGCGGGGTGCGGCGGGAACTCGTCGGCGACGAGCTGGGAGATGCAGATGAGCGCGCTGGCCCGGGCCCGCGTGTACTGGAGGATCGCCGCGCTCACCCTGCCCTCGGGCGTCCAGTCGCGGACGTGCACGACCGTCGGCCTCGCGCCCACCCCGGCGAACATCGTCGCGATGAGTCCCGCCCGCGTGGTGTTCGCGTGGACGAGATCGAACGCCGACCGCCGGGCGAGCCGCGCCACGCGCGCGCCGTCGCCCGCGATCTCGACCATCGCCTTGGACGTCGTGCGGGGGTGCAGCGCGAGGGTGACGTCGGTGCCGGTGATCGGGTGGACCATCAGGCCGCGGTCGCGCGCGGCGTCGGCGAAGTCCCCCGCCGGGCAGGCGACCTCGGCGTGCACCCGGTCGCGCAGCCCCTCGATGAGCGTGAGCAGGGAGTGCTCGGCGCCGCTCATCTGCGCCGTCTGGTTCACGTACAGCACCTTCATGCGCCCGGCAGCGTACGGGTGCGCCGCCGGGCGTGCAGGATCCCGCGCTTGATGTCAGCTTCACGGACCTCCGTGGCGCCCCGCAACCCGGGACGCAACCACCTAGAGTGGTAGCCCGATGACGAGCTTCGCCGATCTTGGTCTGTCCGAACCTGTGCTGAAGGCACTCCAGGACGTCGGGTACGAGAAGCCCTCGCCCATTCAGGAGCAGGCGATCCTGCCGCTCATGGAGGGGCGCGACATGATCGGCCAGGCGCAGACGGGCTCCGGTAAGACCGCCGCGTTCGGCCTGCCGCTCATCGAGAACGTCGACCCGGAGATCTCCGAGGTCCAGGCGCTCGTCCTCACCCCGACGCGCGAGCTGTGCATCCAGGTCACGCAGGCGATCCGCTCGTACGGCGTGCACAAGGGCGTCGACGTCGTCGCCGTCTTCGGCGGCGCGCCGATCCGCACCCAGCAGGCGCAGCTGCGCGCCGGCGGGCACATCGTCGTCGGCACCGTCGGCCGCGTGAAGGACCTCATCAGCCGCAACTCGCTCGTGCTCCACGACTGCCGCTACGTCGTGCTCGACGAGGCCGACGAGATGCTGGACCTCGGCTTCCTCGAGGACGTCGAGAAGATCCTGTCGCTGACGCCCAACGGCCGGCAGACGGCGCTCTTCTCCGCGACGATGCCGCCGCCGATCGCCAAGCTCGCCGATCGTTACCTGTACGACCCGGCGATGGTGAAGGTCAAGGCGCAGACGCTCACCGTCGACTCCGTCGAGCAGTTCCAGCTCGAGGTCAAGGCCCAGGACAAGGCCGAGAAGCTCGTCCAGGTCCTCCGCGAGGAGCGCCCCGACCAGGCCATCGTCTTCGTGCGCACGAAGGTGCGCTGCGATCAGCTCAACCGCAAGCTGCGCGACGGCGGCATGAACGTCAAGGCGCTGCACGGCGATATGAGCCAGGGCGCCCGCGACGGCGTCATGCTCGGCTTCAAGGGCGGGCGCGTCCCGGTGCTGGTGGCGACCGACGTGGCCGCCCGCGGCATCGACATCTCGACGGTCACCCACGTCGTGAACTTCGACGTCCCCACGTCTCCCGACGTGTACGTGCACCGCATCGGCCGCACAGGCCGCGTCGGGCGCTCGGGCCGCGCGATCACGTTCGTCGAGCCGCGCCAGAAGCGCGAGCTCGAGGCCATCGAGGAGCACATCGGCACGAAGATCTCGCAGTGGGAGGCCGGCAAGCACGTGGCTCCCGCGAAGGTCGAGGAGGCGCCGCGCCGGCACAGCAAGCCGCAGATCACGCGTAACGGCCAGGAGGACTTCGCCAAGCTGCTGCTCAGCGGCGGCAAGGCCGACGGCCTCGAGGTCTCCGACGTCGTGCACGCGGTCGTCGAGCACGCCGGCCTCGACGGTGAGGCCGTGCGCGACGTGAGGGTCCTCACCCGGTTCTCGTTCCTGTCGGTCCCCGCCTCGGAGGTCGACCGCGTGGTCGCCGCGGTGGACGGGAAGGATGTCGGCGGGGTGAAGCTCCGGCTCGAGCCGGCCGGGCGGTAGCGCCGCTCAGCGCGCGACGAGGATCGCGTTGCGCAGGAACGGTCGCTTCTCGCGCAGCGCCGTGCCGCGCCGCGGGGGGTGTGATCGTGCCGTCTCCTCACGTCCGCCGATCCGTCGAGGTAGAGTCGGCACGAGCGCGGACTGGGGCCGCGCCGAAGACCAGACGTGACTGGGGGACGCATGACCGCAAGGGTGCGGGCACGGCAGGCGGTCAAGGACGTGGCGGCCAGGACCGGCGTACTCGAGCCGACACAGCGGGTTCGCGCGGCGTTCGCGCCTGAGTGGGAGCGACGCAAGCGCCGCGACCACGAGATCCTCGGACCGCTGATGGCTGCAGTGCTGGAGCACGACTCGGTGTGCGTCGACGCGGGGGCGCACCGCGGCGCGGTGCTGGAGCTCATGGTGCGGTTCGCGCCCGACGCCCGCCACGTCGCCTTCGAGCCCATCCCCCAGCTCGCCGACGAGCTGCGCGAGCGCTTCGCCGGTGTCGACGTCCACCAGGCGGCGCTCTCGGACACGGTCGGCAGCGTGACGTTCCAGTTCTTCCCCGAGCACGCGGACTCCAGCGGCATCCAGCCGCTCGCCCACCTCTCCG
>JBPPNC010000007.1:0-2056 GCA_051306365.1 Solirubrobacteraceae bacterium
CGGCCGGGGCGGTGCGGAAGTGCTCGTCCATCTCGTGGAACCCGGCGAGCAGCTCGGCGAACTTCTCGGGCCCGATGGCGAGCATGAGCGACAGGCCGATCGCGCTGTCCATCGAGTAGCGCCCACCGACCCAGTCCCAGAAGCCGAACATGTTGTCGGTGTCGATGCCGAACTCCGACACCTTCTCGGCGTTCGTGGAGACCGCGACGAAGTGCTTGGCGATCGCCGACTCGTCGCCGCCCAACCCGCCGAGCAGCCAGTCGCGCGCGGTGGTGGCGTTCGTGAGCGTCTCCAGCGTCGTGAACGTCTTTGAGCTGACGACGAACAGCGTGGTGGCCGGGTCGAGGTCGCGGACGGCCTCGACGAACTCCGCACCGTCGACGTTGCTGACGAACCGCACCTTCAGGTCGCGGTCGGCGAACGGGCGCAGCGCGCGGTAGGCCATCCGCGGCCCGAGGTCGCTGCCGCCGATCCCGATGTTCACGACGGCCTTGATCGGCTCGCCCGTGTGCCCGGCCCACTGGCCGGAGCGCACCTTGCGCGCGAACGCCGCCATGCGGTCGAGGACCTCGTGGACCTGCGCGACGACGTCGTCGCCGTCGATGATGAGCGACCGCCCCTTCGGCATCCGCAGCGCGACGTGCAGCACCGCGCGGTCCTCGGTGACGTTGATGTGCTCGCCGGCGAACATCGCGTCGCGGCGGGCCGCGACGTCGGCCTCCTCGGCGAGGTCGGTCAGCAGCGCCAGCGTCTCGGCGGTGATCCGCTGCTTGGCGTGGTCGACCATCAGCCCCGCCGCTGCGAAGTGCAGGGCGGACCCGCGTTCCGGGTCCGCGGCGAAGAGATCGCGCAGGTGAACGCTGCCGGAGGTGTCGCGGTGGGCGGCCAGCGTGCTCCACGCCGGCAGCTGTGTGGGGGCCATGGCGCGGACTGTACCCGCCGTGGTGGGCGGCAGCGCGCGGGGTCACGGCCACGCCGGCGGACGCCTGAGAGTCCTCCCGCGCTGGACGCGGGCCGGACCGGGCCGGTTGCTAGGTTTGCGAAGGATGGGTCACGCAATCGAGGTCGCCGGGCTGTCGAAGACGTTCGGCGCCACCACCGCGGTGCAGGACCTGTCGTTCACCGTCGACATGGGCCGCATCGTCGGGTTCCTCGGGCCGAACGGCGCGGGGAAGACCACGACGCTGCGGATGGCGCTCGGGCTGGTGCTGCTCATCACCGTGCTCGCGTCTGCATTCGCGCCGTTCGAGGACGAGGATCAGCCGTTCCTCGGCCTTATCGAGGTGGCTGATCCGTAACCCGGCCGGCGCCATCGTCGCCGCGCTCGCGTGGCTGTTCTTCCTGGAGGGGCTGCTGGGGATCATCCCGGGGCTCGACGAGGTGGTGCCGAAGTGCGGGCCCGGCGCGGCGTGGGGTGCGGTCACCGGCACGGAGGGCTCGCCCGATCAGCTCGGTCAGGTCTCGGGCGGGCTCGTGCTGTTCGCGTACGCGGTGATCTTTCTCGTCGCGGGGATCGGGCTGCTGCAGCGGCGCGACGCCGCGGCGAACTCGAGCTGACGCTGACGGGGGGTGTGAGAACGTCTGTGGCGCACCGCCTCGGGTGGCGGCGGCTTCACCGCGCTCCGCTACGCGCTCGGCTTCACGTGGTGCCCGCCGAACTGGAACCGCATCGCGTTCAGCACCCGGTTGGCGTACTCGTCCGCGCCCTGCGACGCGAAGCGTTCATACAGTGCGTTCGTGAGCACGGGCGCCGGCACGCCCTCCTCGATTGCGGCGACCGCCGTCCACCGGCCCTCGCCGGAGTCCGACACCGAGCCCTTGAACTGCTCGAGGTCCGGGCTCTGCACGTACGACTCGGCGGTCAGGTCCAGCAGCCACGCGCCGACCACGCTGCCGCGCCGCCACAGCTCCGTGATCTCGCCGAGATCGAGGTCGTAGTCGTAGAAGTGCGGGTCGCCGAGCGGCGCGGTCTCGGCGTCCGCTTCGCGGGCGGTGCGGCCGATGTTCGCGTGCTTGAGGATCGATAGCCCCTCCGCGTACGCGGCCATCGTGCCGT
>JBPPNC010000021.1:0-13128 GCA_051306365.1 Solirubrobacteraceae bacterium
GTCGCATATCTCCTTTGGGCGGTCAAGCCGCGTCGAATCCGTCGGCGTCCGCGCGCAGCGGGCGCAGCGTGTCGTACAGCCGCTCGCACTCGTCAGCCGCCAGCGGCGCCATCGCCATATCGGCGTCGTTCAGCAGCTTCGTCGCCTTCTTCGCCGCGCGCTTGCCCTCCGGCGTGATCCGCGCGAGCACGGCGCGCCGGTCGATCTCGTGCGGGACCCGTTCGACGTACCCGCGCTCGCACAATTTGTCCACGACGTTGGTGACGCTCGCGCGATGGACCTGGAGGCGCTCGGAGATCTTGCCCAGCGGCAGCTCGCCGCGCCGTGAGTAGAAGAGCAGCATGAGCGCCTCGTAGCGCGCGAAGGTGAGGTCCACGGGCGCGAGGAGGTCGTTCAGGCGCGCGAGGAGGATCTGCTGCGCGCGGAAGATGGAGGTCACCGCCGCCATCTGCGCGGTCGGCGGGTCCTCCCAGTGCGTGTCCCACTGGCGACGGGCTTCGGCGATCGGGTCGAACTGCGGTGACGGCACGTGCCGCAGTCTGCCGCACGCCACGGTCGGGGGCATACGCAGAATGGTCACACGACGAGAACATCCTGGTTACCAACTGGGTACCGGCGAACTCGAGAGTGAGGGTTTCCACCGAGAGACCCAGGAGGTCCACACCACATGCCCCTCAGCACCCCGCGATTCGCCGCCGCCGCACTCGGCGCCCTGGCGTTGACCGGCGCGGGCACCACCCCGTCCGTGGCCGCCGTCACCACCGGCCCCAGCAGCTCGGAGGCACCGCACATCCTGCCCGCCGCGCCGGGCGTGTCGACGACGTCCATCCTCACCGTCGGCGACGGCACCCCGTACAAGATGGTCGGCATTCCCGACGGGATGGGTGCGTACGACAACTACGACGGATCGTTCACGCTCCTCATGAACCACGAGCTGGGCGGCACCCAGGGCGTGGAGCGTGCGCACGGCGCGAAGGGCGCCTTCGTTTCGAAGTGGCGGATCAAGAAGAACCGCAATGACCTCCGCGTCCGCGGCGGCTCGGATCTCGTCAAGCGGGTGAACGTGTGGGACGCCACGACCGAGGAGTGGCGCGCCGCAACGTCCACCGAGAGCGTGTTCAACCGCCTGTGCTCGGCCGATCTGCCGAAGTACACGGCGTTCTTCAGCCGCAGCAGCCTCAAGGGCTATGCCGGTTCCCTCTACACGAACGGCGAGGAGGCCGGCACGGAGGGACGCGCGTTCGCCCACACCACCGGCGGCACGAGCTATGAGCTCCCGGCGCTCGGCAAATTCAGCTACGAGAACCTCGTCGCGCACCCCAACCTGCGCGACACGACCATGACCGTCGGCCTCGACGACTCCGGCAACGGGCAGGTCTACTTCTTCAAGGGGCGCAAGCAGTACCGCGGCACCCCGGTGGAGAAGGCAGGCCTGGCCAAGGGCACGCTGTACGGCCTGAAGATCGACGGCGTCACCACCGAGACCGACGCAACCGAGCTGACGACCGCGGCGTTCACCGCCGCCGATCTGGGCGACGTGCGCAAGAAGACCGGCGCTCAGCTGGAGACCGACAGCAACACACTGGGCGTCACGCAGTGGCAGCGCCCGGAGGACGGCCATTGGGATCCGACGAACCCGAAGGTCTTCTGGTTCGTCACCACGGCATCGTTCGCCGGCAAGAGCCGTCTGTGGAAGCTGACCTTCGTCGACCCGGCGCGCCCGGAGCTCGGCGGCCAGGTCGAACTCGCCCTTGACGGCACTGAGGGCCAGAAGATGCTCGACAACATCACGGTCAACTCCCAGGGCCAGGTGCTCCTGCAGGAGGACCCGGGCAACCAGTCCTACGTCGCAAGGGTCTGGCTCTACACGCCGAGCCTCGACAAGCTCACCGAGGTCGGCACCTTCGACCCGGCGCTGTTCACGCCCGACCTGCCGGGCTTCATCACCGCCGACGAGGAGTCCTCGGGCATCATCGAAGCCAAGAGGCTGCTCGGCACTGGCTGGTACCTGCTCAACACACAGGTGCACGCGAACATCGCCCCCGACCCGTTCGGGCTCGTGCAGCGCGGCCAGCTGCTGGCGATGTACATCCCGCCGGCGCTGACCTGAGCCGTCCGCCATCCCGGCCGGTGCGCGGCATGCGCGCCGGCCGGGAGCGCGCCGAGCACGTCCTCGAACGCCGGGAGCGCCGCGTGGTAGACCGGCTGACGACACGATGAATCGTGATGATCGTCATGATCCCCTCCGTCCACATCCGCGCACCAGGGAGTCCCCATGGCCGTCAAGCTGCACCGCTGCCCGTTCACGTTCGCGCACACCGATCTCGACTCGTGCTGGAAGGTCCAGAAAGCCCTCGACGAGCAGGGCATCGAGTACGAGGTCGTGAAGGAACCCGTCTTCCCGCGCGGTCGCCGCAAGGACGTCAGGGAACTCACCGGCCAGGTCATGCTGCCGGTCATCGAGTTCGAGGACGGCACGGCCTATCGCGCCGAGTCCAAGGACATGGCCGCGCGCATCAGCGCGGGCGAGCTGTTCCCCAGGGCTTAAGCTCAACCGGGCGGCCTGGTCCTCGGCGAGATGCTCGAGCATCACGTCGAGCTCCGCGCCCAGGTCGCGCTCGCTGGCCGTCCCCACGAGCTCCTCGATCCGCGGCCCCGTCGAGCGCGCCGACGATGACGTCGAATCGCTCGGGCCAGCCGCCCGGGCTCGGCCTCATGGGCGAGATCGTGGCTCACGCCCCCACCACCTTCTTGACGGCGCCGCGCAGCGGACGAGCGTGGCGATGCCCTCAGGCAGCTCCACGGTGCGGCGTTGTCCCACCGGCGACTTCGGCGTGGCCCAGGAACCGCTTCCGGTCACGCGGGCGCGAGGTGCGCCCAGCTGCCGGGGTTTCGCTCCAGGAACTCCGGCAGCGCCTGTGGCCGGTGCCCGGCGAGGCGCTCGACGGTGTCGGTCACGACATCCAGCTCGCCGGCCTGCACCGCCAGGTACGAGGTCACCCAGCCGTCGACCTCGAACGGGGGCGCGTTGTACTTCGCCCGTGAGGCGTAGGCCTCCTCGATCGTCTCGTCGACGTAGCGGACCTCGCGCCCCGTCACACGCGTGAGCTGCTCCGCCGCCCACGTGAGCGTGTGCGCCTCCGGCCCGGTGAGCTCGTACGTCAGGCCGTCGTGGCCGGAGGTGATGAGCACCGCGGCCGCGACGTCAGCGACATCGTCGCGGGAGACCCAGGCGCAACGGCCGTCCCCGGCCGGTCCCGCGATCACGCCGTCGGGTGAGGCGAAGAACGGCACGAAGTCGAGGTACATGCTGTTGCGCAGGAACGTGTGCTCCACGCCGGTCGCCCGGATGTGCTCCTCGGTGAGGTGGTGGTGGCGGGCCAGCGTGAACGTCGCATCGGGCGCGGCGCCGAGGAACGACGTGTAGACGATGCGCTGCACGCCGGCGTCCACCGCGGCACCCACCGCCGCGTAGTGCTGCGCCACCCGGTCGGCGGCCTCGCGGCCGGAGACGAGGAACAGGGTCTCGGCACCGCGCAGCGCGTCGGTCATACCGGCCCGGTCGTCGTAGCCGGCCGCCACGACGATCTCCGCGCCTGCGACGTCCGGCGCGCGCGCCGGGTCGCGGACGATGAGCCGCTGGGCAGCACCCGCGGCGGCGAGCCGGGTGGCGACGCGCCCGCCCAGCTCTCCGGTTGCTCCGGTCACGGCGATCATGACCGGGAGTCTGGCACTCGTGGACGCACCCGGACACGTGTGCCGCCGGGTCCGGCCGGCGACGCATCCCTCCCGAGTGGTCGGCACATCTGCTCTGGAGGGTCATGCCGGCCAACCTCTGCACGGTGGAGGCCAGGTCCTGGCCGCAATTCGTGGGAAGCTGCTTCGCGTCATGACCCAGACCTCGGGACGGCTCCTCCAGCTGCTGTCGCTGCTGCAGACGCGGCGCGACTGGCCGGGTGACGAACTGGCGCGGCGCCTGGAGGTCTCGGGCCGCACGATCCGCCGCGACGTGGAGCGGCTGCGCCAGCTCGGGTACCCCGTGCAGGCGACGACCGGACCCGAGGGCGGGTACCGGCTCGAAGCGGGCACGGCGATGCCGCCGCTGCTGCTCGACGACGACGAGGCGGTGGCGATCGCCGTCGGCCTGCGCACGGCCGCGGGAGCGTCGGTGGACGGCATCGAGGAGACGTCCATCCGCGCGCTGGTGAAGCTCGAGCAGGTCCTCCCCATGCACCTGCGCCGGCGGGTCACCGCGCTGAACGAAGCCACCGCCACGCTGCCGCCGTCCTCGGGCGGGCCGCTCGTCGACCCCGAGGCGCTCACGGTCATCGCGGGCGCATGCCGCGACCACGAATGCCTGCGCTTCGCCTACCGCGCGAAGGACGGCGTCGAGTCACGCCGGCTCGTCGAGCCGCACAGGCTCGTGAACATCGGCCAGCGGTGGTACTTCGTCGCGTGGGACTGCGACCGCGACGCGTGGCGCACGTTCCGCATGGACCGCCTGGAGCGCCCGCGCCCCGCCGGCCGACGGTTCACGCCGAAGACGCTGCCGGGCGGGGACCCGGCCGCGTTCGTGTCGAAGAACCTCTCGGGGTTTGCGCCGCGCCACGAAGCGCGGGTGACCCTCAAGGCGTCGGCGAGCGAGGTCGCGCTGCGCAGCCCGTGGGCGGGGTCGCACGTCGAGCCGATCGACGCGGTCAGCTGCGAGTACCGCACGAGCGACTCGTCGATCGAGTGGCTCGCCCTGCGCCTGGCGATGATCGGCGTGGACTTCGAGGTGCACGAGCCGCCCGCGCTGCGCGCCGAGTGCGCGCGGCTGGCCGAGCGGCTGGCGGCGGCCGGGTCGTGAGCGCGCTGCTCGACGAGGTGCGCCGCGCCCGGAGCGACCCGGCGCTGGCGGTCCTCGAGGGGTTTCACCCTGTCAAGCACGCGGTGCGCTTCGGGGCGGAGGTCGAACGGATGGTCTGTGCCGACCTCGCGCCGGTGCAGGAGCTGGCCGACGCGTTGGCACCAGACGTCCTGGCAGCCCTCGCCGACGCCGAGGAGGTCGGCGAGGACGCCATGGAGGAACTCACGGCGGTCCCGGCGGCGGGCGGGGTCCTCGCGATCGCGCGGCGTCCCGCGGTGGCCGTCGACGGGCTGCTGGCCGACCCGTCGCCGCGGCCGATCGTGCTGCTGGAGGCGCCGCGGCGGCTGGGCAACATCGGCGCGTGCGTGCGGGTCGCGGCAGCCGCTGACGCGGCGGGCGTGCTGACGACCGGTGTGAGCGACCCGTGGCACCCCGACACGCTGCGCGGTTCGGCTGGGCTGCACTTCGCGCTGACGGTCACGCGGGTGGAGGACGACACGGTCGTCGTGGGGGACCGCCCCCTCGTGGCGCTGACGACGGGTGGCACGCCGCTGGGCCCGGGCGTGGTGCCCCCGCGCGCGGTGCTCGCGTTCGGCACCGAGCGACACGGCCTGTCCGAATCGCTGCTCGCGCGCGCGGACGCGCGGGTGGAGATCCCGATGCGCCCGGGCGTGTCGTCGCTGAACCTCGCCACCGCGGTGGCGGTCACGCTCTACAGCTCGAGCATCACAACCGGCTGCTCGCGCAGCTCGTAGCGCTCGTCCACCGCGGCGGCGTTCACCAGCTGCGTGGGGCCGAACCGCCACGCCCCCCGCCCCTCGTGGATGTGCCCGAACACGCACGCCCGCGGCGCCACCCGCTCGAGCAGATCCATCTCCGCGGCGCTCCCCACGTGCTCGCCCGCCATCACCTGATCGCCGTACCCGCGCGGCGGGCCGTGGATGAGCAGCACGTCCGCGTCGTCGGGCACCTTCGCGTACAGCTTCGCGAGGAATCCCTCGCTGTCGGTGCGCGGCGCGTTGAACGCCCAGTCGAAGAACCACGGCGTCCACGGCGAGCCCCACACCTTCAGCCCGCAGCCGAGTGTCTCGGCGTGGTCCTGCAGGTAGACCCACGGGAGGTCGGCGGGCAGCAGTGCGGGTGCGCGCTCGAAGACGAAGTCGTGGTTGCCCGCGATGCCGACGATCTCTTCGGCCGGCAGGCGTTCCAGCCAGGCCCGGAACGGGCCGTCGAGCCACTCGGCCTGGGCGTGCAGCTCGTGGTCGGCGACGGGGCAGAGGTCGCCCCCGACGAGGAGCACGTCGCAGGCCGGAACGTCGGGCAGGAAGCCGTGAAGGTCGGCGAGACAGGCGACGCGCACGCAGGCCACGGTACCGTGGGGCCGATGAAGGTCGCCACCCACGACGGCAGTTTCCACGCCGACGACGTCTTCGCCATCGCCGTGCTGCGCCTGCGCACACCCGACCTGGAGGTCGTCCGCACGCGCGACACCGACGTGATCGCGGCGTGCGACGCGCGCGTCGACGTCGGGCTGCGCTCCGACCCGGCGGCCGGCGATTTCGACCATCACCAGAAGGGCGGCGCAGGCACGCGGGAGAACGGGATCCCGTACGCGTCGTTCGGTCTCGTGTGGCGGGCGTACGGCGCTGAGGCATGCGATGGCGACGCGCAGGTCGCCGCCGAGGTCGACGGCTACCTCGTGCAGGGCATCGACGCCCTGGACTGCGGCGTCACCCTCACGCGGTCGCTCATCGGCGACGTCCGCCCCATGACGATCAGCGACCTCATCGGCGCGATGAACCCCGCATGGGACGAGGAGCTCTCACCCGCCGAGCAGGACGTGCGCTTCGGCGAAGCGGTCACCCGCGCGGAGGGGGTCATCGAGCGCGCCATCTCGACCGCCGCCGCCCGCGCCCGCGCCCACCAGCTCGTCCGCGAGGCGATGGAACGCGCCGAGGACCCGCGGCTGATCGAACTCGACCGCAAGATGCCGTGGCATGAACCCGTCGTCAAGGGCGCGCCCGACGCGCTGTACGTCATCTACCCCAAGAGCGACGGGTGGGGCCTGCAGGCGGTGCCCGTGGAGCTCGGCGCGTTCGGCAACCGGCGCGACCTCCCCGAGGCGTGGGCCGGACTGAACGGCGCCGACCTCGCCGCGGTGACGGGCGTGGCCGACGCGATCTTCTGCCACGGCAAGCGCTTCATGGCCGCGGCCGAGAGCCGTGAGGGTGTGCTCGCGCTCGCCCGGCTGGCCCTCGACGAGGGCCGGGGCTAGGAGACCTGCCGCTCCCGGCCCTCCCAGTGCGGCTCGCGCAGCTGGCGCTTGAGCAGCTTGCCCGCACCGGACTTCGGCAGCGGCTCGGCGTGGAACTCGATCGAGCGCGGGAGCTTGTACCCCGCGATGAGCGGGCGGCAGTGGTCGATCAGCTCGGGCTCCTCGACCGTCTGCTCCGGCTTGAGCACCACTGCCGCGTGCACGCGCTCGCCCCACTGCTCGTCGGGCACGCCGAACACGGCACATTCGAGGACCGCGGCGTGCTGGTAGAGCGCGTTCTCGACCTCGGTCGAGTAGACGTTCTCGCCGCCCGAGATGATCATGTCCTTCACCCGGTCGACGATGAACACGTACCCGCCCGCGTCCATATACGCCGCGTCGCCCGAGTGGTACCAGCCGTCGGCATCGAGCACCGCGGCCGTCTCCTCCTCGCGGTGGAAGTAGCCGGCCATCACGTTCGGGCCGCGCACCCAGATCTCGCCGGGTTCCCCGATGTCGGCCGGGCTGCCGTCGCCGCGCCGGACCTCCGCCTCGACCCCGACCACCGGCGTGCCCGCCGAGCGCAGCCGCGCCGCAAACGGCTCCTCGCCCGCGAGCCCGCGCCGGTGATCCTCCGGGGACAGGCACGTGACGATCGGCGCGGTCTCGGTCATGCCGTACGCCTGAATCCAGTCGCCCGGGAACAGCTGCATCGCCGTGCGCAGCAGCTCCTCGGGCATCGGCGACGCGCCGTAGAGCATCGACCGCAGGCTGGAGATGTCCGTTCCGGCCGTGTCGGGATGGTGGGCGACCATGTTGACCATCGTCGGGACGAGCAGCGCGCGCGTCACGCCATGCTCGGCGACTGTGCGCAGCCACAGCGCCGGGTCGAACGCGGGGATGATCACGTGCGTGCCGCCGACCCAGGTCAGCGCGAACACGGACGCGCCGTTGGCCAGATGGAACATCGGCGCGGCGTGGAGGTACCGGTCCTCGGTGGCGTACTTGATCGCGATCAGCGTGTGCTTGGCGTTGGCGACCAGGTTGCGATGCGTCAGCATCACGCCCTTCGGCAGGCCCGTGGTCCCGCCCGTGTAGAAGATGCCCGCCACGGTGTCGGGGTCGAGCGGCGCGGCCGGTCCGCCGGGGGTCGCGGCCAGCTCGTCGAACGACAGGCAGCCCTCGGGCGTCTCGCCGCGGCCGGCGTAGATGAGGTGCTCGACGGCCTCGCACGACTGCGAGAGCGCGCGCCCCGTCTCGAGGAACACGTCGTCGACCACGAGCGCGCGGGCACCGGAGTCGCCGAGGATGAACTCGAGCTCGGCGGGCGCGAGCCGGACGTTCAGGTCGTTCAGCACGCGGCCGCTGCGCGGGATCGCGAGCCAGGAGACGAGGTGCGCGGCCGAGTTCAGCGACAGCACGCCGACGACATCGCCCCGCTGCAGGCCGAGCCCACCCAGCGCCGCGTCGAACCCGGCGACGCGCTCGTTCAGCTGCGCGTAGCTCCAGCGCGTGTCCCCATCGACGACCGCCTCGCGGTCGGCGAACAACCGCACCGCACGTTCGAGTGCCGCTCCGACGTTCTCGCCCATCTCCAACCCCTTGCTACCGTCGAGTTCCTTGCGTAACCAGACTGTATGGGACGAGGTGACCCCGTCGCAAGCGGATGCGGGCTTCCGCGCGCAGCGCGCCATCGGCGACGCGTGGTCATGGCTGATCCTGCGCGACCTGGTGCTCTGGGATGTTCGCCGGTTCGACGCGTTCCGGCGCCGGTCGGGCATCGCCCGGGCCACGCTCGCGGCGCGCCTGCGGAGCCTCGAACAGGAGGGCCTCGTCGCCCGCGACGGTGGCGCCTACGTCCCCACGCCGTCGGCCGAGGATATCCTCGGGTGCCTGCTCACCGCCGGGCAGTGGGGTGCGCGCTGGTACCCGGACAGCGCGCAGGACGTCCCGCCGCTCGTCCACGAGGCGTGTGGCGAGCCGCTCGTCCCCGTCATGCGCTGCCGCGCGTGCGGGGACGTCGTCGTCGCCCGCGCGGTGACGTGGAGCGGCTCGCCCTCGGTGGAGCCGCGCGCCGAGGGGGCGGGCCGCGCGCGGGCTCCGCGCTACGACCTGCTCGAGCGCGGCGCGCCGTCCCCCATCGCCCGCACGATGACGGTGATCGGCGACGGCTGGAGCAGCCTGGTGCTGCGGGAGGCGTTCTTCGGCACGCGGCGCTTCGACCACTTCGAGCGCCGGCTCGGCATCGCCCCGAACATCCTGACCGGGCGGCTGCAGCGCCTCGTGGCCTTCGGCGTCCTGACACGGGTGCCCTACCAGGAGCGCCCGGTTCGCCATGAGTATCGGCTCACCGAGAAGGGCCTGGACCTCTACCCGGTGCTGCTCGCGCTCGTCGTGTGGGGGGAACGGTGGCGCCCCTCCAGCGCGCCGCAGGTCCTCCTCACCCACACCACCTGCCGCCACCGCCTGGAGCCCGAGCTCAGCTGCGACCGGTGCGGCGGCGCCGTCACTCCACGAAGAACCTCCCCACCTCACCCTCGCTGAACCACCGCGAGGTCACCGTCTTCTTCTTCGTGAAGAACTCCACGCCGTCCCGGCCGTGCGCGTGCAGGTCGCCGAGGAACGAGTCCTTCCAGCCGCTGAACGGGAAGAACGCCACCGGCGCGGCGACGCCGACGTTGATGCCGACCATGCCGACCTCGACGTCCACGCGATACCGCCGGGCGGCCGCGCCGTTCTCGGTGAAGATCGACGTGCCGTTGCCGTAGCGCGACCCGTTGACGAACGCGATCGCGTCGTCGAGCGTCTCGACCTCCACGACGCTGAGCACCGGGCCGAAGATCTCCTCCTGCGCGGCGTCGCTCGCCGGGTCGACGCCCTCGAGGATCGTCGGGCCGACGTACGCGCCGCCGTCCGGGACCCCGGCGGGTGACCGGCCGTCGACGGCGAGCGTCGCGCCCGCCTGAAGCGCGTCGTCGATGCAGCCGACGATCCGGTCGCAGGCAGCGGGGCTGATGACCGGCCCGACGTCGGTTGCCGGGTCGGCCCCGTCGCCGACCTTCAGCGCCTCGGTGCGCGTGACGAGCTCGGGCCTGAGCTTCGACCACGCGTCGCCCACCGCGACGATGACCGAGCCCGCCATACACCGCTGGCCGGCCGCTCCGAACCCGCTGGCGATGATGTTGCTCGCCGTCTGGTCGATCACCGCGTCGGGCAGGACGACCATCGAGTTCTTCGCGCCGCCGAGCGCCTGCACGCGCTTGCCGTTCGCGCTCGCCCGCTCGTAGATGTACTTCGCCACGGACGCCGAGCCGACGAACGAGACCGCGTCGATCCCCGGCGAGTCGAGGATGCAGTTCACGACGTCCTTGCCGCCGAGCACGAGGTTCACCACGCCGTCGGGGATCCCCGCCTCCTGGATGAGCCCCATGACGAGCTCCATCGTCAGCGGGTCCTGCTCGGAGGGCTTGAGCACGAACGTGTTGCCGCACCCGATGGCGAACGGCAGGAACCACATCGGGACCATCGCGGGGAAGTTGAACGGCGTGATCGCCGCGCAGACACCGACGGGCTGGCGGACGGTCTCGGCGTCGACGTTCGTGGCGATGCCCTCGAGGATCTGCCCCTGCATGGTCTGCGGCAGCGCGGTCGCGGCCTCGACCATCTCGATGCCCCGGGCCACCTCGGCGCGTGCGTCGGGCAGGGTCTTGCCCATCTCGCGCGTGACCATCTGCGCGAGCTCGTCGGCGTGCGCGTCCATGAGCGCACGCAGGCGGAAGAGATGGTGGGCGCGCTTGATGACCGAGGTCGCGCGCCAGCCGGGCAGCGCGGCGCGCGCCGCCGCGGCGGCGCGCTCGACGTCCGCGGCGCCGGAGAGCGGCACGCGGGCGAGCGACTCGCCGGTGGCGGGGTTCGTGACGTCGAGCAGTTCGGCGCCGTCGGCGCCGACCCACTCGCCGCCGATGAGGTTGCGCAGGACGCGGGGCGTGGCGGGGGCGGTGGCTTCCATGACCTCATCCACGGTACGCCGCGCGGCGCGGCGCGACAACGTGCGTCGAGAAGCCCCACCTGCAGGGGCCACGAGGGGAGCGCGGAGGTCGTGGCGGTCGGGGACGGCGTGCAGTCCGTGCGCCCGGGAGCGATGCACGGCTTCGGCGCGCTCGGCGGCCCGAACCGGTCGCGGTCGCCACTCGTGTTCACCCAGAGCTGAGCGGCCCCGGGTCGGAGGGGACGTCGACGGCGTGCTCGCGCAGGGCGTCGAGCGGCACGATGTCCAGCGCCCGCTCGTGCGTGGAGGCCAGGACGACGAACGCCGCCGCGCCGTCCTCGTGCGCGCGCAGCCAGTTGCGGGCCGTGACGCACCACCGGTCGCCTGGCTGCAGGCCGGGGAAGTCGTACATCGGCATCGGCGTGCTGAGGTCGTTGCCGATGCTGCGCTGGTGGTCGAGGAACTCGGCCGTCACGACCGCGCAGATCGTGTGGCTGCCCTGGTCCTGCGGACCGGTGCTGCAGCAGCCGTCGCGGTAGAAGCCCGTGATCGGGTCGGTCCCGCAGGGCTCCAGGTCGCCGCCGAGGACGTTGCGCTCACCAGCCATGTCCCTACTGCTCACGCGGCACGACCCGCGTGAGCGCAACCTCCTCTCCGGACTTCGTGTCCGGGTAGACGACATACGCGGCGGGCTGCCCGCCGAACCAGCTCGCCTGGTCGGCTTCACCGACGAAGATCGCGGCCCGCTGCGTGCCGTCCTGCTGCTCGACCCACACGCGCTGGCCCTCGTGGAATGCGTCCATGGACGCATCCTCGCGGACCGCGCGGCGGGACGGGCAGGTTCAGACGCGCGGCTGGCTCGGCAGGTCCGCCAGCTCGCGGCGCGCGAGCTCGCGCGTCTCGGCCTGCGCACGCGCGGCCTTCGCGTCGCGCTCCTTCGCGCCACGGGCACGCGCCGCGTCGTTGCGCTTGGCGATCTCGTTCTTCGCGGCCTGCCAGGCGGCATCGCCCCGGAGGGGCTCGGCGGGGGACTTGGACATGGCGGTCTCCTGACCTTGTGGCTTGGTGCTCAGCGCAGCGCGCCGGCGGGAAGGACGAAGCGCAGCGGGACCGGGTCGGCCACCTGCGCGGACTGGCGCGGCGCGTGCAGACCGCGGGCGGCCTTCGGGGGCTTGGCGACCTCGGGCGTGCCGCCGTGCGCCTCGATCCACACCATGACGGCGTCGAAGTCCGCGCCCTCGGCGAGCACGGCGGCGCGTTCGATCACGCGGCCGCCGCTGCGGTGCGGCCGCGACAGGCGGGTGACGAGCGTGCGGATCTCGTCGTCGTGTGTCTCGGCCCGGTCCGTCACGACGGGCTCCCGGGCGGGAAGGTCGGGCGTCACTGTCCGGTCCTCTCGTGATCACGGGCCCGGCGCAGGCGGTCGTTCGCGCCACCCGCGATCCGTTCGAGCTCGTGCAGGCGACGGGCGTCGCCGCGCCCGAGATAGATTCGGCGGCGATACAGCGCAAGGCGCCGCTCGGCGTGGGTCGCGAGTGCTGCGAGCTCGCCGATTGACGATGTGCGTCCTGCACCGGAAGCGGGCGCGTGGGTTGGGCGCTGCCCGCAGGCGGGATTGCTGGGCTGGGTCATGGCGACCCCTTCGTTCGAAACCCCTTTTCACCCAGTCTACTCCCCGCACCGGGGGCCGCCGTCATCGTGCCGGCGCTGCAAGGATCTGCCGGGCCGTGCCGCGCATCCTCTTCTTCGAGCCCCGCATCCCCCCGAACACCGGGAACGCCATCCGCCTGTCGGCGGTGACGGGTGCGGCGCTGCACCTCGTCGAACCGCTCGGGTTCGGCTTCAGTGACGCGCAGGTCCGCCGCGCGGGCCTGGACTACCACGACCTCGCGAACGTCACGGTGCACCCCGACCTCGCCACCGCGTGGGAGGCGCTCATGCCCGCGCGGGTCTTCGCGTTCAGCGCGCACGGCAGGACGAGCTACGTCGACATCGCCTACGAGGCCGACGACGTCCTGCTCTTCGGGCCGGAGCCCA
>JBPPNC010000026.1:0-11060 GCA_051306365.1 Solirubrobacteraceae bacterium
TGCCTTCTGCCTTCTCCCGCGCCGCCGCCGCTCTCACGGCCGCCTGCGCCCTTCTCATCGCCGCGCCCGCCGTCGCCGGTGCGGTCGAGATCACCTCGGCCGGACCGCTGACGACCGTGGTCGCCGGCGAGCAGCTCGGCTGCCAGGTCGCGCACCGCAACGACTCGGCGCTCGAGCTGTTTCCGTCCGGGGCGAGGCCCGGCGACTGCGGCACGTTCGTCGTCGTCGGCGCCGACCTGTACGCGCCGGTCTTGTCCGGCGCGGCCTCGGGCGTCGGAGCGCGCACGCCCTGGACCGCGGTGAGCCAGACCCCCGTGAGCGGCAGCGGTTCCAGCGGCTCGCCGTTCCGGGTCACCACCGTCGCGTCGGCCGGCACGACCGGCCTGCGCGCCTCGCAGGTCGACAGCTACATCATCGGCCAGGAGTCCTACCGGACCGACGTCACGCTGCAGAACACGTCCGGCGCGGCGCTGTCCGGCGTCATCTACCGGGCGGGCGACTGCTACCTGCAGAGCTCGGACACCGGGTTCGGGTTCGCGAACGGCACCGGCGCGGTCGGCTGCTCGCTCACGGCGAACAACTCGCCCGTCGACCGGATCGAGGAGTGGTTCCCGATCACCGGTGGCAACCAGTTCATGCAGGCGTCGTACGCGCAGGTCTGGGCGCACATCGGCACGCACACGCCGTTCCCGAACACGACCCGCGCGGCCGAGCGGCTCGACAACGGCGCGGGCATCAGCTGGACGTACACGCTCGCGCCGGGTGCGAGTGCCACCTTCTCGCACTACACGACGTTCTCCCCGACCGGCGTGAGCGGCCCGCCGCCCACCAACCCGGCGAGCACCACGCCGACGAGCGCATTCGGCCCGAACGGCGTCGTGCAGACCCCGAGCAACCGGCGCTGCATCAGCCGGCGCTTCTTCACGATCCGCGTGCCGAAGCGCTACTGGCCGAACGTGGTCGGCGTCACCGTGCGCATGCCGAAGACGACGAAGGTGCTGCGCGCGCCGCCGTGGGGCACGAACGTCGATCTGCGCGGCCTGCCGCGTGGCACGTTCAAGGTGCGGATCACCGCGCTGACGATCACGGGCCGCACGATCAAGGGCACGCGCACCTACCGCACGTGCCGCGGCAAGCTCACGGGCGGCCTGCCGAAGCTCTGAGCGCCGTGTAGTAGTCCAGGGACCCGGGGTTCGCCATCCCGTCGAGGCTCGTGGTCGTGGCCGGGTCGGCGCCCATGAGGATCCGCTTGACGGGGATCTCCAGGGCCTTGCCGCTCAGCGTGCGCGGCACCTCGGCGATCTCCAGCACCTCGCTCGGCACGTGCCGCGGTGAGCACTGCTCGCGCACGGCTCGCTTGATCTGCGCGACGAGGTCGTCGTCGAGTTGCGCGTCTTCGCGCAGGACGACGAACAGCGGCATCCAGCTCTCGCCGCCGTCGCGCGGGACGTCCACGACGAGGCTGTCGACGACCTCCGGCACCGTGCCGACCGCGCCGTAGATCTCCGCCGTGCCCATCCGCACGCCGCCGCGGTTGATCGTCGAGTCGCTGCGCCCGTGGATGACCGCGGTGCCGCGCTCGGTCAGCTCCAGCCAGTCGCCGTGGCGCCAGATGCCGGGGAACATGTCGAAGTACGCGGCGCGGTAGCGCGTGCCGTCCTCGTCGCCCCAGAACCCGACGGGCATGCACGGCATAGGCTTCGTGATGACGAGCTCGCCGACCTCGCCGACGACCGGCTCACCCGCCTCGTTCCACGCCTCGACGGACGCGCCCAGGCAGCGGGCCTGCAGCTCTCCCTCGTAGACCGGGAGCGTGGGGACGCCGCCGACGAACGCGGTGCACACGTCGGTGCCCCCGCTCGTGGAGAACAGCCACGTGTCGGCGCCGACATGGTCGTAGACCCAGCGGAACCCCTCCGGCGACAACGGCGAGCCGGTGGAGCCGACGGCGGTCAGCTTCGAGAGGTCGCGTCCGGCCCCCGGTTCGATCCCCTGCTTCAGACAGGCCTGCAGGAACGCCGCGCTCGTGCCGAACGTCGTGACGCCCGCGTCGGCCGCGAGGTCCCACAGCACGTCGCCCGCGGGGTTGCCGTCGTAGAGCACGATCGACGCGTCGCTGAGCAGGACGGACATGAGGAAGTTCCACATCATCCAGCCCGTGGTGGTGAACCAGAGGATGCGGTCGCCCTCCTGCGCGTCGAGGTGCAGGTAGGTCTTCTTCAGGTGCTCGAGCAGCATGCCGCCCTGGCCGTGGACGATCGGCTTCGGCAGGCCCGTGGTGCCGCTCGAATACAGGATCCAAAGTGGGTGGTCGAACGGCACGCGGTCGAAGGTCAGCGCGTCGTCGCCGAGGAACCCGTCGGGCCAGCCGGTGCCGTCGAGGTAGCCGAACGGCACGAGCTCGGCCCCGATCTCGCGCGCGATGTGCGCGGCGTGCTCGCGGCGGTCGAAGTCCTTCCCGCCGTAGCGATAGCCGTCGACGCCGAGCAGCACCTTGGGCTTGATCTGCTCGAACCGGTCGATGACCGCCTGTTCGCCGAACTCGGGCGCGGCGCTGGACCAGATCGCGCCGAGCGACGCGGTCGCGGCGAACGCGGCGATCGTCTCGGCGATGTTCGGCAGGTACGCGGCGACGCGGTCGCCCCGGCCGACGCCGCGCGCCACGAGGCCCGCGCGGATCGCGGCGGTCTCGGCGCGCAGCCGGCCCCACGTCCAGGACTCGAGCGCGCGGACCTCCGAGGCCTGCTGGATCGCGAGCGCGTCGTCGTCCTTGCCGGCGAACATCCGCTCGGCGTAGTTCACGACGGTGCCGGGGAACCACACGGCGCCGGGCATCGACACGTCGGCGAGCACCGTGTCGAACTCCCCGGCCACGCCGAACTGCCGCCAGATCGCGGCCCAGAACGCGTCGAGGTCGTCGACCGACCACTGCCACAGCTCGTCGTAGCTGGCGCCGGGCATCCCGACATCGGCAGCGAAACGGGTCATGCGCGCGCGGGCGATGCGCTCAGGTGACGGGGACCAGAGGGGCGCCGGGCTCATGCCCGCCACCGTACCGGCCCGCCGGGGCGGGCCGTCACGCGTGGGCCTGTGGCGGGAACGCGTCCACGCGGTGGACCATGCCGGGCAGCGCGAGGCCCGTGCGCTCGGCGACCCAGCGCGCCGCAGCCGCGGCCGCAGAACAGCCGCTGCGCCGACGGCGCGGTACGGTCTGGCGCATGCATGCGCCGCGCGCGCCGTTCACCCCTCGCGAGATCGGGCCCGCCACCATCGCAGCGCTGGTGATCGCCCTCGGGCTGGTGTGGGCCACCGCCAAGCCAGGCCCGATCCCGGCGGGCACGTACGTCGGCCAGTTCTTCGGCGCGGAATCGGTCCTGCTGCTGTCGATCGGCCTGGTGCTCATCAGCACGCTGCCGTGGGTGGAGGAATGGTTCGACGGGATCGACCGCGCCGCGATCTGGCACCGCCGGGTTGCGATCACCGGCTTGTTCCTGCTGATCCCGCACCTCCTCCTGTCGACGGGAGAGGGGCAGGGTGGAACGTTTGCCGTCGTCGGCCTGGGCGGGATGGTCGCGCTTGCGGCCTGGGCGATCCTGCCCCGCTGGCAGTCGGTGGTCCCGGGGCCGTTGCGTGGCATCGTGGTTGCCGCCCGTGACGTTCCTGGCGCCGCGGAGGTCCGGCGCCTGTTCGGCGGCTATGAGCGCTGGCGACTGCTGCACCGCACGACGGGCATCTTCGTCGCTGCGGCCTTCGTCCACGGCCTGCTCGACGGGACGCCCTTCGACGACGCGCCGATCCTGCGGTGGAGCTACGTGGCGATCGGCGCGATCGGCCTCGGGTTCTACGTCTATCGAGAGCTGCTCGCGCGGTTCTTCCTATCGCTGCACGACTACCAGGTGGAGACCGTGCGGCAGATCGACACGGGCCTGGTCGAGGTGGCCATGCGGCCGCTCGGACGGCGCGTCGAGTTCGTCCCGGGGCAGTTCGCGATGGTCTACCTCGAGGCGAAGGATGGGTGGCACCGGCACCCGTTCACCATCTCGAGCGCGCCGCGGGAGGGCGTCGTCCGGGTGACGGTCAAGGCTCTGGGCGACTACACGTCACGCCTGCAGGAGCTCATCGAGCCCGGGATGCCCGCGGTCATCGGCGGTCCGCACGGGCGGTTCAGCCACTGGCGGGGCACCGACCGGCAGGTGTGGATCGCCGGTGGCGTGGGTGTCGCGCCATTCCTGAGTTGGTTGCGCGCGTTGGACGGTGAGCTTCCTCACCGCGTCGACTTCTTCTACACCGCGGACGGCGAGGCTCCCTTCGCCGCCGAGATCCATGACATCGCCCTTCGATATCCGTCGCTGCACGCGCACGTCATCGACACGAGCGTCGAGGGACGCCTGACGCCCGCCCGCGTGCTCGCCACCGTCGATGGCGACCCTGGCGGCCTGTCCGTGTTCCTGTGCGGCCCTCAGGGGATGCTGCGGACGTTCCAGCGTGAGCTGCACCAGGCCGGCGTACCGGCCAGGCGTATGCATCGCGAGTACTTCGACTGGCGCTGAGCTTCAGCATGTCGGTGTCTCGACGTGCGCCATCCTTGGCGCAACCCGGCTCATGGCCGATCCGGCGGGGCATGAGACGCCGAGCCGGACCGTAACTTCCGCACGCCCGAACCGTTCAGGGACCGCAGACATGAACTCCACCCAGGGGACAACAGCATGAGAACCCGATCGCTTGCCGCGGCGCTGTGCGCCGCCGGCGCGTTGCTCGCCGGCACCGCTGGTGCTGATGCGAACGTCCGTGTCGGCACGTCCGGATGGCAGTGGGGCAACCCGGACCCCACGGGCTCGACCATCAACACGATCGGCTTCTCGGGTGCTCGCGGCTACGCGGGCGGCGCGTTCGGCACGCTCGTCCGCACCGATGACGGCGGGGCGAACTGGACCGGCCTGCCCACCGGCCTGCTCACTCCGCTGACCGAGCTGCAGGTCATCACGCCCGACGCGTTCGTCGTCGGCGGCGGGTGCGCCGCGCGGCGCTCGGTCGACGGCGGCGCGACCTTCACGCGCCTGTACTTCAACTCGCTCGGCTGCAAGGAGGAGCTGACGGGCCTCTCCTTCTCGAACGTCAACACCGGCTACCTCGTGCTCGAGGACGGCACGGTCGTCGGGTCCACGGACGGCGGCGCGACGTGGTCGCCGAAGACCGCGGTCCCCGGGACGCGCGCGGCGGGCGGCAACGCCACGCCCACCGACATCGCCTTCACGAGCGACACCGTCGGCTTCGCCTCCAGCACCCAGGGCCGCATCTACCGCACGACGGACGGCGGCGGGTCGTGGACGCAGGTCAACGACACGAACCGCTCGGTCAACGACGTCACGTTCGTCGATGCGAACACCGGATTCGCGGTCGGCGCGAGCGGCCTCTTCCTCGAGACGACGGACGGCGGGACGACCTGGGTGCCGAAGAACACCGGCGCCGACGGCAGCACCCTCACCACGGTCCGCGCGGTCGACGCGAACAACGCGATCGCGACGAACGAGAAGGGCGACTTCCTGCTGCGCACCACCGACAAGGGCGCGACGTTCTCCCGCGTGAGCGCGACGACGCAGTCGACGAACACCGTCGGGTACTCGTCGGCCACGCGCGTCGTCGCCGCCGGCAACGACGGCGCGCTCGCCGCGTCCAACGACGGCGGCGCGACGTTCACCACGATCGGCAACCCACGTCTCTCCGGCCGGTACTTCGTCATCCGCTCCGCGCCCGGCGGCTCGGCATTCGCCACCGGCGAGAACGGCGGCCTGGCGCGCACGACCGACGGCGGCCAGACGTGGACGAAGGTCGGCGTCCCGACGTCCGAGGACATCCTCGACGTGTCGTTCCCGACGGCCCAGATCGGCTACGCCATCGACACGGACGGCAAGCTGTTCAAGTCGACGAACACCGGCACGTCGTGGGCGAACCTCGACACCGGCACGACCGCCAAGCCCGGCGCGGTGTACGCCCCGAGCGCGAGCGTCGTGATCCTCGTCGGCCCGACGGGCGTGCGCCGCTCGGGCAACGGCGCGGACTCGTTCACCACGGTGAAGGGCGCGGTCGCCAAGGCCAAGCTCGACGACTACGACGACGCGGGCAGCTCCATCATCGTGTGGGGCCGCACGGCGCTGCTGCGCTCCGGCGACAAGGGCAAGACGTGGAAGGCCCTGAAGCTGCCGGGCAAGAAGACGAAGGTCACGCGCGCCGACTTCGTGACCGCGAACAGCGGCTTCCTGCGCGACAGCGGCGGCCGCCTGTGGAAGACGACGAACGGCGGCAAGAAGTGGACCGAGGTGCAGAGTGTCGGCTCCACGGACTACTACGGCATGTCGTTCTCGTCGGCCACGAGCGGCTACCTGGTGACGAGTGAGTTCGGCGACGCCGACGAGCTCGGGTACCTGCTGCGCACGACCGACGGCGGCAAGACGTGGGCGCCGCAGCTCGTGACGAACGCCGAGATCAAGGGTTACGGCATTGCGGCCGGTGCCACGAGCTACGTGCTCGCGGGGACGAACTCGCTGCTGTACAGCACGACCGGCGGCCAGGCGGGCAAGGCTTCGACGGCGACGCTGAAGGCGAGCAAGACGAAGCTCAAGAAGAAGGCGCGCATCCAGGTGACCATCACGGTGAAGGGCGCCAAGCAGGGTGATGTCGCGGTCGTAGCCGGCCGCAAGTCGGGTGGGTCGTGGACGCAGCAGCAGGTCGAGCTCGACCGCTCGGGCAAGGCCACGACGAGCTGGAACGTCACGAACGGCACCACGACGTTCGTCGGCCAGTGGGCGGGCAACGAGGCGTCGGCCGGTGACGGCAGCCCGCCGGTGACGGTGAAGGTCGGCAAGTAGGCGAGCACCGCCTCCGGGCAGGGGCCGTAGGCTGCGCGGCGAACACCGTCGCGCAGTCCCGCCCCCGTCCAGGAGACCTGACATGACCTTCCGTTCGCTCGCCGCGGCGCTGTGCACCGCGGCGGTGGCGTTCATCGCCCCTTCGACCGCAGGCGCCGTCAGCGTCGGCACCTCCGGCTGGAACTGGGGGAGCCCGACGCCGACCGCGGCGCCGCTGCTGGACGTCAGCTTCTCGGGCACGACGGGCTACGCGGTCGGCCAGAGCGGCACGATGATGAAGTCCACCGACGGCGGCCAGACGTGGACCGGGCTGCGCACCGGCGTCTCGGGCCCGTTCCTCGAGGTCCAGACGGTGTCACCGGAGATCGTCACGGCGGGCGGCGGCTGCTCGGCGCTGCTGTCGACCAACGGCGGCACGTCGTTCACGCGCCTGTACTTCACGAGCACGACCTGCAGCCAGGAGTTCGCGGGCGCGGCGTTCCTGAACGGGACGACCGGCTACCTCGCCCTGGAGAACGGGACGTTCCTGCAGACGACCGACGGCGGCGCGACGTGGATTCCGAAGACGGCGATCCCGGGCGCGCAGCCGGCGAACGGCAGCGGCTTCGCGGCGGGCATCTGGGCGGTCAACGCGACGACGGTGCTGGCGATCCAGGCGGGCACCGGCGGGTCGAAGATCTACCGCACGACGGACTCCGGCGGGTCGTGGACCGAGGTCGCCGGCAACAGCCAGGCGATCGAGGACATCGCGATGGTCGACGCGAACAACGGCTTCGCGGTCGGGAACTCCGGCATCCTCGCGACAACGGACGGCGGCGCGACGTGGACCGTGCGCAACCCGAACGGCCAGGCGCAGAACGTGGCGGCGTTCAGCGCGACGCAGGCGATCTTCGTCGGCCCGACCGGGAGCGGCTCGGCGATCCTGCGCACCACGGACGGCGGGACGACGCTGTCCAACGGCGTGAGCACCGGCGTGAACCCGGTGCAGGCGGCGGCGTACACGTCCGCGACGGGCGTCGTCGTGGTCGGTGAGGGCGCCGGCGGCGTCGCGGTGTCCAGCGACGGCGGCGCGACGTTCCCCGCCAGCGCGGGCGGCGACACGATCAAGGCGTCGCTCGGCCGCCTGCGCTTCGCGCCCGGCGGCGCGGTGGCGACGGGCAGCGACGGTGCGCTGGCTCGCACCACGAACGGCGGCGTGTCGTGGACGCAGATCGGCGTCCCGACGTCCGAGGACATCAAGGACGTCAACTTCCCGAGCGGCACGATCGGGTACGCCATCGACACCGCCGGCAAGCTGTTCAAGACGACGAACAACGCGTCGTCGTGGGCGAACATCGACACCGGTTCGACCGCGAAGCCGAACGCCATCGCGGCGTCCGGCTCGTCGACGGTCATGCTCATCGGCCCGACGGGCGTGCGCCGCTCGACGAACGGCGCCAGTTCGTTCTCCACGGTGAAGGGCACGGTCTCCAGCCAGAAGCTCACCGACTACGACAAGGGCGGCAGCGCGTTCTTCACGTGGGGCTCCAGCGCCCTGCTGCGGTCGGCGAACGGCGGGTCGAGCTGGTCGAAGCTGAAGCTCCCGTCGTCGAAGACGAAGATCAGCCAGGTCGACTTCGCGACGTCGTCGACCGGCTACCTGCGCGACACGAGCGGCCGCGTCTACCGCACGTCGAACACCGGCTCGTCGTGGAGCCAGCTCACGACGGTCGGCACGAGCACGCTGAGCGGCATGTCGGTCTCGTCGTCGACGACCGGGTTCCTCGTCACGTCACGGTTCGGCCAGACGCCGGACTCCGCGTACCTGCTGCGCACGACCAACAGCGGCAAGACGTGGGCGCCACAGCTCGTCTGGGGCGACCCGGTGAACACGAACGGCCTGCTCGCGGGCTCGACGAGCTACCTGCTCGCCGAGAACGGCCTGCTGCTCTACAGCACCAGCGGCGGCGTGTCGGGCTCGTCCTCGTCGGTATCGGTCAAGCCGTCGAGCACGAAGCTGAAGAAGAAGACGAAGATCCGCGTGACGATCACGGTGAAGGGCGCGAAGCAGGGTGACATCGCGGTCGTCGCCTCGCAGGCGTCGGGCGGATCGTGGACGCAGCAGCAGGTCGCGCTCGACAGCACGGGCAAGGCGACGACGAGCTGGACGGTCTCGAAGACCACGACGTACGTCGGTCAGTGGACGGGCAACGAGAACGTGGCGGGCGCCGGGAGCAGTGGCGCGAAGGTGACCGTGGGGTCGTGAGGTGGGGTGAACGATGCGGCGAATCGCTCTGCGAACCGGGCTCCCGCCACGGCCTCTTTGAAGTTCGCCTCGATGCCGCGTCGCGCATTGGCGCGGACCATGGCTGCGCGGCCGCGCCGCTCGCGTTCGATCTTCTCCGGGTCCACGGGCCGGTGGGCTGTTCGCGCTCGGTCATCTCACAACCCCAGCCGCGCCGCCCCGATCGCCCCGCCATAGTCACCGAGTTCGGCGAGCACGAGCGGCGGGGGATCGGCGTCCTTGAACAGGTGCGGCAGCATCGCCTGCTCGATCCGTGCCCGGTACTCCTCGCCCAGCCGCAGGCCGAGCCCGCCGCCGAGCACCACGCGCTCCAGGTCGAGCAGGTTCACCGCGCTGGCGGTCGCGGTGGCGATCGCCTCGATCGCCTCGTCGATCAGCTCGTGGGCCAGGCCGTCGCTCTTCTCCAGCGCCTTCGCCCACACGCTCGACGTGAGCACGGGCTTGCCCTTCTCGTGCATGAGGTGGAAGAGGATCGTCTTGCGCCCGCGGTCGTGGTGCAGGTGGTGCGCGCGCTTCTGCATCGCGCCGCGGCCCGCGTAGGCCTCCATGCAGCCGCGCCGTCCGCACGGGCACTGCCGCCCGCCGCTCTTGACGACCATGTGGCCGATCTCGCCGGCCGCGCCGCGGCCGGCCCATTCCTCGCCGTCGAAGATCACCGCGCCGCCCACGCCGGTGCCCCAGAAGACGCCGACCGCCGATGCGACGTCGCGCGCCGCCCCCAGCGCGACCTCGGCCTGCACCGCGACGCTGACGTCGTTGCCGAGGAACACGTCGACGCTGCCGCCGAGCTCGGCGGCCAGCAGGTCGCAGACGGGCACCGTCGCGTCGCGCCAGCCGTCGAGGTTGCCGCTGCGCGACAGCGTCCCCAGCTCCGCATCGACGGCGCCCGGTGCGCCGATGCCCACACCGCCGAGGTCGGCCACGTCGACGCCGGCGTCCTCGCACGCGGTGCGCATGACCGCGGCGAGCTCGGCGACGATCGCGGGCGGGCCGCCGGCGCGAGGTGTCACGGTGCGCGCCTGCCCGACGACCGTGTTCGTGTCGTCGAGGACGATCGCCTGGATCTTCGTCCCGCCGAGGTCGAGCCCGCCGCGGACGGCCATCAGACGGTTCTCCCGCGCGCCGCCCGGTACCGCGCGATGAGCGCGTTCGTCGACGAGTCATGGGCGAGCACGGGCGCCGCCTGGCCTTCGAGCTCCGGGATGATCCGCTGCGCGAGCACCTTGCCGAGCTCGACGCCCCACTGGTCGAAGCTGTCGATCCCCCAGATCGCGCCCTGGGTGAAGACCTTGTGCTCGTAGTAGGCGATGATCGCGCCGAGCGTCTTCGGCTCGAGCCGGTCGACGAGGATCGTCGTCGTCGGGCGGTTACCGTCGAAGCTCCGTGCCGGTTCGTCAGCGGTCTTGCCGAACGCCAGCGCCTCGGTCTGCGCGAAGAGGTTCGCCATGAGCAGGTCGTGGTGGCGGCCGACGTCGCGCAGCGGCTGGCAGGCGCCGAGGAAGTCGCACGGGATGAGCCGCGTGCCCTGGTGGATGAGCTGGTAGAAGGCGTGCTGGCCGTTGGTCCCCGGCTGGCCCCACACGATGGGCCCGGTGTCGGTCTCCACCCGCTGCCCGGCGAGGTCGACGTGCTTGCCGTTGCTCTCCATGTCGAGCTGCTGCAGGTACGCGGGCAGGTCGCCGAGGTCGTCGGCGTAGGGGAGGACCGCGAGCGTGTCGGCGCCCAGGAAGTTGCTGTTCCAGATGCCGATGAGCCCCGCGAGCAGCGGCAGGTTCTCCTCGGCCGGGGCGGTGCGGAAGTGCTCGTCCATCTCGTGGAACCCGGCGAGCAGCTCGGCGAACTTCTCGGGCCCGATGGCGAGCATGAGCGACAGGCCGATCGCGCTGTCCATCGAGTAGCGCCCACCGACC
>JBPPNC010000034.1:0-26095 GCA_051306365.1 Solirubrobacteraceae bacterium
CGACGAACTCGACGCCGTGGCCGAGGACTTCGCCGGCGTGGCCGTCACCCGGACGGGTCGCGTGTGGGACGCCGCTGCCGGCGAGCTGCGCCAGGCCGCCGAGGCCGGCGAGGAACGCGTGCTGGCCGAGCGCAACCGGCGCGACCAGCTCATCGCGGCCTCCGAGGCCGCCGTGCGCGCCGAGCAGGCCGCCAAGGCGGCCTCCGAGCAGGCGGGCGAGGCGGTCACCGCCGCCGACCTCGTGCGCGAGAAGGCCGACGACGCCGTGCGCGAGATCGACCGCGCCCGGGCTGCCGTCGAGGAGCACGTCCGTCGCGCGGCCTGGCTCATCGAGCAGCGTCGGAAGGCGCCTGAGGACGGGGCCGCGGCTGTGCGCCGTGCCCAGCTCGACGGAGAGCTGCAGGCCGAGCGCCGCAATGGCGAACGGGCCGCCCGTCAGCGTGAGGAGCGGGCGCAGCGCATGGCCATGCTCCAGGGCCGGGTCGAGGCCGACCGGGCGCTCGCGCCGGTCGCCGAGCGGCTCGCGACAGCGCTTGAGCACGTCATCGCCGAGGTCGCCAACCGCGTCGAGGCGCTGGAGGCCGAACTGGCCGCCGACCGCGCCGCGGGCGAGGGCGTCGCCAGCGCGTTGCGCGCCTGCGCATCGAAGGAGGCCGAGCTTCAGCGCACGCTGCGCGAGCGCGGCGACCAGGTCACGAACGCCGAGGTCCGCGCCCAGCGAGAGCGCGATCGGTCTGCGGAGCTGACCGGAGAACTCTCGGAGGTCGCCGAGCGCCTGGGCTTCGACGCCGAGCCGTCGAGCGACGCGCTGCCCGAGGAGAAGGTGCACGACCTCAAGCAGCGCATCGAGCGGCTCGCCCGCCGGCGTGAGCAGCTCGGCCCGGTCAACCCGCTCGCGAAGGCCGAGTACGAGGAGGCCGTCGCGCACGTCGAAGAGCTCGAGATGCAGCGCACGGATCTCGAGACCGCGCTGCGCGAGCTCAAGACCCTCATCCGTGACACGGACCGCCAGATCCGCGAGACGTTCGAGGAGACATTCACCGCCGCGGCGAAGAACTTCGAGGAGCTCGCCCAGCGCGTCTTTCCGGGCGGGCGCGGTCGGCTGCGCCTCGTCAAGGAGGAGCTCCCGGCCAAGCCGGTCCTGGGCGGTCAGCAGGCCGACGCCGGCGATGAGGCGGCGCAGGAGGCCGCCGCCGAGGCCGAGGCGCTCGCGGACGAGCATGCGGAGAACGAGGATGAGCTGCTCGGCGTCGAGATCGAGATCACCCCCGCGGGCAAGTCGATGAAGCGCCTGACGCTGCTCTCCGGCGGGGAGAAGTCGATGACCGCCCTGGCGTTCCTGTTCGCGGTGTTCCTCGCGAAGCCGTGCCCGTTCTACATCCTTGACGAGGTCGAGGCCGCACTCGACGACCTGAACATCACGCGGTTCCTCGACCTGCTCGAGACGTACTCCGATCGCGCCCAGTTCATCGTCGTCACGCACCAGAAGCGCACGATGGAGGCCGCCGACGTGCTCTACGGCGTCTCGATGGCCGCCGATGGTGTGTCGAAGGTGGTCTCGCGGCGGATGCCGGAGCGCACCGTCGTGAGCGCGGCGTAGCTCAGGCGCCGCTGCGGGCCGCGTCGCTGCGGCCGAGGTGTACGAGCAGGTCGGTCGTCGTGACGCGGCGGTAGGCGCGCAGGGCGACGCTCAGGGTCGCTGGGTCGTCGTGCAGGGCGTGCACCAGGGCGTCCATGATGACGTCGTCGATGAGCACGAAGCTGCCGAGGTATGCCTCGAGGGCGATGCCGGTCTCGCGTCCGCCGCCCAGGTGCTCCTGCGTCATCCGGATCCGGCGGTCGTGGTCGCCGGCGAACAGCGAGCGCACATAGCGGTGCAGGCGCCGGCGCAACGCGTCGGCGTCAGGCCGTGTGGCCAGCCGCTCGGCCGTCACCTGCTGGCCGAGGACGTGGTCACAGACCTGGTCGGCCAGCTGATGAGGAGACAGGCCGGTCGCCTCGGCCACGGCGCGCAGGCGGGCGACGTGGTGGGGGCGGAGACCGGTTTCGGCGGCGAGCGTGGGGGTGGTGGCAGTCGCGTTCACAGAGGGGAAGGGTAGTTGGACGTCCGTACAAGATCGACTGGACATGCGTCCTCCTTGACTCCCCAGGACCGGTGATCCCGCGGCGCGCTATCGTCGCCGCCGCCATGGCGCGCGACTGGAACCAGCTGTTCATCCTCCCCGAAGGCACCGAGACCGCGGCGGCCGCCGCGGAGGAGGGCGAGCAGCGTCGCGGCTTCTTCCGCCGCCTGCGGCAGAACCTCTCCAAGACCCGGCAGGCGCTCGGCGCCGAGATCCAGGCCACGCTGTTCGAGACGCTCGACGACGAGACCTGGGAGCGTCTGGAGGAGGCCCTGATCATGGCCGACGTGGGCGCGTCGACGACCGCGAAGGTCGTGATGCAGCTCGAACAGGAGGCCACCGCCGGGCAGGTCGAGGGCGGGGAGGCGCTGAGCGCCCGGCTGCAGGAGCTGCTCGCCGCGATCGCCCGCGGCGGCGATGAGCCGTTCGAAGACCGCGTCGACGTCACACACACGCCCACCGTGATCATGGCCGTCGGCGTCAACGGCACGGGCAAGACGACCACGATCGGCAAGCTCGCCTGGCACCTGCAACGGGAGCTCGGCCTCACGGTCCTGCTCGGCGCCGCCGACACGTTCCGCGCCGCGGCCGTCGAGCAGCTCGCAGGATGGGCCGAGCGCGCGGGGTGCGAGATCGTCCGCGGGCCGGAGGGCGCCGACCCGGGCTCGGTGGCGTTCGAGGCCATCAGGCAGGGCCGCGAGCGCGGGGTGGACGTGGTCATCGTGGACACCGCCGGCCGGCTGCACACGCAGGACGACCTCATGGCGGAGCTCGCCAAGGTGCGCCGCGTCATCAGCAAGCAGCTCGACGGTGCGCCGCACGAGACGCTGCTGACCGTGGACAGCACCACCGGCCAGAACGGGCTGCGCCAGGCGAAGCTGTTCAGCGAGGCGGTGCCGGTGGACGGCATCGTCCTGACGAAGCTCGACGGCACCGCGAAGGGCGGCATCGCGCTCGCCATCGCAAGTGAGCTGGGCATACCGGTGAAGCTCATCGGCGTCGGCGAGGCGCTGGAGGATCTGCGCCCGTTCGACGCCGACGATTTCGCCCGCGCGCTGCTCAGTTGAGGTCCCCGTAACGAACAGCCTGCCCCGTCGTTAGGCTCACGACATGGACCTGTGGGCGATCTTCATCGTGGCCGCCGTGATCTTCGCCGTCGGCGAGATCGCGACGACCAGCTTCTTCCTCGGACCGTTCGCGATCAGCGCGCTCCTGGCGGCCATTGCCAGCGCGGTCGGCGCCGGTGCCGTGGCGTCGTGGGCGATCTTCATCGTCGGCGGGGCCCTGCTGCTGACCTTCGTGCGCCCGGTCGCCAAGCGGCACCTCTACACGCCGCCGCAGATCCGGACGGGCACGGCGGCGCTGCAGGGCGCGTCGGGCGTCGTGCTGGAGCGGATCGTCAACGACGAGGGCGTCGGGACGGTGCGCATCAACGGCGAGGTCTGGACCGCGCGGGCGTATGACGATGACGCGATCGAGTCGGGCGCGAAGGTCCAGGTCGTGGAGATCCGGGGCGCGACCGCGCTCGTGAGCGAGGAGTAGGAGCAGACATGGCCGGACTGATCGTGTTGGTGGTGGTGGGTCTTTTCGTGATCTTCGTCGCGGCGAAGACCGTGCGGATCGTGCCGCAGGCGCGGGCCGGGGTCGTCGAACGGCTCGGTCGCTACAGCCGCACCCTGTCTCCGGGGCTGACCATCCTCATCCCCTTCATCGACAAGCTTCGGCCGCTCATCGATCTGCGCGAGCAGGTCGTGACGTTCGGCGCCCAGCCGGTCATCACGTCGGACAACGTGACGGTGCAGATCGACACCGTCCTGTACTTCACGATCACCGATCCGAAGTCCGTGACGTACGAGGTCGCCAACCCGCTGCAGGCGATCGAGCAGCTCACGATCACCACGCTGCGCAACGTGGTCGGCGGCATGACGCTGGAAGAGACCCTGACCAGCCGTGACTCGGTGAACAACGCGCTGCGCTCCGTGCTCGACGCGGCGACCGGCCGCTGGGGCATTCGCGTGAACACGGTCGAGATCAAGGCGATCGATCCGCCCGGCACCATCCAGGAGGCGATGGAGAAGCAGATGCGCGCCGAGCGCGACCGTCGCGCCGCGATCCTCACCGCTGAGGGCGTCAAGCAGTCGCAGATCCTCACCGCCCAGGGCGAGAAGGAGTCCGCGGTGCTCAAGGCCCAGGGCGCGAAGGAGGCGGCGATCCTTCGGGCCGAAGGCGAGTCCAAGGCGATCGGACAGGTCTTCGACGCCATCCACCAGGGCAAGCCCGACCAGGAGCTCCTGAGCTACCAGTACCTGCAGATGCTGCCGCAGCTCGCGCAGGGATCGGCGAACAAGATCTTCATCATCCCGAGCGAGTTCAACCAGGCCCTGGGGAACATCGGCGGGGCGCTCGGGAAGATCACGGGCGCCGACGGCGACAGCCAGGCCAAGCCACCCGCGCCGTGAGTCCCGGCCTCGTCTCCGAAGCCGTCGAGGCGTACGTCCTCGCGCACACCACGCCGATGCCCGCGCCGCTGCGCGGGCTCGAGGCGCGGGTGCGCGCGGAGCTCCCCGCCTCGCAGATGCTCAGCGGCCCGGTGGAGGGGCGCCTGCTGCAGGCGCTCATCCACCTGGCGCGCCCGAAGGTCGTGCTCGAATTGGGCACGTACTCCGGCTACAGCGCACTGGTCATGGCACAGGCGCTGCCGGAGGGCGGGCGCGTCATCACATGCGAGCTCGATCCCGAGCGCGCGGCGTTCGCGGCCGAGCAGTTCGCCGCCATTGAGGGCGGAGACCGGGTGGACCTGCGGGTCGGCCCCGCGCTGGAGACGATCGCACAGCTGACCGAGCCGCTGGACCTCGTCTTCATCGACGCCGACAAGGGCGGCTACATCGACTACTACGACGCGGTGGTGCCCAAGCTCTCGGACCGCGGCATGATCGTGGCCGACAACACGCTGTGGAGCGGACGGGTCGCCGAGACGCTGGAGCCCGATGACGCATCCGGCCATGCGATCGCCGCGTTCAACGCCCACGTGCTCGCCGATCCGCGCACGGTCTGCGTGCCGCTGTCCGTGCGCGACGGTGTCACGCTCATCCGCCGGGTGTGATCCGGCGGGTACCGCAGCCGTGCGGTGACCCAGGCGGTGACGGGGGCCACCGGCCGCGCGTCCTTGACGATCGACCGCGGTGATCCCCGCGAACGGGGCGAAGGGGATTCCCACGGACGCGTCGTTCCCGGTCCCGACGAAGTGCGTGCACGGCGCGGCTCTCGCCGATGCCGCCCGTCGCCTCCGGTTCGCCCGCCGGTGAGACCGCGGTCCTCGACGAGCGCGGCCATGGCGCCGCTGAGGTCGGCGATGGTGTTCTGCTTGAGCGCCTGCCGGGCGGCGAGGCCCCGGAAAGCCACGTCACGGACGCCATCCCGCGAGCTGAGCAGCAGGTACGCGGCGCGGCGGAAGACCAGCATCACGCCACCGTAAGCCGCGCGCGGGACACCGGGCGTACGGGTATCCCTACTCTTGCTCTCGTGTTCGACGCCCTCTCCGAGAAGCTCCAGGCCACGCTGAGCGACGTCCGCCAGCGCGGCACGCTCACAGAGGACGACGTCAACGCCGCCATGCGCGAGATCCGTCTCGCGCTGCTCGAGGCCGACGTGAACTTCAAGGTCGTGAAGTCCTTTACGTCCTCGGTGAAGGAGCGGTGCCTCGGCGCGGACGTCGTCGGTGCGCTGAATCCCGGCCAGCAGGTCGTGAAGATCGTCGATGAGGAGCTCACGGCACTCATGGGCGGCGCCTCGGCCGGGCTTGCGTTCGCGCCGCGGCCGCCCACCGTGATCCTCATGGCCGGCCTGCAGGGCTCGGGCAAGACGACCGCGACGGCGAAGCTCGCGCGGTTCCTCAAGGAGAACAACGACTCCTCGGTGGCCGTCGCCGCGTGTGACGTGTACCGCCCGGCTGCGGTCGACCAGCTCGTGAAGGTCGGCGGCCAGGTCGGCGCGACGGTCTACGAGAGGGGCACCGACGAGAACCCGGTCGACATCGCCCGCTGGGCGCTCGACCAGGCCAAGCAGGACGGCAAGGACGTCCTCATCGTCGACACTGCCGGCCGGCTGCACGTCGACGAGTCCCTCATGGAGGAGCTCAAGGAGATCCGCAAGGCGGTCAAGCCGACGTCGATCCTGCTCGTCGTCGACGCGATGACCGGTCAGGACGCGGTGAACGTCGCCGAACAGTTCGGCGAGGCCGTGAACTTCGACGGCGTGATCATGAGCAAGCTCGACGGCGACGCCCGCGGCGGCGCCGCGCTGTCGGTCAAGGCGGTCACCGGCAAGCCGATCCTCTTCGCGTCGACGGGCGAGAAGCTCGACCAGTTCGAGCGCTTCCACCCCGACCGCATGGCGCAGCGGATCCTCGGCATGGGCGACGTGCTGTCGCTCATCGAGAAGGCCGAGTCGCAGGTCGAAGAGGACGAGGCTCTCGAGCTCGAGAAGAAGCTGCGCAAGGGCGAGTTCACGTTCGAGGACTTCCTCAGCCAGCTCAAGATGATGCGGAAGATGGGGCCGCTCAGCTCGCTGCTGGGCATGATCCCGGGCTTCCAGGGGTCGCAGTTGAAGAACATGAAGGTCGACGATCGCGAGCTCGATCGGGTGCAGGCGATCATCCTGTCGATGACGCCGGAGGAGCGGCGGCGGCCCGAGCTCATCAAGGGCTCGCGGCGCCTGCGCATCGCCAAGGGCTCCGGCACGTCGGTGCAGCAGGTCAACCAGCTCGTCAAGCAGTTCGGCCAGATGCAGAAGGTCATGAAGCAGCTGGGGCGGGGCAAGATGCCGGATCTCCAGGCGCTCATGCGCCAAGCGCGCTAGGAACGTCGACCGAAGGCCGAAACCGGGGTGCTACTCTCTTCCGCCCTATGGCAGTCCGACTCAGGCTCACACGCGTCGGTGGACGCAAGAACCCCATCTGGCGGGTCGTCGTCGCCGACCAGCGCTCCCCGCGCGACGGTCGCGTGATCGAGACGATCGGTCAATACAACGCGCAGACGAATCCGTCGATCATCAAGATCGACGAGGAGCGCGCGCAGTACTGGATGGATCGCGGCGCGCAGCCGACGGCGCAGGTCAAGCACCTGCTCCGCGTCCAGTCACGGCAGGCGGCCTCGACCGAGGCATGACCGACGCCGGCGCAGGGTCCCGCGACCTGTTGCGCGACGTCACCGCGATGCTGGTCGACGACCCCACGAAGGTGTCGGTCGACTCGTTCGAGGAGGACGACACCACCGTCGTCCTCGAGCTTTCCGTCGCCGATGACGACTACGGCAAGGTCATCGGCCGCGGCGGGCGCACCGCGAACGCGCTGCGGACCATCGTCAAGGCGTCTGCCGTCCGCGACGGCCGTCGCGTCCTCGTTGATATCGTCGACTGAGGTGACCGAGCGAGCCCTGCTGCTCGCCGGCCGGGTCGGTCGCCCGCACGGGCTCGACGGCTCGTTCCATGTGACCCGCCCACGGGGGGGACTGCTCCGCGTTGGCGTCACCGTCCGCGTGGGCGAGCGCACCTTCGAGATCGTCCGCGCGGCCGGGACGGACGACCGGCCGATCCTGCGGCTCGACGGCGTTGCGGGCCGCGAGGCCGTCGAGGCGCTGCGCGGCACGGACCTCTTCGTCGCACGAGATGAGGCGCCTGCGCTCAGCGACGACGAGTACTGGGCCGAGGACCTCGAGGGCTGTCTCGTGACCGACGGCGACCGTGATCTTGGGCGCGTCGCGCGACTCGTGGCGCTGCCGTCGTGCGAGGCCCTGGAGCTGTCGGACAGCGGCGTGCTCATCCCGCTGGTCCGCGACGCTGTGCGCACCGTGGATATCGCCGCCGGCCGGATCGACGTCAACACCTCCTTCCTGGGGGACCTCGCGCCGTGAAGCTCGACGTCGTCACGCTGTTCCCCGACTGGTTCAGCTGGTTTGCCCAGCAGCGCCATGTGCGCAACGCGTTCGAGCGCGGGCACGAGATGCGCATGCTCGACCCGCGGCCGCACACGCCTCTGTCGGGCGGGCAGGTTGACGACACGCCATTCGGCGGCGGTGCGGGGATGGTGCTCCGGGTCGACGTGATGGATGCCGCGCTGCGCGCGTACTACGACACGGATCCCGCCGAGCTCCGGAAGTCCCGCCGCGTGATTGCGCTGATCCCGGGTGGACGCCTGCTCGACGACCATTACGTCGACGAGCTCGCAGCCGAGGAGGACATCACGTTGCTGTGCGGCCGCTATGAGGGCTTCGACGAGCGGATCGTGCAGCACTTCTGCTCGGACACGCTGTCGGTCGGGAGGTACGTGCTCTCGGGCGGCGAGCTGGCCGCGATGGTCGTGGCCGACGCCGTGCTGCGCAAGCTTCCCGGTTCGCTGGGCCACGAGGATTCCGCGGTCGAGGAGAGCTTCTCGGCGGCGCTCGAGGGCCAGCCGGAGTACCCGCACTACACGCGGCCGGCGGAGTACCGCGGCTGGAGGGTTCCCGATGTGCTGCTGTCCGGGCATCACGCGGAGATCCGGACGTGGCGTCGCATGCGTTCGCAGGAGCGCGGCGCGGGCGGCAGCGCGCTGCCGCCGATGGCCGACTGAGCCCCGCGCGGCCGAACGCGTCCGCGACTGCGCTACCATGCTCCGTCCCGGCGCGGCCCCTTTCCCGAGCGCGCGCCGTCCTCTTGCTATGAGCACCGTCATCGACTCCCTTGAGCGCGCCCAGCTGCGCCGCGTCCCCAGCTTCCAGGCGGGCGATCGCGTCCGCGTCCACTTCCAGGTCGTGGAGGGCACTCGCCGCCGCACCCAGGTCTTCGAGGGTGTGGTCATCAAGCGCCAGGGCCATGGTGTGCGCGAGACCTTCACCGTCCGCAAGCAGTCGTTCGGCGTTGGCGTCGAGCGTACGTTCCCCGTGCATTCGCCGAAGATCGAGAAGATCGAGGTTCCGGCACGCGGCGACGTCCGACGGGCGAAGCTGTACTACCTGCGTGACCGTGTCGGTAAGCGCGCCCGAGTGCGCGAGCGCCGGTACACGGGCCCGGAGGAAGTGGTCACGCCGGGGCTGATCGCCGACGAGGTAGCGGCTGCGGCTGCCGCCGCTGAGGCGGAGGCCGCTGCGGCCGAGGCCGAGGTTGCCGCCGATGCGGTTGAGGCCGAGGCGCTCGTCGCGGAGGAGACTCCCGTCGAGTCCAAGGCTGAGGCGTCCGCCTCCGAGGAGCCCGCCGTTGACGGCGAGGCTGCCTCCGACACCACCGAGTCGTGAGCGCGAAGGCCAAGTCGACGGGCAACTCGCTCGTCGAGCTGGTCGTCATCGTTGCCGTTGCGCTCGGGTTGGCGCTCGGCATTCAGGCGTTCCTCGTCAAGCCGTACCGGATCCCGTCGGAGTCGATGGTGCCGACGCTCGAGATCGGTCAGCGGGTGCTCGTCAACCGCATCGGGACGCGGCTCTCGGATCCGTCGGTGGGTGACGTGACGGTGTTTCATCCGCCGGGCGGCTCGGAGACGAACGAGTGCGGCGCCGAGCAGCGCGAGGGGCAGGCGTGCCCCAAGCCGACCCCGACGCGGTCGGACGTGAACTTCATCAAGCGGATCGTCGCCGGGCCGGGCGATCGGGTCGCGGTCGTCGAGGGCCGCGTGATCCTCAACGGCAAGCGACAAGACGAGGACTTCATCCGCCCGTGCGCCGACCCGCAGGACCCGTCGTGCAACTTCCCGACGCCGCTGCGCGTTCCCGCCGACCACTACTTCATGATGGGTGATAACCGCGGAGCGTCTGACGACAGCCGCTTCTGGGGTCCCGTCCCGAATGAGTGGATCATCGGCAACGCCTTCGCCACCTACTGGCCTCCCAAGAAGATCGGCCTCCTCTGAGGTGGCTCGGCGACGGCGCTCCAATGGGAGCAGGCTGTTCGCTCATGACCGTGCGCTCGGCTTCCGGTACGTCGCCGGGGCCGACGAGGCAGGCCGCGGCTGCTTGGCCGGTCCGCTCGTCGCCGGCGCGGCGCTGTTCGATCTCGAGCGCCTGACGGTCTCCGATGTGCGCGCCCTCGGCGCGCTGAACGATTCCAAGCAGCACGATGCCGAAGCTCGGGCCGCGCTGCTGCCCATCGTCATGCGGGTCGCGGTGCGTGTGGCCGTCGTCACGCGGTGCGCTCCCGGGATCGACACACGCGGGCTGCACAAGACGAACCTCGAGGCGCTGCGGACGGGGCTGCGACGCGTCGCGGTCCCGGGCACGATCTGCCTCTCTGACGGGTTCCCGGTGGGAGACGTCGGCGGGCACGAGACACTCGCGATCGTCGAGGGTGATGCGAAGAGCGCGGCCATCGCGGCCGCCTCGATCGTGGCGAAGGTCACCCGTGATCGGTTCATGGAGCGGGCGGACGCCCGCCATCCAGGGTGGGAGTTCGCCCGCCACGTCGGCTACTCGACCCCGGAGCATCGCGCGGCGATCAAACGGCAGGGCGTCTCGCCGCTGCACCGCATGTCGTTTCAGAGCACGGCGTATCAGCAGCTCGCACTGGGGTAGCCCCGCCCGGCGCATCAGAAGCACCCCTCGAGGTGATCGAGGGCGAGGAGCCGGCCGGCGCCGTCGAGGGTCACGCCGATCGCGTCGAACCGCAGTTCGGGCACGCGCGGCCGGTCAGCGGTCTGGGCCAGCCATGCGCTCGCCATGCGGCGGACCTGTGCCTGCTTGGCCGGTGACACGGCATCGAGTGGGGTGCCTGCGCGGGCGGAGGCCCGCCGGGTCTTGACCTCCACGAAGACGAGGGCTCGCCCGTCGCACACGATGAGGTCGATCTCGCCGTGACGGGTTCGGTGGTTGCGTGCGACGAGCTCATACCCGCGGCGGCGGAGGTGCTCCAGGGCGCGGTGCTCGCCACGCTGGCCGAGGGTGCGTCGGGGGTCTGCGGACATGGCCTCGACCGTACGGTCGAGGGGCGAGCACGGGTGCGTCGGCGTGTGTCGATGTTGCGGAGGCGCTGCGGCGATCCGGCGGATCCGGCCACGCTGCGCAATGTTGTCGCCGCGCTGCGCAGACGAGGCACAGGTCGGTCCGTAGCGTCGCCGCCATGCTTGCTCGCGTTACCTGCTTCGCCCTCGACGGCCTGCAACCGCGCCGGGTCACCGTCGAGGTCGACCTCCGCACCGGGCTGCCCGCCCTCACCATCGTCGGACGCGCCGACGCCGCCGTCCGCGAATCCCGCGAGCGCGTACACAGCGCGCTGCTGAACTCGGGCTTTCAGTTCCCCCAGCGACGGATCACGGTGAACCTCGCGCCCGCGCAGCTGCGCAAGCAGGGGCCTGGATTCGATCTCGCCACCGCGTGCGGAATCCTCGCTGCCAGCGACCAGGTTCCGGCCGAGCGGCTCGCCGGGTGGGCGGTCTTCGGTGAGCTGTCGCTCGGTGGCGAGCTGCGCCCATGCGGTGGTGCGCTGGCCGCAGCCGAAGGCGCTCGCGCCGCGGGCCTCGACGGGATCGTCGTCCCTTGGGCGTGCGCGGGCGAAGCCGGACTGGTCGCCGGACTGCAGGTCGCCGCGGCCCACACGCTCGCCGACGTCGCCGCACTCCTGCGCGGCGCCCCGCCACAGGCACCGCCGCCGCCCGCGCGCGCGACAGGTGGCGGCACGGAACACCTCATCGACCTGTCGGATGTTCGCGGCCACGCCGCCCCGCTCCGTGCGCTGGAGATCGCCGCCGCGGGTGGGCACAACCTCCTGCTGTCCGGCCCGCCGGGCACCGGGAAGACGATGCTCGCGCGCCGGCTGCCGACGATCCTCCCGCCGCTCGATCCTGAGGAGGCCCTCGAGGTCACCCGGATCCACTCGATCGCCGGCCTGCGGGTCGGGCGCGGCCTCATCGAGCGGGCGCCGTTCCGGGCGCCGCACCACACGATCTCCGCGCCCGGCCTCGTGGGGGGCGGCGCCGGTCCGTTGCCCGGCGAGGCGACGCTCGCACACCACGGTGTCCTCTTTCTCGACGAGCTCTCGGAGTTCTCCCGGCCCGCGCTGGAGGCGCTGCGCCAGCCGCTCGAGGACGGCTGCGTCACGATCGTCCGCGGGCAGACGGCCTCGTGCTTCCCGACACGCGTGATGCTCGCCGCGGCGACGAACCCGTGTCCTTGTGGCGAGAGCGGCTCGGCGTGCCGGTGCACCAGCGCCGACCTCGCGCGCCATCGGCGTCGGCTCAGCGGCCCGCTCCTCGATCGGCTCGACCTCCTCGTCGCGGTCCACCGGCCGACGGCGGCCGAACTGGCCGCCCCGCCCGTCACGGACTCCGCCACGGTGCGGGAGCGTGTGGCTGCGGCACGGCGGCGTCAGCGGGCGCGCAGCGGTGGCCTGAACAGCACCGTCACGGCCGCCGAACTGGCGGGTGCGCTGCGCCCCGGCGCGCAGGCACTCCTGCGTGAGGTCTACGAGCGCGGCACGCTGAGCGCGCGCGGGCACACGCGGGCGCTCCGCGTCGCGCGCACGGTCGCCGATCTCGAGGGTGCCGAGGAGATCACCGTCGAGTACGTCCTGGAGGCACTCGGACTGCGGCAGGAGCAGGGCGACCACGCGCAGGTGGCTGCATGACCGCGTGTGACGACTGCCTGCGCCGGGCGTGGCTCATCGCGATGCTCTCCGGTCATCTGGAACGGGCGCGGCGTCGCGGTGGCGTGCTCGCCCTCGACGACGACGCACTCATCGATGCTGTGGGCGGCAAGGAGCGGCCGGTCCTGGCCAAGCAGCACGCGGCCTTCGACCCGCGGCGCGGGCGGGCGATCGTGCAGGCCGCGGGCCTGACGTCGCGATGCGTGCACGGGTTGGGGTACCCGCCGCGGCTCGGTGATCTCGGGGACGCCCCCGCCGCGCTGTTCGTGGCTGGGCAACCCGCGGCGCTGGACGCGCTGGCATCCGAGGACGGCGACGCATCGGCCGTCGCGATCGTCGGGGCGCGCCGCTGTGCAGGGGAGGGCGAGGACGTCGCTCGGGCACTCGGGCAGGGCCTCGCCGCCGCCGGGGTCTGCGTGGTCAGCGGACTCGCCCTGGGCATCGACAGCGCGGCCCACCACGGCGCGCTCGCTGCCACGAGGCCGCAGCCCGCACGCCCCGTCGCGCCGACGGTCGCCGTGCTCGCCGGCGGCGCCGACGTGATCTATCCCCCGTCGGGACGCGGGCTGTACCTGCGGATCCTGCAGACCGGGTGCGTCATCAGTGAGCTCCCGCCCGGCGCGCAGCCGCGGAAGTGGTCGTTTCCGGCCCGCAACCGGATCATCGCCGCCCTCGCCGGCATGACGGTCGTCGTACAGGCCCGAGAACGGTCGGGCTCGCTCATCACCGCAGACCTCGCGATGCAGCTGGGCCGGCCCGTCGGCGCGGTGCCGGGGCCGGTCACCCGTGGGCTCTCCCAGGGCTCGAACGCGCTGCTGCACGACGGGGCGCACGTCATTCGTGACGCGCGGGACATCCTCGAAGCCCTGCTTCCCGGCTACCGCCCCGAGCCGGCCGGCGAGCGGCGGCTCCCCACCGTGGAACCGGAGCTCGCCGCAGCGCTCAGAGCGGTGGAGGACGGGTACGCGACGCCGGGGGAGGTCGCGGCGTTCCAGGGCGGAGAGCCCGCCGCGGCGCTCACGGCGCTGACACGCCTGGAGTTGCTGGGTCTCATCCGGCGTGACCCCACCGGCCGATACGCGCGGGCGGCAGACGCCGGCCCGGCGCTCCTATGATCGCCCGGGTGACCTCCGCGCACAGGATTCCCGTGGTGCTGACGATCGCCGGGTCGGACTCCGGCGGCGGCGCCGGCATCCAGGCCGACCTCAAGGCGTTCGCGGCCGCGGGAACGCACGGCACGACAGCGATCACCGCCATCACCGCCCAGAACACGGTCGGGGTTCGGGCGATCGTGCCCATCGCGCCGGACGTCATTCGCGCCCAGGTCGCCGCGGTCGCCGAGGACCTCGGCGTCGACGCGGTGAAGATCGGGATGCTCGGGGACGCTGCCACCGTGTTGGCGGTCGCCGCTGCGCTTGACGACCTCCCGGACGGCGTGCCGGTCGTCCACGACCCTGTCATGGTGGCGGAGTCCGGCGCCCGGCTCCTCGAGCGCGCCGCCATGCAGGCCGTGATCGACGAGATCCTGCCGCGGGCGACCGTTGTCACCCCGAACCTCCCCGAAGCCCGAGCGCTCGCCGGCGACGACACACTCGACGGCGAGTCGCTCGCGCGCGCGGTCCACGCGCTCGGTCCGCGATGGGTCGTGGTCACCGGTGGGCACCGCGACGAGGCCACCGACCTGCTCTTCGACGGTGACACCATGACGGAGCTGCCCGGGGAACGGCATCCCGACGGGGCTGCGCACGGGTCCGGATGCACCCATGCGTCGACGCTCGCCGCCCATCTGGCGCGCGGGGAAGACGTGCTCGCAGCGGCTCGGACCGCCCGCAGGGTCACGGGGGACGCCGTCCGCGACGGACTGCGCGATCTCGGCCAGGGCGCCGGCCCGGTCGACGTTCTCGGACTGGCGCGCCGGGGATGACAGGCTGCCGCCGCGCCCGAAACGCCGGTCGGTGCGTCCGGCTTTGTCATAATCGGCATTCATGAAGTTCCTCCGCATGAAGCCGGGCCACGGCGAGATCGTTCTCGCCGAGGGTGACCCAAGGGTGCGTGAGGACGAGGCGCTGCTCATTCGCGCGTTCCGCAGGCAGCTGGAGGCCGGGATGTGGGCGGCCGTGCCACGCGACGGCCACGACGGCCGACGCAAGGCCGAGATGGTCCGCGACTACCGCGACATCCCGTCCGACGCCGACCGCGTCATCTTCTTCCCGCGGGCCTCCGGAGGCTGAGTCGTGCTGCTCGCGATCTGCGCCACCGCCATCGTCATCGTCGTCCTGCTGTCCGAGGTGGCCATCCCCGCGATGCACACCTGGAACCAGCGGCGGCGCGCCTGTCGCGCCCGCCCGTCCGCCGGGGAGATGGAGGGCTACGACCCCGGCCGCGAACGGCGTGCCGAGCAACGCGCCCGCGCGCTCCTGCGCTCCTGCGTCAACGACGAAGAATGGGAGATGTACCGCGACCTCGGCTTCCTCCGCGTCTGGGGAGGCCTGAACGACGGCCCTGGAGACCTGCGCGCCGCCGGCGGCGCGCCGTACGCGTACCTCGTCTACCCACACAAGCCGATCGTCGCGTTCCTGCCGCAGACCCGCGAGCTGCTCGCCGAGTACTGCGTCCGTTTTCCGGACGAGACCCGTCCGTACGGCTCCACGATGCTGCCCGACAGCGACGACGTGCTTGCGAAGTGGATGGCCCTCACGGGCGACGAACGGCGCCTGCTGCGCTCCGCGAACCTGCACCTGCCCGGCCGGCAGGTCGACCCCGACCAGGTCCGCCGCGACCTGTGGCGCCTCACCCAGTGGGAACAGGAGCGCATGCGCCGCGCAGCGCGCGAGCTGGGAGCGCCCGCGCCCTCCACCGGCGACGAGTCCTGACGCCCCGCCGCCCCCGGCTTGAAGGCGCCTGGGCGTGACGTAGGCTGCGCGCCATGAGCACCCCGGTTTTCGATGTCAGGCACCGCAGCCGCGCGCTGCTCGAAGGGCCGGAGCGGGCGTTCGCCCGCGCGTACCTCAAAGGCATCGGGTTCGACGACGAAGCACTCGCCAAGCCTATCGTGGGGGTCGCTCACTGTTGGATCGAGACGATGCCGTGCAACTTCAACCAGCGCGCGCTCGCCGCGAAGGTGAAGGAGGGCGTCCGTGCCGCCGGGGGCACACCGATGGAGCTCAACACGATCTCGATCTCCGACGGCATCACGATGGGCACCCCCGGCATGCGCGCGTCGCTCGTCAGCCGCGAGATCATCGCCGACTCGATCGAACTCGTCGTCGACGCCCACGGCTTCGACGCGCTCGTCGTCATCTCCGGCTGCGACAAGACGATCCCCGCCGCGATCATGGCCCTCGCCCGCACGAACGTCCCGGGCCTCATGCTCTACAGCGGTTCGATCGCCCCCGGCCACTTCCACGGCCAGGACGTCTCGATCCTCGAGGTCTTTGAAGGCATCGGCGCCCACGCCGTCGGCAAGATGAGCGACGCGGACCTGCTCGAGCTCGAGAACTCCGCGAGCCCCGGCGCCGGCGCCTGCGGCGGCCAGTTCACGGCGAACACGATGGGCATGGCGGGCGAGCTCCTCGGCATCTCCCCGGCCGCGTCCTCCATGGTCCCGGCCGAGGACGACAGGAAGGGCACCGTCGCGCACCAGGCCGGCGAGCTCGTCATGGACGTCCTGCGGCGCGGCGTCCGCCCGCGCGACATCCTCACCCGCGAGGCGCTGGAGAACGCCATCGCGGGCGTGGCCTCGAGCGGCGGCTCGACCAACGCCGTCCTGCACCTGCTCGCCATCGCGCGCGAGACCGGGGTGGAGCTCGAACTGGAGGACTTCGACCGCATCAGCGAACGCACGCCGCTCCTCTGCGATCTCAAGCCCGGCTACCGCTTCCTCGCCACGGACCTCTACGCGGCGGGCGGCGTGCCCGTGCTCGCGCAGCGGCTGTCCGAGGCCGGCCTGCTGCACCGCGACGCGATGACCGTCACCGGCAAGACGATCGGTCAGCATGCCGAGGAGGCGGAGGAGATGCCCGGCCAGCAGGTCATCCACACGCTCGACGATCCGCTGAAGGAGAACGGCGGGATCGCCATCCTCCGGGGCAACCTGGCCCCGGACGGCTGTGTCGTGAAGCTCTCCGGCCATGAGCGGCGCAGGGCGGTCGGCCCGGCGCGCGTGTTCGACGGCGAGGAAGCCTGCATGAAGGCGGTGCTCGCCGGCGAGATCCAGCCCGGCGACGTGGTCGTCATCCGCAACGAAGGTCCCGCGGGCGGGCCCGGCATGCGCGAGATGCTCGCCGTCACAGCCGCGATCAACGGCGAAGGGCTCGGGGAGAGCGTCGCCCTGCTCACGGACGGGCGCTTCTCCGGCGCGACCCACGGGTTCATGGCGGGCCACCTCGCCCCCGAGGCGGCACGGGGCGGGCCGATCGCGGCGGTGCAGGACGGCGACGAGGTCACCATCGACGTCGACGCGCGCGTCGTGAACGTCGCGCTGACCGACGAGGAGATCGCCGCGCGCGTCGCGGCGTACGAGATCCCGGACAACGGCGTCAGGGGCGGCGTGCTTGCGAAGTACGCCAAGCTCGTCGGCAGCGCCGACCACGGCGCTGTCACCGGCTGACGGTGTTAACGAAGTTCCGGCCCGGCGGGTTCGCGCTCGCCCGGCTGTTCTTCGAGGAACGCCCGGAGGTCGGTGTTGAAGCGTGCCGGGCGCTCGAGCTGCGGCACGTGGCCGGTCCGCTTGTAGACGACCTTCCGAGCGTCCGGGATGAGCGCCTCGTACTCGGACGCGTCCTTGACGGGCACGAGCCTGTCGCGCGTGCCCCAGACCACGAGGGTGGGGCAGGCGACCTCGGCCACGCGGTCGCGGATGGGGTACGTCAGCAGCGCCTCGCTCGCCGGCATGAACCCGGGCTTGCCTGCGCCCTTGATCTGCTCGGCGACCAGCGCGCACGGCAGGAGTTCGGGCGCGGCGGCGACGACGGAGAGCGCGGCGCGGCGCAGGCGCTTGCGGCGTGCGAGGTCCTCGGCGCGGGTCGCGGCGTGTGAGCTGACGTGTTGCAGGCCGCGCTCGAGGCGCTTGAAGGTCGCGAAGACGTGCGGGTTGTAGCGGTCGGCCGGGGTGAGCCCTGCGGCCGAGACCAGGACGAGCCGCTCGACGCGGTGCGGGTGGCGCAGTGCAAGTTCCGCGGCGATGAGCCCACCCATGGAGTTGCCGACCACGGCGGCGGCGTCGATGTCGAGCAGGCCGAACAGTCGGTCGAGCAGCGCCGCGTAGCGCGGGATCGTGATCTGCTCGCGCGGCAGGGGCGAGGCGCCGAACCCGGGGAGATCGACCGCGATGACACGGTGGTCGGTCGCGAACGGCAGGAGGTTCTCGAGCCAGTTCTGCCACGAGCCGCCGAGCCCGTGGACGAAGACGACCGTGGGCCGGCCCGGCGCGGCTCCGAGGTCGACGAGGTTGACGAGGTCACCGTCGACGTCGACCCAGCGCAGGTGGTCGTGCCAGTCGACGTCCATCCAGCCCGAGCGGCCGATCGGGCCGTAGGCGTTCAGTGCGTCCCGGGTGGGTTCGGGTGAAGAGACGACAGCCATTGGCGATTAGCCTAGTCGGAACGCATGCGCATCGCCATCGACATCGATTCGACCCTGCACCACTACTGGGACCAACTGTCCGCGGAGGCCCGGCGCCGGTTCGGCATCGACCTGCCCTACGACGAGCAGGTCGACTGGGGCATCTCACGGCTTCGTCCCGAGCAGCTGCACGCGTGCATCGCCGAGACGCACCGCGCTGAGTCGATCCTCGCCGCCGTGCCGTACCCCGGCGCGGTGGAGACCGTCACCGCGTGGCACGAGGTCGGGCATTTCGTGCACATCACCAGCCACCGCGTGACCGAGGCGCACACCCCCACCGAGCGGTGGCTCCAGCGGATCGGGATGCCCTACGACGAGCTGTACTGCAGCTACGACAAGATCAGCCGCTGCACGGAGATCGGGATCGACATCCTCATCGACGACAGCCCGTTGAACCTCCGCAACGCCGTCGACGCCGGGATCGTGGCGGTCACGCTCGAGCACCCGTGGAACGCGGATGTGCGCGAGGAGGAGGACGTCATCTCCGCGCAGGACTGGCAGGGGCTCGCCGCAGCGCTCGCGCCGGTCCTCGACCAGAGAGACTGACGGCCCGGAGCGGGGGCACAGACGCCGCGCCCGCGCATCGGTACCCTCGCGCGGGTGGAGCCCACCGACACAGGCGGCGACACCACGCCGACCGACCGCCCCGGCGACCTCGTCCCGGCCCGCCCGGCGCGGCCGCGCGCCGACCTGCGCGATCACCTGCCCGGGCTGGAGCCCGAGCGGCGGGTCACAGACTGGGGACGGTCCGAGCGGCTCGAGACGCTGGTGGATCGTACGGTCGGCGACGCGCTCTACGACCTGTGGCTGCGCGTCGCGGTGGACGGCATCGAGCACGTTCCGGGAGCGGGAGGCGCGCTGCTGGTCTGCCACCGCGCAGGGGCCGCGGCGCTGGACGCGATGCTCGTCTCCAAGGCGGTGGCCCAGGAACTCCCGCGACCCCGCGACGTCACGCCGCTCGTCGGCGCCGGCGTGCTCGCTCAGCCTGGCCTGGCGATGCTGTTGCCGAAGCTCGGCGCCGTCGCCGACCACCCGGCGAACGTCCGGCGCCTGCTGGGCGATGAGGCGCAGCTCGCGCTCGCGTTCCCCGAGGACGGCGGCCCGCGTCTGCTGCGCGACCGCTACCGCGTTCGCCGCCTGCGCGACGAGGTGCTCATGGCCGCCCGCGCGACCCGCGTGCCGGTGGTGCCCGTGGCCATCGTCGGGACGGAGGAGGTCACGCCCGTCCTGGGGCGCATCCCGCTTCCGGGCGGCCGGCGCCTGCCGGTGACGCTGCCGGTGCTCCTGCCCGCCCGGGTGACGGTGCGCTTCCTGCCGGCGATCGATCCCGGGCGGCCCGCGTCGGTGCGTGAGCTGGCCGACGAGACCGGCGCTGCGCTCCAAGCCGCGCTCGTGGACCTCGTGGCCAACCGCCGCTCGGTGTGGCTGGGATGAGCCGGCGGATCCTCGTCGCGGGCCTCGCGCGTCCGCTGGGCGCCCAGCTCGCCCGCGCCCTGGAGGCCGACCCGCAGGTCGAGGCCATCGTGGGCGTCGACGAGCATGATCCGCCGATCGTGTTGGAGCGCACGGAGTTCGTCCGCGTCGGCGCGGATGCAGAGGCCTTGCGCCGCGTGATGCGCGCCGCGCGGATCGATACGGTCGTCGACGCCCGGCTCGTCACGGACGCCGGCGGCGTCGACGCACGCCTTCGCCGGCGCGCCAACGTCACGGAGACCGAAGTCCTGCTCAGCGCGCTGACCAGCGCGGGCGTGCGCGGACTGGTCGTGGCCGGCTCGGCCCACGTGTACGGCTGTGGCGCGGGCGATCCGGCGTACTTCGAGGAGGACATGGTGCTGCCCGCGGGCGGCACCGAGCTGCAGCGCGAGCTGCGCACGGCCGAGGCGACGGCCGCGGAACTGCGCCACCGGGTGCCCGGGGCCCGCGTGGCAGTGCTGCGGCTCGTGGACGTCGCGGACGAAACCTCGCTCGGCCGGCTGCTGGCGATGCCGGGTGTCATCCCCGCCGTCGCCGGGTTCGATCCGCGCCTGCAGGTGTTGCATCCGGACGACGCGGTCGCCGCGATCGAGCACGCAACCCTGGAGCGGCTCGACGGCGTCTACAACGTCGCGGCCGACGGCGTGCTGACGCTCTCCGAGCTGGCGTCGCTCCTGGACCGTCGCCCGGCGCCGGTGCTGCCGCCCTGGGGCGCGAACCTGGCGGCGCTGCCGCTGCGTCGTGCGGGGCTGCCGCTCCCGGTGGAGCTCGTCACGCTGCTGCGCCACGGGCGAGCCGTCGACAACCGCCGGCTCAAGGCGACCGGTCTGCGTCTGCGTTTCACCACCAGGGAAGCGGCGCTCGAGATGCGCCGCGGGCAGCGGGTCGCGCCGCTCGTCGCGACCGAGCGCAACTACCGGTACGACGAGCGGTTGGAGGAGTTCCTGCGCCGCAGCCCGGCGGTGCACGCGTCAGGGCGGATTGCAGCGGTGGATGACGACGGGTCTGGCAGCTAGCCTGGAGTCCTGTTCCATCGGCGGAGTGGTCGAGCGTTCATGCCCCGGAAGACCCTCATTGTTCTCGCAGTCAGCGTCGCCATCCTGCTCCTCGCAGCAGCGGGCGTGTTCGCTTACGACCAGACGCAGAAGGACACGATCGCCGAGGGCGTGACGGTCGGCGGCGTCGATGTGGGCGGCCAGACCGAGGCCGAGGCGCGCGCCGCGCTCGAGCGTGAGCTCGTCGCGCCCCTGCGGCGCACGCTCGTCGTGCGGGCAGGCGACCGCACGTTCCGTCTGAGCGCGCGGGAGGCGAAGACGACGGTCAACGTGGACGCCACGGTCGATCAGGCCCTGGCGGAGAGCCGCGACGGCAATCCGGTGGTGCGCACCTGGCGGTCGGTCACCGGCGGTGAGCTCGACACCAAGCTCACGCCGCAGATCGATTACTCGCACGACGCCGTGTCCCGGCTCATCGACCGAGTGCGCGTGAACACCGAGGTGAAGGCCCGCAACGCGAAGGTCGACTTCGCGGCCACGACCGTGGCGGTCCAGTCGGCGCGTACCGGGAAGGCCGTCAACACGCAGCACCTGCGCGACGCCGTCAAGGTCGCGCTCGCCGACCCCAGCCGGCCGCGCGCGGTCAAGGCGACGATGCGCAAGATCAAGCCGAAGGTCGGCAACGCGCAGCTCGCGAAGAAGTACCCGGTGATCCTCACCGTGGACCGCCCGAACTTCAAGCTGCACATCTTCAAGAACCTGAAGCTGCAGAAGACGTATCCGATCGCGCTCGGCCAGGCGGGCATGGACACGCCGTCCGGTCTGTACGACATCGCCAACAAGGCCGTGAATCCCGCCTGGCATGTGCCGAACTCGGCGTGGGCCGGCGACCTGGCGGGCACGGTGGTGCCGCCCGGTCCGTCGAATCCGATCAAGGCCCGATGGCTCGGGATCTACGACGGCGTCGGCATCCATGGCACCGACGCCCGGGGCTCCATCGGCACGAACGCGTCGCACGGCTGCATCCGCATGCTCGTCGAGGACGTCACCGACCTCTACGAGAGGGTGCCGGTCGGCGCCCCGATCTACATCGCCTAGAAGGGGTGGGGCACGGTCGGCCCGATCTCCTCGACCGGGACTTCCTGCCATCCGCGCTCCAGAAGCAGGGCATGGTGGTCGCTGTGGCGAATGACCAGCGATCCCATGAAGATCCCCTTCTCCTGCCTGCGCAGTACGGCGTACCAGAGCGTCGACGCATCGTCCGTTCCCTGGATGCGGTGCCACGGCTTCGGCGGCACGCCGTCATCGCCGGCCACGCCGGATTGCATGAGCTGCCGCTGCGTGGCGACGACTCCCTGAGTCGTATCGATGAAGAACTTGCCCACGACTCCAGACCCTAGCGACGGCTGGCAGCGCGCCCTGGTGCTCCACGAGGATGACCTCGTCATGCGCGGCGCGGCCGAGAAGACCCGCCGTGCGTACGCGTCGGATCTCGACGCGCTCGCGCGCTGGTGCTCCGGGCAGGGCATCGAGCCCGAGCACGCGTCGGGGCGGCAGCTGCGGCGCTACGCCGCGTCGCTGTCTGCGGAGGGCCTCGCTCCCGCCAGTACCGCGCGCAAACTCGCGGCGATCCGCAGCCTGTACCGCTCGCTGCGCGAGCACCGCATCGTGCCCGCCAACCCGGCGGACCTCATCGCCGCGCCGAAGACGCCGCAGTCGCTGCCGAAGGTGCTGACCTCCGAGCAGATGTCGGTGCTGCTGGACCGGATCCCGTCGTCGACGCCGCTGGAGCTGCGCGACCGTGCGCTCTTCGAGCTGGCGTACGCGTCCGGCCTGCGGGCCGAGGAGCTCGTCTCGTTGCCGGTCTCGGGCGTCGACTTCGACCGTGAGCAGGTGCGCGTCGAGGGCAAGGGCGCCAAGACGCGGTTCGTGCCCGTCGGCGAGACCGCCCTGGCGGCCGTCGACCGCTGGCTGGAGCGCGGCCGTCCCGCACTCCGACCGGCGGCCGAGGAGCAGGCGCTGTTCGTCAGCAAGTCCGGCCGGAGGCTCTCGACGTCCGACGTTCGCAGGCGCCTGCGGACCTGGGCGCGACAGGCTGCGCTGCAGGGCGGAGTGTCGCCGCACGCGCTGCGGCATTCGTTCGCGACGCACCTTCTGGACGGTGGCGCGGACCTCCGCGCGATCCAAGAGCTGTTGGGCCACAGCTCGATCTCCACGACGCAGGTCTACACTCGGGTAGAGTCCGCGCGGCTGAAGACCGCGTACGCCCGAGCACATCCACGGGCGTAGGTGGGGGAGGGAAACACCCTGGAAACTAACGTCAAGGCGATCGAACTGAAAGATCTCTGGCGGCGGTATAAAGCCACCGGAGATGAGAAAGCCCGCGAGCGGCTTGTCGTCGCCTATTCACCCCTGGTCAAGTACGTCTCCGGACGTATGGCGTCCGGTCTGCCCGCGCACGTGGAGGAGGCCGATCTCATCTCGTACGGGCTCGTCGGCCTGATCAGCGCGATCGAGCGGTTCGACCTCGAGCGCGAGATCAAGTTCGAGACGTACGCCATCACGCGCATCAAGGGCGCGATCATCGACGAGCTGCGCTCGCTCGACTGGGTGCCGCGCTCCGTGCGCGCTCGCGCCCGCGAGATCGAGCGGGCCAACTCCAAGCTCGAGCACGAGCTCCAGCGCGCGCCGACGGACGAGGAGATGGCCGCGGAGCTGGGCTGCACGGTCGAGGAGTTCCAGGAGTCGCTGCTGCAGATCTCCAACTCGTCGGTGGCGGCGCTCGACGAGCTGTGGACGGTCAGCGACTCGTCCGGTGATCAGGTGTCGCTGCTCGACACGCTGCAGGACCCGGGCGCGCCCGATCCGGCGCACGTCATGGACATCACCGACCTGAAGGACCGGGTCGCGGACGCCATCGCGCGGCTGCCCGAGCGCGAGAAGCTCGTGGTCGCGCTCTACTACTACGAGAACCTCACGCTGCGCGAGATCGGCGAGGTGCTCGGCGTGACCGAGTCGCGCATCAGCCAGCTGCACACGAAGGCCGTGCTGCGCCTGCGCTCGCGCCTGCAGGGCGACGACTGAGCACCCGTCCACCCAGTTCTTGGGTGGACGTCCAAGTTACTCCAGGGGTAGGATCGCGCCGTCCACGGGAGGAGATGGGACGATGCGGGTTCTCATGCTGGTTGCGGCGGGGGCGGCCGCCATGGCTGCGGCCGTCGCGGCGACGGCGGCGCCGGTGTCTGCGGCTCCGCTGGCTGACACGGCGACGTCGGCGTTCAGCGTGCTGCCTCCGGGCAACGGCGACGTGTGGGGTCCGACGTCGCGCCATCGCGCCGACCAGATCAAGCTCTATGACGGACTGGAGAGCGTTGCCGCGAACGGCACACTCGGGGCGCCGGGGACTGCCGCCCCGTGGTACAAGGCTGCGGGCTTCACGCCCGATCGCGTGGTGCGCGAGGAGCGCCCGAAGCCCGGCGTCGTCATCCAGTGGGACAGCTACGGCGTGCCGTACATCAGGGCCGCCGACATCGCGGGTGCGGCGTTCGGCAGCGGCTGGGTGATGGCCGAGGCGCGTCTGGCCCTCCTCGAGGCGCTGCGCACACTCGGTCGCGGGGGCACCATCGAGTCGCTGACGGCGACAGGGACACCGGGTGGCGGCACGCGCCCGCAGATCAACTACAGCGACGCCGAGCTGCAGGCCGGGCTCGATGAGCTCTACGCACGGGCGGGGGAGGACGAAGCCGACCTCCGTGCCGGCCTCCAGGGCTACGTCGACGGCATCAACGCGTGGCTGGCCGTCAACCGCAACCGGATCCCGTGGAACGTGCAGCTGCCGTTCGGCCTCGGCCGGCTGGCGAACCCGAAGCCGTGGCGTGCGGTCGACGTCGCGGCCTCGGCGGTCGTGATCAACGACGTGTTCGGCGTCGGCGGCGGCGGGGAGCTCGGCGCGGCCCGCACCCTGCGCACCCTGCGTGAGCAGCTCGGCGAGGAGACCGGGATGGCGCTCTACGAGGACCTGCGCCTGCCCGACCCGGAGGCGACGACCCACACGGAGACCGAGAACGGCTACCCGAAGTACGCCGCACAGCCTGGCGACACGCCGACCGGTGAGCCCGGCCCGGCGGATCCCGACGCGCTGGCGATGCCCGATCCGGGCACGCCGGTCGCCGCGGCCGACATGCCGCGCCGGCCGAGCATGAGCAACTACATCGTCCTGGGTGGCGAGCGCACTGCGACGGGCCGGCCGCTGCTCATCGGCGGCCCGCAGATGGGCTACTGGTCGCCGGAGATCGTCATGGAGGTGGTCGTGAGCACCGATGACTTCGACGCTCGCGGCATCGCCGTTCCCGGCCTCGGGCCGATCCTGATCGCCGGCCGCACGGGCGAGTACGCCTGGACTCCGACGTCCGGCGGCACCGACGCAACCGATGTCCGCGCCGAGCAGCTGTGCGAGCCCGACGGCGGCGCGCCGACCCGCGCGAGCCGCCACTACGTCTTCCAGGGCGAGTGCCGCGCCATGGAGCGGCCAGCCGGCTCCCCGGTCACCACCGCGTGGCGCACGGTGCACGGGCCGGTCCTCAGCTGGGGCACCGTCGAGGGCAAGCCCGTCGGTTTCGCGCACCAGCGCGTCGACCGCATGGCGACCCCGGTGTCGGCCCTCGGCTTCTACCGGATGCAGACGGGCAAGACGAAGACGGCGGAGCGGTTCGTCGAGGCATCGCGGGAGATCACCCTGTCGCTGAACCTCGGCTACGCCAACGCGACCGAGATCGCCTATTCGCACACCGGGCGCTACCCGGTCCGCGCGCCCGGCACGCGCAACGACCTGCCGACCTGGGGCACCGGGGAGTGGGAGTGGCGCGGGCGGCTCGACCCGAAGCTCCACCCGTTCGAGATCCGCCCGGCGAAGGGGTACACGCTGAGCTGGAACAACATCCCGGCGCCCGGGTGGGCCGGTGAGGGCTGGTGGGGCGGCAACGTCCGCCATCGCGCCGATGCGCTCGCGGACCGCTTCGAGGACGCCACGGGTCTCACCGTCGACCAGGCGGTCAAGCACCACCAGAACGCGGCGACGGAGGACGTCGAGGCCGTGACGCTCGTCCGCGCCATCGAGCGGCTGCTCGGCGATACGGCCGCGCCGACGCCCGCCGCCGAGCGGGCGCGCACGATGCTGCGCGACTGGGTCGCCACGGGCGCGCACCGACGTGACGCGAACCGCGACCTCCGGTTCGACGCCGCGGCGGCGACGCTCGTCGAGCCGCTCACCGACGGCCTGATGGA
>JBPPNC010000117.1:0-13336 GCA_051306365.1 Solirubrobacteraceae bacterium
AAGCGAAGGGGATGGCCGCTAGGCCTTTGACTTCGTCTTCGCCGCCTTCTTGACGACCTTCGCGATCGTGTCGTCCTTTTTGTGCTTCTCGATGAACTTGTCCGTGTCCAGGCGGGCCTGGTCATCGGGACGCTGGTTCTTCGGCGACTTCATGAGGTACGAGGACGGGCCGTCGATCTGGCCGCCGATGCCGTTGTTCAGCGCGAGCTTGCAGCAGCGCACGGCGTCGGTGACGATGCCCGCCGAGTTCGGCGAGTCCCAGACCTCGAGCTTGAGCTCGGCCATGAGCGGCACGCCGCCGAAGGCCTTGCCCTCGAGGCGGATGTGCGCCCACTTGCGGTCGGTGAGCCACGGCACGTAGTCCGACGGGCCGACGTGGACGTTGTCCTTCTCCATCTCGAGACCCGCGACGGACGTGACCGCGTTCGTCTTCGAGATCTTCTTGGACTCCAGGCGCTCGCGCTCGAGCATGTTGTAGAAGTCCATGTTGCCGCCGACGTTCAGCTGCGACGTGCGCTGCAGCTCGACGCCGCGGTCGTGGAACAGGCGCGCCAGCTGGCGGTGGACGATCGTCGCGCCGACCTGCGACTTGATGTCGTCGCCGACGATCGGGAGCTTGGCCTTCTTGAAGCGCTTGTCCCAGTAGTCGCTCGAGGCGATGAACACCGGGATGCAGTTCACGAAGCCGCAGCCGGCCTCGATGACCTTCTCGACGTACCACTTGGTCGCCTCTTCGGAGCCGACCGGGAGGTAGGAGACGACGACGTCGGTCTTCGTGTCCTGGAGGATCTGCACGATGTCGTCGGTCTCGCCCGGCGCCTTGGTGATCTTCTCCTTGAGGTACTTGCCGAGGCCGTCGTGCGTCATGCCGCGGTAGACCTTCGCGCCGATCTCCTTCGGGACGCGATCGGTGAACTTGATCGTGTCGTTCGGGTCCTGCCAGATCGCCTGGGCGAGGTCCTTGCCGACCTTCGTCCTGTTGATGTCGAAGGCGGCGGTGAACTCGATGTCACGGACGTGGTAGCCGCCCAGGTCGACGTGCATGAGGCCCGGGACGGCCTCGTCGGGGTTGGCGTCCTGGTAGTGGTAGACGCCCTGCACGAACGCGTTCGCGCAGTTGCCGACGCCGATGATCGCGACGCGGACCTTGTCGTGCTGGTAGCGGCCCGAGCCGTTCGTTGCACTCATGCTGTCTGGGAACTTCCCTTCTGGAAAAGGTGGGGGATGGACGCTCGGCCGGCGGGGGCGGCGCCAGCCCTAACGGACCCCGGAACGGGGGTCCGGTTACACCTCGGTCACATGGCCTCGTCGGTGACGGGGCGGTTGAGCTGCCCGCGGACGTGGAAGATGCGCTGGAGGAACGTGATCGTTCCGAGCGCCGCGAGGACGTACACCGCGGCCTCCAGGGCCTCGTCGACACCGATGCCGAAGAGGAGGATGCCCGCGGAGAGGATCGCCACCCGCGCTGCGCGGTTGCCGAACCCGACCTTGCACTCCACGCCGAGGGCTTCGGCGCGTGCACGAGTGTACGAGACCATCAGCGAGGCGACCGCGGCCGTGACGACACCGAACACCGCGAGCTCGTTCGCCTCGCTCGCGAAGTACACGCCGATCGCCGCGAGCATGACGCCCTCCTCGATGCGGTCGAGGGTGGAATCGAGGAACGCGCCGAAGGGCGTGCCCTTGCCGCTCATCCGCGAGTAGCGGCCGTCGAGCGTGTCGCAGACCGAGCCGACGATGAAGGCGACCCCGCCGAGGATCCACATCTCCTGCCAGACGAGCACGGCGGCGGCGAGGCAGAGCACGAGGCCGGTGAGGCTGATCGCGTTCGGGGTGAGGCGCGACTCGATGAGCCGGTTGCGCATCTGGTCGTTCATGAGCTGCGGCCGGGGCCGTGCTCCGTCGGCGGGGGAGGACATAGCTGCGAAGCCTAGGCCGCGGTGGGTTCCGTCGCCGCCGAGGGCAGGCGGACGGGGACCTCGTCGTCTTCCTCGGGCACACCGCGGAACGTCCACACGGGCCGCAGCTGGGCGAGCACCAGCGCGACGATCGCCCCGGCGCCGGCGGTGAGCGCGCCGAGGAACGCGTCGGCGAGGAAGTGGTTCGCCGTCACGACGATGACGAACGTGACGAGCAGCGGGTACGTCGCCCAGAAGATCCTCACCGGCCGGTGCTTGGTCAGCATCGCCAGCGGCCATCCGATCATGAGCGAGAAGCCGACGTGCATCGACGGGACGGCCGCGTACGGGTTGAAGAGCGCGTCGATGGTGACGCTGTCCTGCGGGATGTTCGTGAAGTCCTCGACGGTGTCGTGGAAGCCCCACTCGGGAAAGAACCGCGGGGGCGCGGCCGGGTACAGGACGTACCCCACGAGGGCGAGGAAGAACGCCGTGAGGAACATGTTCCGCACGAAGTAGAAGCTCTTGTTGCGGAACAGGTAGATCCACGCGAGGCAGCCGAGGGTCACCGTGGTCTGGGCGTTGATGTAGACCCAGCTCGCGGCGTCGAGGACCCACTGGTCGCCGGCGAGCAGCGCCTGCACGCCGGGCTCGATGAAGACGTTCAGCGTCCGCTCGACGTTGATGAGATCACGCGCGTTCTCAAACGCCGTCGCCGCGGATTCGGGCGTGTTGACCCACCCGCGGGTGTAGCGGTAGGCGTAGTAGGCGGCGGCGAAGAGCAGGAGCTGGCGACCGAGGTCGACATAGCCCTGCGGGAAGAGCCGCGCCTGAAGGGTGCGGGCACGCGGGGACATGGCGCGTCTGCATGTTAACCGCTCGTGACGGCGTTCACTGGAGAACTGCGGCGCAGCGCGAGCCGCGGGAGACCGCGCGGGTGACGTCGAACAACGTCACTCAGGCCTGACAGTGCGGCCCGGTCAGCGTGGTGTGCAGCCGGATCTCGCCGGGCCCGACGTCCAGCGCGATGAAGCCGTCACCTGTCTCGCGAACACAGGCCCGGCCCGAGGCCACGCGCCACCACCGGCTGTACCGGACCCGCAGCCGGACGCGGCCGGGCGCCGACGCCCGCAGCGTCACCGACTGCATGTCGGAGGAGACGACCCGCGCGACGCCGGTGGCCATCGGCGGCGCGCCGCGGACGGCGAACACGCGCCAGTCGCTCGTGCTCCAGACCTCGCGCAGCCACGACGGCGGGCGGCGCAGCAGCCGCGCCTCGGGTTCGCTGGCGGGGTCGATCGGCGCGTCGGGCAGCGCGACGAACCGCACGGCGCGCGCGTACAGCCAGCGCCGGTACGCCTTCGGATCCAGGGTGTCCTGGTAGAAGAGCGGGCCGTCCTCACGGTCGAGCTGGCGCTCCCACCCGCGGGCGAGCGGGACGGACCGCGCGACGTACAGCGCCTCGCCCTTGTCGGCGGTCGGTACGACCTCGACGCGGAACGGCTGCCCGGACTGCTTCTGCAGGAAGCCCACGAGCGGGGCGTGGAACGACGCGTGCAGTGCCGGATCGTCGCGCCCGCGCACCCAGTCGGCGACGGGCGGGTACAGCGACCACCACACGAGCGGGATCGCGGCGACCACGAGCACCCTGTCCCGCCGCCCCGAGAGCGCGAGCGCCAAGACCGGACCGGCCAGCAGTCCGCCGAGTCTCGTGGCGTTGCCGCCCACCGCGGTCGGCAGCGCGAAGGCCAGGATGAGCAGCACCGCGTAGAGCGCCACCCCGATCCGCAGCACCCGTTCCTCGGCGGGCAGCAGCACCCCGACGAGCACCGTCGCGGCCAGCGCGGGCCAGAACGCGCCGGGGGCGAACGGGAACGTCCCGCCCTCGCCGAAGAGCACGTTGAGCACGAGGATCGGCGCCAACCCCGCGGCCGCGAGCGCCGCGCCCGTCGCGTACCGCTTCTCGCCGAGCCCCCACGCGACGGCGCCCAGCGCGGCGAACAGCCCGGCAACCGGGCTCGCCAGCGCGCTCAGCGCCGCCAGGACGCCCGTGAGCACCGGGCGATTGCGCGCCAGCGCGAGCGCCGCGCCCAGCGCCACCGCCGCACCGAGCAGGAACGTGATGCGTCCCGTCCACAGCGCGGCGACGGCGACGGCCGCAAACCAGATCGCGGCGACCCTGCCCGCCTCGCCGCGATGGACGACCGCGAGTCGCCCGAACAGAAACGCCGCCGCCATGACTGCGAGCGCGCCCACCACCCGGGCGCCGAGCAGCGCGCCCAACAGCGGGTACAGCACGCTGTACGCCGGCAGCTGATGGCCGGCGAACCAGCCGGCGTCCCACAGCCACGCGCCGTCCTCACGCAGGATCTCGGCGCGGTAGAGCTGCGCGATGAGATCCGCGCTGCGGGGGGCGAGCAGGAGGTACGCCACCGCGCCGGCGGCGGCGACGATCCAGGCGGGAGGGAGGCGCCGCATCGGCGGCGCACCCTATGCGGAACGTGTTACTTCGAGGAGAGGTTCGCGGTCACGGTGATGCCGGGATCGAAGCCCATCGCTCCGTACCAGCGGCCGACGCCGATCCTCTTGAACCGCGGGCGCATGAGCTGCGCGCGGTGACCCGGCGACTGCATCCACATCATCACGACGCGGTCCGCCCGGTCGTTCATGCCGTCCGGCAGCCAGCCGACGGTCTCGCCCACGATCGCGTTGCGTGCGACCCGCGCCATCCGGACCTTGAACGGCGTGCCGTTCCCGCTGTCGTGCGACAGCCGGTCGTGCCGGAGCTGGTCGCGGGAATGCCTGCTCGCCAGCCGTGCGAGCCTGCGGCTGGAACGCAGCGGCTTCAGCCCCTGCTCCGCCCGAAGGCCGTTGATCTTCGTCAGCACCGAGTGCTCGAAGTCATCGTGGATCGGCGCCGCGGAGGCGGCGGGAGAACTCGCGAGCAGCACGAGCACCGGCACGATGAGCACAGCAAGCAGCGGACGGAGTAACGGCACAGCATCTCCTTCGCCGACGGCGAGGTCGAGAACTACGAAGAAGGCATCCGTGCCCCTGCCGCCGCGCAGACTAAACCAGTCGCCGCGGATACGACGGCCGGATCGTTGCAGGCACCTACCCGTCCAAGTGGGCGCAGACGCGCTCGGCAAGTTCGGGTCGGTCGAGCCACGGCCAATGCCCGGCGCCCTCCACCAGCTCGAGCCGCGCGTCGCCCAGCGCGGCCGCGTATCCGCTCGCAAATCGGGTCGGGATGTACGGATCGGCCTCGCCCCACAGGACGAGCGCGGGCGCCCTGATCGTGCCCAGCGCCTCCCCGGCGGCGGCGAGCTTCTCGGGCGGCGAGGACCGGTACAGCTTCAGGATCGCGCGCTGGGTGCCCTGGTCGAAGTGCGCGGCGATCTCCTCGCGGAAGGCCTTCGGGAGCGAGCCGCGCTTCGGAGTCGCTTCGGTGAGCGCCGCCTTCATGACCGGCTTCGCGCTGCCGAACCCCATCGAGAACTCGCCGAGGCCGGGGGTGCGCCACATGCGGGCCGTGCGGTGCCAGCGGTAGCCCGGCAGGAGCGGGACCGCGTTCATCACGACGAGCCGCGTGACGCGGGAGGGGTTTCGCATCGCCCACAGCAGGCCGACGCAGCCCCAGTCGTGCACGCAGAGCCGGACCTTCTCGACACCGACGCGGTCGAGGAAGCGGTCGAGGAACTCGGCGTAGCCCTCCATGGTGAAGTCGAGGTCGCCGCGCTTGCCGCTGCGACCGAAGCCCGGCAGGTCGGGGGCGATGCCGCCGCCGCGCTGCAGGAACGGCACCCAGTCGTCGCTGGAGGTCGGCACTCCGTGCACGTAGAGCGCTGGGATCTCGTCATCCCCGGCGCGTCGGTAGAACACCGGCTGGTCGCCCAGCTCGAGCGTTGCTGATCGGACCTCCCGCAGGCTCATCGCGCGGAAGATACCCTCGCGCGCAGTGGGACCGCTCCGCACGCTCTGCCTCGGTGAGGCGCTCGTCGACCTCGTCTGCGAGGCGCCCGCCGCCACGCTCGGTGACGCGCACGCGTTCGTGCCGCACCCGGGGGGCGCCACCGCCAACGTCGCGGTCGCGGCGGCGCGGGCGGGTGCGAGCGTCGCGCTGGCCGGCGGCGCGGGGGACGACGCGTGGGGTGCCTGGCTGCGCGGCCGGCTCGCCGCCGAGGGTGTCGACCTCGAGCATTTCCATCTGCGTGCCGGGCAGCAGACGGCGGTCGCCTTCGTGACGGTCGACGCTGCGGGCGAGCCGAGTTACGCGATCTACGGCGCCGGCATCGAGGCCGCCGTCGCGGCGCTCGGGGATTCCGCCGAAGCCGCCGCCGCCGCGGCGGACGCGTTCTTCTTCGCCTCGAACACGCTCGTCACCGAACCCGAGCGCGTCGTGACGCTGGCGGCCCGCCGCGCGGCGCTGCACGCCGGGCGGCCGGTGGTCTTCGATCCGAACCTGCGCCTGCACCGCTGGCCTGACCGGCACGTCGCCGCAGAGATCGCGGGCGCGTGCGTGGAGGGTGCGTACCTCGTGAAGTGCAACACCGAGGAAGCGGTCCTCATCACCGGCTTCGCCGAGCCGACGGATGCGGCGGCCGCGCTGCTGGCCCGCGGCGCGCGCCACGCGATTGTCACGCTCGGCGCCGCCGGCGCGGTGCTCGCCAGCGCGGACGGCACGCGCCACCGCGCGGCCGGTGTTCCCGCCGAGGTCGTGTGCACCACTGGGGCGGGCGACGCGGTGGCCGGTGCCCTGCTGGCTGCGCTGGCCCAGGCCGGGTACGACCCGGCGATCCTGCCCGCCGCGCTCGACGCCGCGATGGCCCTCGGCGCGCACGCCACGGAGTGCTGGGGCGCGCTTGGCTGAGCTCGCCACGGTCCCGCGCAAGGACTGGGTCCCGCCGAAGGCCGACCGTGTTGCGCGCATCCGGGCGCGGCTGCGCGAGGTCTACGGCACGCCGGTGGTCCGGCCCCACGGCGACGGGATCGCCGAACTCGTCCTCACCGTGCTCTCCCAGTCGACGAACGACCGCAACCGCGACGTCGCCTACCTTCGCCTGCGCGACCGGTTCGCGTCATGGGACGCGGTCCGCGACGCGCCGGTCTCCGAGGTCGAGGAGGCGATCCGGCCGGGCGGCATCAGCAAGGTCAAGTCGCAGCGCATCCACGACATCCTCGTCGCGATCGGCGACCCGCTCGACCTGACGTGGCTGGCCGATGTGTCCGTCGCGGAGGGGCAGGAGTACCTGTGCTCACTCCCGGGCGTGGGTCGCAAGACCGCGGCGTGCGTGCTCCTGTTCAGCTTCGACCTGCGCGACGTCCCGGTGGACACGCATGTCTCGCGGGTCGGCACGCGGCTCGGCCTGCTGCGCTCCGGCGCGGGGTTCGACGAGCTGCATGACGCGATGCTCGCGCTGACCCCGCGCGGTGCGGAGTGGGAGCTGCACGTGAATCTGCTGCGCCACGGGCGCAGGACGTGCGCGGCGCAGCGGCCGCGCTGCTCGACGTGCGCGCTGGCGCGGATGTGCCCGAGCCGGGCGCTGTTGGCGCCGGCACGCGCCTGAAGTTCCACTCGCCGGAAGCGTGACGGGGGCCTTCGACCGATGGGCGGAGGCGGTGTCGACGTTGTGTCGATACCTCAGCGCGCCCGACCTGAGTTGAGTCCACCGCTCCGCGTTTCCGAACGAAGGACATCGCAGTGCTCCGAAGGACTTCGACCGCGCGCGTCGGCGCCGCGGCTGCCGCGGGCCTCCTCGCGCTGGTCGCCGCCGGCCCAGCGCACGCGTTCAACTACGTCCCCGCCGCGAACGGCGACCGCTGGGGTGTCAACGACGTCGCGGCACCCGTCCTCGACACAGGGAGCATCCGCAGCACCGACTCCGGAGCGCTGGCCGGCTACGGTGGTCTCCGAGTCCGCGTCGAGGGCGACGAGCTGTTCAACGGCGAGCTCATGCGCGGGTTCGGCTTGCGGTTCGACGGCTTCGACACCTTCACCACGACGAAGGCCGTCGACATGGGCGGCGTCGCCGTCAGCCGCGACCTGAAGATCACGCGCAGCGACCAGTACGCGCGGTGGTTGGAGACCTTCACGAACACCACCAAGATGTCGATCAAGGTCGAGGCGATGTTCGGCGGGCGGCTGGGCACCGGCGGCGGCAACTCGCAGACCTCGGTGGCCAAGACCTCCAGCGGCGACGCGCTCATCACCCCCGAGGACACATGGGTGACCGTCGCGTCCCCGACCAGCGCTGCAGGCAACCCGTCGCAGAACGGCCCCTCGGCGACCGTGCTCGGCTCGCCGGCGCCGTTCAGCAACCGGCTCACGCGAGTCGGCAACTTCCTCCACGACTCGTTCACCGCGGACCTCGCGGCTCCGGGCACGCACGAGGCGAACTTCTACGGCTACGAACATGAGTTCACCCTCCTGCCCGGGCAGACGAAGACACTCCTGCACTACGTCGTCATCGGCGTGCCCGAAGCGCGGGCCTTCAACGGCGTCGCCGGCCCGGGTGCCGGCGTGTCCGTCACCGCAGTGAGCGCGAAGGCGGACACGCTCGCGTCGACTCCTGATCTTGCGGGCCTGTCGACCGCCGAGACGTGCTCGCTGGAGAACTACGACCCGGTCGCACTCGGGGCGTCGTGCGCGGACGTCACCCCGATCGAGCCCGAGCCGGTCGTCCAGGCGACCCCGAAGAAGACGAGCTCGCCGTACGACGTCGTCAACAAGACGGTCGCCGAACTCCAGGCCGACATGGTGTCCGGCAAGACCACATCCCAGGAGATCACCCGCGCGTACCTCGACCGCATCGCGGCGTACGACACGGGCCCGTGGAAGTTCAACGCGTACACCACCGTCGCGACCGACGCGATGGAGCAGGCCAAGGCGGCCGACGAGGCCCGGGCGGCGGGCAGGAGCACGGACATGCTCGGGATCCCCGTCGCGGTGAAGGACCTCTACGACACGAAGGATATGCAGACCACGAACGGGAGCCTCGTGTTCGAGGGCTGGAAGCCCGAGCGCGACGCCACCCAGGTCAGGATGCTGCGCGAGGCCGGCGCGGTGATCATCGGCAAGGCGTCGCTGGAGGAGTACGCACAGTCGGGCCAGTACTCCGACAGCGCCTACGGCCAGGTGTGGAACGGGTTCTCCCCGAGCAAGTCGCCCATCGCCTCCAGCGGTGGGACGGGCGCGGCAGTGGCCACGAGCCTCGCGCCGATCGGGATGGGCTCGCAGACCGGCGACTCGCTGTACGGGCCGGCGGTTGCGGCCAGCCTGTTCACCCTGCGCGGCACGGACGGCATGCAGAGCGGCGCCGGCGTCATGCCGCTGACGTGGTGGACGGACTACGGCGGAGGCATGGCTCGGACGCCGCTGGATCTGGCGATGCTGCTCAACCACACGTCGGGCACGGACCCCGAGGACGAGATCACCGTCGAGGCCGACGCGGACGGCAAGCGCCCGGCCGACTGGAAGACCGTGCTCGATCCCGACGCACTCAAGGGCAAGAAGATCGGCTGGTACGCCTCAGCGTGGGAACCCATCTGGAACGAGACCGGCTACCTCGCGAAGATGAAGGAGCAGTGGGCGTACCTCGAGGATGCCGGCGCGGAGATCGTCGAGATCGACCTCGCCGCCAACCCGCTGCCCGCCAACCCGGGCGGCACGTCGGGTGACCGCAGCTACGAGGGCTGGCAGCGGTACATCGACCGCCATCCGACGATCCCGTACAGCACCGCCGACCAGATCATCCGCAGCCAGAAGCGCCTGCCCTACCGGCGGACGGCGAACACGCCCTACACGGGCACCGGGCGCTACACCCCCGAGCAGGTCCAGGCGCTGAAGGACCAGCGGCGGATCTTCAAGGAGCGGTACGCGGCCTGGTTCGACGCGGTCGGTATCGATGCAGTGCTCTACGGCGGGCACTTCAGCGACATCACGCTGAACGACAGCTCGTCGGCGGCGTTCGGGCGCCGGGACACGCCGGGCGCCGGACCGGGCATCCCGACGATCACGTTCCCGGCCGGGGTCTCCCCGAACGGGGATCCGATGGGGCTGCAGCTCATGGGCCGGCCGTGGAGCGACCCGGAGCTGCTGGGCTACTCCTACGCCTTCGACCTGAAGGCCAAGGGCGCGGTCAACTCGACTGCGGCCCCGGCGCTGCCGTTCGACCCCGCGTTCTCGCCGAAGCCGATCGAGAAGCCGGCCCCGGTGCTCCCCGAGCCCGAGCAGCCCGTGGCTCCGGTCGTCGCCCCGGCGCCCGCGGTCGCCGCGGCGACGACCGCGACACCGAGGCTCACCGTCATGCTGCCGTCGTCGGCCAAGGTGGCGGGCGGGAAGGTCAAGCTGACGGTGCGCAGCACGAGCAGCACGACGATCCGGGGCCGTGTGGCGCTGCGCGGAACGGCGACGGTGAAGGGCCGTAAGCGCACGTTCACACTCGGCACGAGCGGGCGCTTCACCCTCGCGCCGAATGGGTCGCGCACCGTGACGATCACGCTCGGCCCGACGGCCACGTCGATCCTACGGGGCAGGACGCGATGGACGGTCACTGCCTCAGCGGAGCTCGTGGGCGGGGGAGCCGGCGGCACGGTGAGCGCACGGGTCGCGCTGCGCCGGTAGCCGCTCGGAGACGGGATGGCGGGCGCCTTCGCGACCGCCGTCCCGTCAGTCCGAACCCACCGCAAGCTTGGTTTCCGCACCGGTAGCTTCAGCACGCTGTAGAACTCCGTCGGCAGCACGCCGATCGCGATGAAGAACAGGACGGGCTGATCCGTGCCGGTCGCCGGCGGGGCGAGGGGATGCTCGAGGCCGACCTCGTCGCACGGACGCCGAGGCCGAGGATCCCGGGGCGGTCCCCTGACGGGTCCACACGATGCGCGACTCGACGTTGGGCTGGGAGCCGGTGAGTGACCCCGCCGCCGGTGAGCTGCACGCCGATCTCCGAGTCCGCAGGCGGCGCGGTGTCGAGGGTGTTGACGAGCACCGCGGGGACGACGAAGCGCTTCGGCGCCGGGTCGTCGTCGTACGCCGTGGTCAGTGCGATCGGCGCGACTCCCGACAGCAGCTGGCCACCCAGTCCTGCAGGAGCAGCTGCCGGGGTCGGGGCGGTGCGGCGTGTGCGACGGTTCTGCCCATGCCGCGCCGCGTCGCCCTCGCCACCTGCCGCGCCCTGCCCGAGGGCGACGCCGACGACCGGGTGCTGCCGGCCGCGCTTGCTGCGCAGGGCGTCGAGGCGACGTGGGAGGTCTGGGACGACGACACCGTCAACTGGCTCGCGTTTGACCTCGTCCTCATCCGTTCGCCGTGGGACTACACCGACAGGCGCGACGCGTTCATCGCGTGGGCGCACACGGTGCCGCGGGTCGCGAACCCGGCGGATCTGCTCGCGTGGAACACCGACAAGCGCTACCTCGCCGACCTCGCGCAGGCCGGCCTGCCGGTGGTGCCGACCCGCTTCATCGCGCCGGGCGAACCCGTCGAGGACCGGGTGCTCGACGGGGAGATCGTCGTTAAGCCCGCCGTCTCTGCGGGCGCGCGCGGGACCGGCCGGTTCACCGAGTCGGGCGAGGCCCGCGGCCACATCGCTGCGCTGCACGCCGTGGGCGCCACGGCGATGGTCCAGCCGTACGTGCCGTCGGTCGACGACGAGGGCGAGACCGGGCTCGTCTATCTCGGCGGCGAGTTTTCGCACGCGTTTCGCAAGGGGCCGATCCTCACCGACGAGGGCGTCGCGCCGCTCATCGATCCGATCGGTGGCGTCCCGGCAGCCGCCGCGATGTTCGCCGAGGAGAACATCACCGCGCGCGCGGCGGACACCGTCCAGCGCGCGACCGCGGACTGGGTCCTGCTCTACGTGCGCGAGCGCTTCGGCCCACTCGCGTACGCGCGCATCGATCTCGTGCCCGGGCCGGACGGGTCGCCACTGCTCTTGGAGGCCGAGCTCACCGAGCCGTCGCTGTATCTGTGGCTGGCGGCGGGCGCGGGCGACCGGATCGCCCGCGCGGTGGCCACCGCGCTGTAGGCCGTCCGTCCGTCCAGCCGGGGGTGAGAACGGCGGGTGCCGGCCCTTCGTGCTGCTTCGCGGGGAAGCTCGACAGCAGCGAGGTCGCCGAGCTGCGGGACGACCCGCGGGTCGCTGCGGTCACCCGCGACTCCCCGATGCAGGCGACGGGCCTGGTGCCGGTCGCCGGGGCCGACAGCGTTCCCACGGGGATCCGCCGTACCGGCGCCGCCGTCCACCCGAGCGCGCGCGAGACGAGCAGCGCGAACGTCGCCGTCATCGACACCGGCACCGCGATCTCCTGGACGAGCATGGCCTGGCCGGCGAAGGCGTCCGTTCGCCACGGCCCCGGCGCTCAACGGTCATCAGCGGTCGCTCAGGCGACCACAGACGACCGTTCGGCCGCGAGGGACCCTGAACGTTGCCGTGGGCGCTCGATGACGTGCTCGGCTGACGGCTCTCGCGGGTCAAATCTGCTACCGTCAGACGCAGATTTCTTTCCCCGAGACTTGTAGACGTAGAAAGGGAGACGCCACATGGGCAAGACCATCGGCATCGACCTGGGCACCACGAACTCGTGCATGGCCGTCCTGGAGGGCGGCGAGCCCACGGTCATCGAGAACGCAGAAGGCGGACGGACCACCCCCTCGGTCGTCGCCTTCGCCCAGTCCGGCGAGCGCCTGGTCGGCACCGTCGCCAAGCGCCAGGCCGTCACGAATCCGCAGAACACGATCTTCTCGATCAAGCGCTTCATGGGCCGCAAGGAGGCCGAGGTGCGCGAGGAGGAGTCGATCGTCCCGTACAAGGTCATCTCCGGGGCGAACGGCGACGCGCGCGTCGAGGCGGGCGACAACGAGTACTCCCCGCCGGAGATCAGCGCGATGATCCTGGCCAAGCTGAAGGCCGATGCCGAGGCGTACCTCGGTGAGACCGTCGACAGCGCGGTCATCACCGTTCCCGCGTATTTCAACGACGATCAGCGTCAGGCCACGAAGGACGCCGGCAAGATCGCCGGCCTCGAGGTCAAGCGCATCATCAACGAGCCGACCGCCGCGTCGCTGGCCTACGGCCTCGACAAGGAAGCGGGCGATCAGACCATTCTCGTATTCGACCTCGGTGGCGATGACATCGACACCCGGCTGATGGACTGGCTCGTAGCCGAGTTCAAGAAGGACACCGGCATCGACGTCAGCAAGGACAAGATGGTTCTCCAGCGCCTCAAGGAGGCGTCGGAGAAGGCCAAGATCGAGCTCTCGTCGGTGCAGGAGACGGAGGTCAACCTCCCGTACCTCACCGCCGACGGGACGGGTCCCAAGCACCTCTTGAAGAAGCTGTCGCGCAGCAAGTTCGAGCAGATGATCGAGGACATCGTCGCGCGCGCCATGGAGCCCTGCAAGAAGGCGCTGTCGGACGCGAACAAGAAGATCACCGACA
>JBPPNC010000122.1:0-4179 GCA_051306365.1 Solirubrobacteraceae bacterium
GATCGACAACCTCATGGAGGATGCCGCTACCGCCGAGATCTCCCGCGGGCAGCTCTGGCAGTGGATGCACCAGGGCGTCGTGACCGCGGAGGGCACCCCGATCACGCAGGAGCTCGTGGAGCGCGAACTCGCCGGGGTGCTCGCCGCCGCGCCGAAGGACGGTCGCTTCGAGGATGCCGCTGCAGTGTTCCGCGCCGTCACGCTCGAAGAGGAGTTCCCGACGTTCCTCACGATCATCGCCTACGCGCGGTACCTCGTGGACAACCGGGAGCCGATCGCGGCATAGATCACCGTCACGGGGTCCAACGTCCCCCGTGACGGGCAGACTGGGGCGGTGCTCATCGTGCTCGCCCGCCTCGAACCCTCGGGCCCGGCCGGCCGCGTCCTCGCGACCCGGCTCGACGACGGCGGCGGCACGATCGACAGCGAGTCCGTCGACGACCTGCCGGCCTTCGTCGCCCGGCACGAGGCGTCGGCGCCGCGCTGGGTGTGGGACGACACGAACCGCTGGTACCCGCAACTGCTCGAAGCCGGGGTGCGCGTGGAGCGCTGCTTCGATCTGCGGCTGTGCCACCTCATCCTGCGCACCTCCGCACTCACCGCCGACTCGGCCCTCGCCGCCGCTCTGCGGAACGCCTGGGACGCCCCGCCCGTCGTGAGCGCAGAGCCCGGGCGCGACGACGCCCTGTTCGACCTGGAGGTGCGCGAACCCCTGCCCGAGGTCGACCCCCTCGCCGAGTACCGCCTGCAACGCGAGGCGGTGCGGGGATGCCGCGAGCCCGGGCGACTGGCGCGGCTCCTGGCCGCGGAGTCCGCCGGCGCGCTCGCGGCCGCGGAGATGCGCTTCGCGGGACTGCCGTGGAGCGTCGAGGCCCACGATCGGATCCTCACCGACATCCTCGGCGCCCGGCCGGCGATCGCCGGCGAACGGCCCGAACGGATGCGCGAGTTGCTCGAGCGAGTCCGTGAGGCCCTCGGCGCTCCCGACCTCAATCCCGACTCCGCCGCGACACTCCTGGGTGCACTTCAGCGCGCGGGACTGCGGGTGAAGTCGACGTCGCGGTGGGAGTTGCGGGAGCTGGATCATCCCGTGATCGCGCCGCTGCTGGAGTACAAGAAGCTCGCGCGACTGCTCAGCGCCAACGGCTGGCACTGGATGGAGAGCTGGATCGTCGACGGGCGGTTCCGGCCGGAGTACGTGCCGGGCGGCACCGCGACCGGGCGCTGGGCGACGAGCGGCGGGGGAGCGCTGCAGCTGCCCAGGCAGGTGCGCGGTGCCGTGGTCGCGGATCCCGGCTGGAAGCTCGTAGTCGCCGATGCCTCACAGCTCGAGCCCAGGATCCTCGCCGCGATGGCCGGTGACCGGGCGATGGTCGAGGCAGGCGCCGCCGGAGACCTGTACGCCGGCATCGTCGCGAGCGGCGCGGTCGAGACACGCGACGAGGCCAAGGTCGCGCTGCTCGGGGCGATGTACGGCGCGACGACGGGCGATAGCGGGCGCCTGCTGCCGCGGCTCGCGAGGGCATACCCGAAAGCCCTCGGCCTCGTCGAGGAGGCCGCACGCGCCGGTGAACGCGGCGAGGTCGTCACCACCCGCCTCGGTCGTTCCTCGCCGCTGCCGGGCCCGGGCTGGCGCGAGGCGCAGTCGCTCGCGTACGGCGAGACCGCCACCGAGGCCGAGACGAGCCGGGCTCGATCGCAGGCACGCGCGTGGGGCCGGTTCACGCGCAACTTCATCGTGCAGGGCACTGCGGCGGAATGGGCCCTGTGCTGGATGGCCTCGGCCAGGCGCCGATTGCACGAGCTCGGCGGGGGCGCCGGACTCACGGATGCCCCGCACCTCGTGTTCTTCCTGCACGACGAGGTCGTCGTGCACACCCCCGCGGAGCTCGCCGATCGCGTTGCCGGGGAGCTCCGCGCCGCCGCCGCGGAGGCGGGTCGCCTGCTCTTCGGTGAGCTGCCCGTGCAGTTCCCGCTCACCGTCGCGATCGTCGACGACTACGGCCGGGCCAAGTAGCCGCATGGAGGAATCATGACCATTCGGCACAGCCTGCTCGCGATCCTTGATGAGGGGCCGTGCTACGGCTACCAGTTGCGCACCGAGTTCGCCCGGCGCTCGGGGGGCGTGCGAGCGCTCAACGTCGGCCAGGTCTACGCGACCCTCGAGCGACTCGAACGGGATGGGCTCGCCGCGAAGGCCGGGGCCGGCGAGCGTGGTCACGTCACCTATGCCATCACGCCCGAGGGCTCGGCGGTCGCTCGCGCCTGGCTCGCGGCGCCCTCCTCGGGGGAGGAACTGACGGTCAAGCTCGCCCTCGCGGTCACACTGCCGGGAGCGGATGCCGCCGCCCTGATCCGCGCGCAGCGTGCGCACACGAGCGGCGCCCTCGCCGTCCACCGCGCGGAACCCGCCGGGGACGCGGCGCGCACCGTCGTCGTGACCGCCCTGATCGCCGCCGCCGAGGCGCAGTTGGCGTGGCTCGACCAGGTCGAGCGGCTCGTCGAGGCGACCGATCCCGTGCCGCTGGCGATCGAGACGCCGCGGCGCGGGCGTCCGGCGGTGTCGCGAACCGCCGAATGACAGCCTTGTGATTCCAGCCGACAATCCGTCATAATGGCCCCAGCGGTTCGCCGCCCAATTTCATACGTTCACGAGCATGCCGTTCCACGGGTCGATGGGGAAGTCGCACCCAACCGGAACGGAGATGATCGTGACTGCACACAGTGTTTCCCAAAACACGGCTCGCGGAGTGCTGTTCGTGCACTCCGCTCCTCGCGCGCTGTGCCCGCATATCGAGTGGGCCGCTGGCCGCGCCCTGGGGCGCGCCGTGAACTTCGACTGGATCGAGCAGCCCGTGCTCAAGGGCGCCCAGCGCGCCGAGTTCTACTGGGAAGGTCAGCGTGGCACGGGCGCGAGCCTCGCCTCCGCCCTGCGCGGCTGGGAGCACCTGCGCTACGAGGTCACCGAGGATGCCGGACTCGGCACCGACGGCGGCCGCTGGATGCACACTCCCGACCTCGGAATCTTCTTCGCCCAGACGGACACCGCGGGTAACCTCGTCATCCCCGAGGATCGCGTCCGCTACGCGATGGATGCCGCCGGCGCGAACGCGACCGAGCTGCACCGCGAGCTGCGCCTCGCCCTCGGCCAGGCGTGGGACGACGAACTGGATGCCTTCCGTCACGCCGGCCAGGACTCGGCCGTCGTGTGGTTGCACAAAGTCGGTTAGGCGAGGAGGCCACTGATGGACACACTGCACCGCGAGCTCGATGAACTCGTCACCGAGCTCGCACCACCGATCATCGACCTCGAACAGCTCGAGCGCCTCGTCACCGAGGACGAACTGCGCATCTTCGATGACGAGTGCCATGTGCACGACGGGTGCCGCTCGATCCTGCAGCAGCGCCTCGCGGGCTGAGATACCGCTAGCCCTCGTAGCTGCGGAACGCGACGACCGCGTTGTGCCCGCCGAAGCCGAACGAGTTGCTGATCGCGAGCAACGGCCCCTCGCCGAGCGCGCGCGGCGAGGTCACGACGTCGAGCGGGATGGCCGGGTCCTGTTCGGTGAGGTTGATCGTCGGCGGCGCGGTGCGGTGGTGGAGGGCGAGGATCGTGAAGATCGCCTCGAGCGCCCCCGTGCCGCCGAGCAGGTGGCCGGTGGATGCCTTGGTGGCGGACACCGCGATGTTCGGCAGGTGATCCCCGAACACCCGCAGCATGGCGTTGTACTCCGCGATGTCGCCCACCGGCGTGCTCGTCGCGTGCGCGTTGATGTGCACGACCTCCTCCGGCTTCGCGCCGGCGGCTTCGAGCGCGTTGAGCATCGCCCGCGCGGCGGCCGAGCCCTCCGGGTCGGGCGCGGTGATGTGGAACGAGTCGCTCGTGACCGCGCCGCCCGCGAGCTCCGCATAGATCCGCGCGCCGCGCGCGAGCGCGTGCTCCTCGGTCTCGAGCACGATCGTGCCGGCGCCCTCGCCGAGCACGAAGCCGTCGCGGGAGACGTCGTAGGGTCGCGAGGCGGTCTCGGGGGAGTCGTTGCGCTTGGAGAGCGCCTGCATGGACGCGAATGCGGCGATCGGCAGCGGATGCACGACCGACTCGGTGCCCCCGGCGATGACGACATCGGCGAGACCCGCCTGAAGGTGCACGTAGGCGTTCGCGATCGCCTCGGTGCTCGA
>JBPPNC010000145.1:0-29719 GCA_051306365.1 Solirubrobacteraceae bacterium
GCCCCGCAGATGGGATGATCGGCCGATGCACTCGCCCGCGGCACCGACCCTTCGCCAGCGGGCGTTGGCCGCCCTGGCCCTCGCGGCCGCCGCTGCCGCCGTCGCAGCGCAGATCGGTATCGCGACCCGCGCCTTCCCGAACGGCCTGGTCGCCGCGATGCTCGCCTCCGGAGGCCTGTGGGCGGGTTGGCAGGCGCTCATCCGGCGTGGACCGACGCAGCTGGCCGCGGCGGTGTTCTCTCTGGGGATGATCGCCGTGTCGGTCGCCGTCCTCGTCGCGAACGAGTTGCTGCTCGAGCTGGTCGGCTCGGCGGTGCTCATCGTGTTCGCGCTGGGCGCCGCCCGGCGCGCCCTCGGCGTCGACGTGCGCGCATTGAACGGCGTCGATCCGCCGGGCACGCCCGTCGGCCCTGCCACGCGCGGGGTGTTGATCATCAATCCCAAGTCCGGTGACGGGCGGATCCCGGCGGATGGCCTGATCGCGGCCGCACGCGCCCACGGCGCCGAGCCCGTCGTCCTGGGCCCCGACGACGACCTCCGTGAGCTCGCGGAGCGTGCGGCCGAGGGCGGCGCCGACGTGCTGGGCATGGCCGGCGGCGACGGGTCCCAGGCACTCGTCGCCTCCGTGGCGGCCGCGCATCGCCTGGGGTACGTCTGCGTGCCCTCGGGCACCCGCAACCACTTCGCGCTCGATCTCGGCATCGACCGCACGGACGCCATCGGCGCCGTCGCGGCGTTCGGCGACGCGGCCGAGCGGCCCGTGGACCTCGGACGGGTCAACGGCCGGCCGTTCGTCAACAACGCGTCGCTCGGCGTCTACGCGACGATCGTGCAGGCCGACGGCTACCGGGAGCGCAAGCTCGGCACGGCGGCGGAGATGCTGCCGCAGATCCTCGGCCCCGAGGCCGACGGGTTCGATCTGCGCTACCGCGGTCCGCACGGCGACGAACACGGCGAGGCGCAGCTCATCTTCGTGGCGAACAACCGCTACACGCTCGACGCGGGCCCCGGGTTCGGGTCCCGCGCGCGCCTGGACGCGGGCACGCTGCGCGTCGTGGCAGCGCAGATGCGCACCCCCGCGCAGGCGACCGAACTCGTCGCCCGGATGGCGGCGGGCCGCGGGCCGGGCATGCATGGGTGGCGTGAATGGTCGGCGCGTGAATTCGACGTCGACTCGGGCACGGAGATCGAGATCGCCGTCGACGGCGAGGCCCTACGTCTGACGCCGCCGCTGCACTTCGAGGTCGAGCCCGGCGCCCTCCGGGTACGGATCGCCCCGGCACATCCGGGCGTCTCGCCCGCCGGACTGTCGCGCCAGCGCGGCCGGACCCTGCTGCAGCGGCTGCTGAACACGATGCGCGGCCGGGTCGCTCGGTGAGCTGGCGCCGGCAGCTGCACCGCGCGGACGTCTGGCTCTTTGCGGAGGTCGCCCGCCTGCACACCCCGTTCTGGGACCGGGAACTGCGCCAGCTCAGCCGGTCGGCCGACCACGGGCGCCTGTGGATGGGTGTCGCCGCGGTGCTCGCACTCGCGGGGCGCCGCGAGGCGGCCCGGAACGGGATGGTCGCGCTCGCCGTGGCGTCGGCGGTGACGAACGCGCTGCTGAAGCCCCTCGGAGGACGGCGCCGCCCCGACCGCGACGCGCACGACGTTCCCGCCGCCCGCCACGTCCGGATGCCTTCCAGTACCTCGTTCCCCTCCGGGCACAGCGCATCAGCGATCGCGTTCTCCACCGCGGCCGCGCACGGCCTGCCGCCACACGCAGGCATGGCAGTACGCGCACTCGGCTGGCTCGTGGCCTTCACGCGTGTGCACGTCGGCGTGCACTACCCGGGAGACGTCCTCGCGGGCTCCGCGGCCGGATGGTGCGCGGCGCGGCTGGTCCTCCGCCGCCCCTGAGCGCCGCCGAACACCCGTCCCGATCGGCTCGGCGCAGCTCACCGGTCAAAGGGAATCTGCCGATAGACAGCCCTGTGAGGCTGTCCCGCCGGATCTCACGCCAGCGCAACATGCGCCTAGGCGTCGTGGCCCTCTTCGGGGTCTGTGGCGTCGCCTGCTCGTTCATCGCCCTCCTGCTGGGCGTCTCCCTGACCGCGATGGCGATCGTCCAGGTGCCGATCCTGGCCAGCGGGGTGCTCACGTTCTTCGCGCCGACGGACCGGATGGACGCCCGCTGGTTCCACCTGCTTCCCGTGCTCATCGCGGTGGAGACCATGCTCGTGATGTTCGTGCTCGCTCCGAACGGCGGTGCGGTGGCGATGATCGTCGCGCTCAACGGACCACTGGTGTGCTTCGTCATGGAGCGGCGCTGGGAGATCCGGGCGCACCTGCTGTTCAGCACACTGGCCCTGCTTCTTCCGGTCCTCACCGGCGCAACCGACCAGGAGAGCACCGTGATCGTCGTCGGCGTGATCGGCGTGATGTGGACCGTGGGCCTGGCCGTCGGGCACGTGTGGCGCTACGCCGAGGATCAGGCCGCGCAGCTGGCGCAGCTGGCACGACACGACCCGCTGACCGGCCTCGCCAACCGCCGCAGCCTGGAGGACCAGATGGCCTACGAGCTGACCCGACATCTGCGGAGCGGGCGCCCGCTCAGCGTGCTCGTGCTGGACCTCAACGGTTTCAAGACCGTCAACGACACGCTCGGTCACCAGGCCGGAGACGAACTGCTGCGCGCGGTCGCCGCGGCGCTCAACGGCGTGGCGCGCGAACAGGACACCGTCGCCCGGCAGGGCGGCGACGAGTTCTGCGTGCTGCTGCCGGAGTCCGGGCCCAGGGAGGCCGAGCGACTCGTGGCGAGCGTGAAGACCGCCCTCGCGAGCGTGGACGCCGGAGGCCATCCGATACGCGCCGCCGTCGGCCGCGCCACGTTCCCCGGTGACGGGCTCGGCGCCGAGGACCTGCTCGCGCGCGCGGATGCGCGCCAGCGCGAGGACAAGCCGCGGGGCGCGCGGCGTCCCCAGGTCGGGGCCCCCGAGGCGGTCGCGTGACCGAGCCCACCAACCTGTCGGCGGTCATCGCGCGCCGCCCCGAACTGCGCAAGTGGTTCGCGCTGCACGCCGCGGCCTCCGGTCTGATCCTGCTGGCCGTCGCCCTCGTGCAGGGCGAGTCCGCCACCGTCGCGCTCGGGCTCTGCGCACTGATGTTCGCCACGGCGGCGATTGCCCTGGCCGTCCCCGCCACGACACGCTCGCTCCACGTCGCGCCGGTGCTGCTCGCCCTCGACATGGGGATCGCCATCATCGCGCTCGCCCCGAACGGCGCGCCCGCGACGCTCACCGCGGTGTACTGCGGCGTCCTCATCCCGTTCACGATGCAGTCACGCGGAGCCACCGCGGCGCATCTCGCGTTCGCGACGGTCGTGCTGTTCGTCTCCGTCCTGCTGGGCGGGGCCACGACGGTCACGGTGATCGTCGTGATAACGGCGCTGCCGGTGATGTGGGGCCTCGGCGGGTTCGCCGCCTTCGTCTGGGAACAGGCCGAGGTGCAGGAGCTCGAACTCGAGCGCCTCTCCCGGCGTGACCCGCTGACCGGCCTGAGCAACCGCCGCGGGCTGGACGAGCGCCTCACGTACGAGCTGGCCCGGCACGCCGACACGGATCGGCCGATGAGCATCGTGATGCTCGACCTCAACGGGTTCAAAGCGATCAACGACGATCTCGGTCACGCGGCCGGCGACGAACTGCTCTGCGCGGCCGCAGACGTCCTGCGCACCGCCGTGCGCGATCAGGACACGGTGGGCCGGCAGGGCGGCGACGAGTTCTGCGTGGTGGCCCCCGAAACCGGCCCGGAGGCGGCGAAGACGGTGGCACTGAAGATCCGCGCCGCGCTGGCGGGCGCCGGCGTCGCCGCCGCGGTGGGCGCGGCGACGTTCCCCGACGACGCGCTGGACGCCGAGTCGCTCATCACCGTCGCTGACGCGCGCCAGCGGGCGGACAAGCCGCTGGCGCCGGCGCGCGCCGAGGTGGTCGCTACGCGCTCGTCGGCTGTCCGGCGATGAACGGCGCGCTGTCGATCTCGCGCTTGAGGATCTTGCCCGTCGGGCCCTTCGGGAGTTCGTCGAGGACCTGGATGACCCGCGGGTACTTGTAGGCCGCGACGCGCTCCTTGATGAACGACTGGAGCTCGTCGACGTCGATGCTCTGCCCGGGCTTGGCCACGACCGCCGCGGCGATCTCCTCACCCAACTCGTCGTGTGGGATCCCGAACACCGCGGCCTCGAGGACGGCGGGGTACTCGTAGACGACCTCTTCGATCTCGCGCGGGTACACGTTGTAGCCGCCGCGAATGATCATGTCCTTCTTGCGATCGACGATGAAATAGTAGCCGTCCTCGTCACGCGTGGCCATGTCGCCGGTCTTGAACCAGCCGTCGGCCGTCATGGCCTCCTGCGTGGCGTCCGGGCGATTCCAGTACCCGCTCATGACGTTGTGGCCACGGATGACGATCTCGCCGACCTCGTTGTCCGGCAGCAGCTTGCCGTCGGCGTCCATGATGCCCATCTCGACGCCCCAGACCGGGGTGCCGATCGATCCGGGCTTGCTCGGCATGTCGGGCTGGTTGAACGACGCGATGGGCGAGGTCTCCGACAGGCCGTAGCCCTCGAGGATGCGCGCCATCTTCTCGCCGACACTGTTGAGCACCTCGACGGGGATCGCCGCGCCGCCGGAGACGCACAGGCGCAGCGACGACACGTCGGTCTCGGCGAACTTCGGCGTGTTGAGGAACGCGACGTACATCGTCGGCACCCCGGCGAAGAGCGTGACCTTGTACTGCTCGATCAGCGCCAGCGCGTCGTCCGGGTCAAAGCGCGGCAGCAGGACGAGCGTCGCCCCGGCGCGCAGCATGCCGTTCATCGACACCGTCTGGCCGAAGCTGTGGAACAGCGGCAGCGCGCCGAGCATGACGTCCTCGGACGTCGACTGGATCATCGTGCTGATGATCTCGGCGTTCCACAGCAGGTTGCTGTGGGTGAGCGTCGCGCCCTTGGGCGTGCCGGTGGTGCCCGACGTGTAGAGCAGGACGGCCGGGTCCGAGGGCTCGCTCTGGTGGATGCCCTCGAGCGGCTCGACTGCGCCGATCAGCGCCTCGACCCGCTCGATCCCCGCCGGCGGCTCGTCCGGCCCCGCGCCGACCATCGGCACGCCGGCGTGGCCCGCACCCTCGTACGCCTCGGCGCCGAAGCCGTTCCACGCCACGAGGACCTTCGCCCCGGAGTCCTGCAGATAGAACGCGATCTCGCGCCCCTTCAACAGGACGTTCATCGGCACGACGACAGCGCCCGCCCGCAGTGCGCCGTAGTAGGCGATCGGGAAGTGCGGCACGTTCGGCAGCATGAGCGCCACGCGATCACCAGGTTGGACGCCGCGTGACTTCAGCAGGGCGGCGAAGCGTTTGGTCTGATCATCGAGCTGCGCGTATGTGACGGCGAGCTCGCCGAGACGCAGGGCGACGTGATCGGGCGCGCGGCGCGCGCTCTGGTCGAGCAGGGTGGCGAGATTGAGGCCCATCTGCGACTGACTCTCCCGAGATTGTTGGGACGACGGCTCCTGCCCGGGAGGCTACGCCTTCGAGCGCCCCGGGGTCGAAGGCAAATTACACCACCGTAGGTACCCGCACATACCGATCCGCGGCGACCGACCTCCGCCGCCGCTGACGCCCGCGCCCGGGGCGGGCTTTCGTTGTCTGCGACCTTCTCGGGGCGACGGACATGAACGTGTTGCGCACGAGGCCTCGCCGGGGTCGGGGTCCGGAAGTTCTCGAGGGTCGGCTCGCCGACGGGACGGCTGACAAGCTCGATCCCGCCGCTGCGATGCGGCACGAGGGCGGTTCTCCTGCGGATGGGGCTCGAAGGCGACCTGCGAAAGTGGCGGGTCCGATGGCCGCCGATCCCCCACTCCCCGCCGCCCGCCTGGCCGCGGTCGCATCATCCCCGGTCCGCGAGATCCTCGCGCTGACCGCCCAAGGGGACGTCATCTCGCTCGCCGGCGGCCTGCCCTCGCCGGACACGTTCCCGGCCGATGAGATCCGCGCGGCCTTCGCCGAGGCGCTCGCCGGCGACGGCGCCCGCCGCGCGCTGCAGTACTCGACCACCGAGGGGCACCCCGGCCTGCGCGCCGCCCACGCCGAGCGGCTGACCTCCCGCGGCCTGCCCACGGGGGGCGAGGAGCTGCTCGTCTGCACCGGCTCGCAGCAGGCGCTCGGCCTCGTCTGCGACGTGCTGCTCGAGCCCGGCGACACCGTGCTCGTCGAGGACCCGACGTACCTCGCCGCGATCCAGCGGTTCGGCATGGCGGGTGCACGCGTGGTCGGTGTGCCGTGCGACGACGACGGCCTGCTGCCCGACGCGCTGGAGGTCGCAGTGCGTGAGCACGCGCCGAAGCTGCTGTACACGATGCCGAACTTCCAGAACCCGTCAGGGCGCACACTCCCCGCGGCGCGGAGAGCGGACATCGCCCGCATCGCCGCCGACCTGGGGCTCTGGATCCTCGAGGACGACCCCTACGGCGAACTGCGGTACGAGGGCGCCGCCCTCCCGCCCATCGCCGCGCTCGACGACGCCGCCGATCGCACCATCCACATCTCCTCGCTCTCGAAGGTGCTCGCCCCGGGTCTGCGGCTCGGCTACGCGCGGATGCCGGACGCGCTGCGCGCACAGCTCATCGTCGCCAAGCAGGCGGCCGATCTGCACACGTCCACGATCGACCAGGAGGCCGCCGCCGGAGCGATGGCGCGCCTGGACCTCGACGCGCACCTGCACATGGTCCGCGCACTGTACGGCGAGCGGCGCGATGCGCTGCTGGCGGGGCTGCCTGACGCCCTGCCCGAGGGCTCGACCTGGAACCGGCCGGCAGGTGGGATGTTCGTCTGGGCGCGGCTCCCCGACGGCTGGGATGCGACCGGGCTCCTGCGCGCGGCCATCGAGCAGGGCGTGGCGTTCGTGCCGGGCGCGCCGTTCCACCCGGGCCCCGATCCCGATCATCGGACGCTGCGCCTCTCGTTCGTCACCCACACGCCCGCCGAGCTGGCCGAAGGGCTCGGACGCCTCGGCGCCGCCGTGTTCGACTGACCCGTCAGCTGGGAAGGTCGAGCGCGCCGGTGCGCTCGAGGTGGTCGAACATCAGCTGGTTGGCCGCCGCCGGGTCCCCCTGTTCGATGGCCACGAGGATCGCTTCATGGTCGGCCAGCGAACGCGGAGGCTGACCAGGGCGCCCGATCGACGCGGCCGCGATCTGCCTGGCGGGTCCCTCGAGGTTGCCCAGCGTGTCGCGCAGGACCTGATTATGCGCGGCGCGGACGACGGCACCGTGGAAGGCGACATCGGACTCGGTGCAGTCGCGCTCGGCCTCGACGTCCGCCCGCAGGGACGCGATCGCCTCTGAGATCTCCGCCAGGTCCTCCGGGGTCCGGCGCGTGGCCGCAAGACGTGCAGCCTGCGCCTCCAGCGCGTTGCGGACCTCCCCCAGTGCCGGGAGGTCCGGGTGGTTCATGGCGACGTCCGCGGAGATCGGCGGTACGACCTCGCCGACCCGGCGGGCGAGGTGAATGCCGTGCCCGTGGCGGATCTCGACGAGCCCCGTCACCCGCAGGAGCGTGAGCCCCTGCCGCACCACGGTGCGGCTGACGCCGAGCTGCTGGGCGAGGTCGCGCTCGGGCGGCAGCCGATCACCCGGTTGGAGGTCCTGGGCGACGACGTATTCCCGGATCCGCTCGGCGACTCCCTCGTACAGCGGGGCGCGTCGGAGCGGCTCGATCGGCGCGGAGTCGGACACGGATCTCATCGTAGCTGGTGGTCCAGTGGACCATTGGTCTAGCCAATCAGGAAAGATTCCGACACTCGGTCCATTGGTGGTTGGACCAATACACCACAGACTGCCGGTCCCGATCCAGTCACGCTTCACCACCGCCCCGGAGGAACGATGAGACGAACCCTGCCGCACCACACGCGAGCCGCCGCCACGGCGATGGCCGTGGTATGCGCCGCCGGCGCGCTGACCGCGTGCGGCGGCTCTGACGACGAGTCCGGCTCGGCCGCCACAGCGAGCACCACCGCGTCCTCCGGCGAGCCGCTTACCGTCGGCGTGCTCATCCCCGGCTTCAAGAACGACGGCGGCTACATGCAGTCCGCCTACGAGGGCCTCCAGCGAGCGGAGAAGAAGCACGGCGACAAGATCAAAGTCTCGATGATCGAGAACGTCGCGAGCGCGGACATGCCGCAGGCCCTGCAGAACCTCGCGTCGCAGAACGAGGTCGTCATCTCCGTCGGCGGCCAGACCGACGAGGCGCTCAAGCAGGTCGTCCCCAGCTTCCCCGACGTGCGGTTCTCCGAGCTCGGCGGCCCCGAGGACAGCAGTGAGAACAAGGCCTCCTACGACCCGAAGCAGGCGGAGATCGCCTACGTGGCGGGCGTCGCCGCGGCGCTGTCGTCCAAGACCGGGAAGATCCAGTTCGTGGCCGGCCTGGAAGCGCCGCCGATCGTCAACACGGCCACGGAGTTCGCAAACGGGGCGAAGGCCGCGAAGCCCAGCATCAAGGTGCTGCCGCCGGCCTACACCGGCGACTTCGAGGACGTCGCGAAGTCCAAGGAGGCGGCGCTGGCCGGCATCGCGCAGGGCGCCGACGTCCAGTACCAGATCCTCAACACGGGTCTGAAGGGCCTGGCGCAGGCCGCCAAGGAGAAGGGCACGCTGATCATCGGCGGGCCGCTGCCCAAGGAGTGCAAGGAGGGCGACGGCTACCTCGGGCACACACGCTCGGACATCGGCGTCTCCCTCGAGTACGCGATCGACACGTCGCTCGACGGCACGTGGAAGGGCGTCGACAAGGCGTTCGGCCTGAACTCCGACACGGGCGCGGCCGACTTCACGCTGTGCAGCGGCGACCCCAAGGTGCAGGCCAAGATCGACGAGACGATCGCCGACATCAAGTCGGGCAAGATCAAGACGATCTGACGCACGCGGGGCATGACCGGCAGCGAACCCTCCTCCGCGATCGCAGGCACAGCGGCCCTGCCCTCGGCGTCTCCGGACGCCGGGGGCGGGGCCGCCGCCCCGCCTGCGCTCGAACTCCGCGACGTCACGAAGCGCTTCGGCGATCTGGTCGCGATGGACCGCGTGAGCCTCCGCGTGATGCCCGGCACGGTCCACTGCCTGCTCGGCGAGAACGGCGCGGGCAAGTCCACGCTCTGCAACGTCGTGTTCGGGGTGCACCGCCCGGACGACGGCGAGATGACGATCGCCGGCGAGCGGTTCGCGCCGCGTGAGCCCGCGGACTCCCTGAAGCAGGGCATCGCGATGGTGCACCAGCACTTCAGCCTCGTCCCGACGCTCGGCGTCGCGGAGAACCTGCTGCTCGGGCCGCTGCGCTGGAAGCTCCCGCTGACCGCCGCCCGCCGCCAGGCGACCGAGCTGGCCGAGCGCTACGGGTTCAGCATCGACGTGGACGCGCCCGTGGGCGCGCTGTCGGTGGGCGAGCGCCAGCGGGCGGAGATCATCAAGTGCCTGGCCAGAGATCCCCGGCTGCTCGTGCTCGACGAGCCCAGCGCCGTGCTCGCGCCCGCGGAGATCGAAGGGCTGCTCACGCTCTGCCGGCGCATCGCCGGGGAGGGCCACGCGGTCCTGTTCGTCACCCACAAGCTCGCCGAGGTCCGCCACGCCGGCGACCACGCCACCGTGCTGCGCCACGGCCGTGTGGCCGCGTCGCTGCCGATGGAGGACGCCACCTCGGCCCAGCTCGTGGAGCTGATGGTCGGTCGCAGCGCCGACTCGCTCGATCCGGCACTCGCGGCGGCGCTCGGCATCGGTTGGGCCGCCGAAGCCGAGGCGGGCGGCGGCGCGACCGCCCAGGCGCCGGTCCGCGCGCGTCGCGTCAACGCCGGCAGCGCGGCCGGCCCGGCCCTGGAGATACGAGGCGCGACCCTGCGCGGCGGAGACGACGAAGCGCCGCGCTTGGACGACGTGACGCTGCACGTGGAGGAGGGCGAGATCGTCGGCCTCGCCGGCGTCGAGGGCAACGGCCAGAGCGAACTGGCGCGTGTCCTGGCGGGCGTCGTGCGCCCCGACCGCGGGCAGGTGCTCCTCAGCGGAGAGGACGTGACCGGCATCGACGCCATCTCGCGGGGCCGGCGCGGGCTGGCCGTCATCCCGGAGGACCGGCGCGCCGAGGGTGTGATCGAGGGGATGTCGGTGGCCGAGAACCTCGCGCTCGGCGACCTGCGGGCCTTCCGCCGTCTGGGCATCGTGCGCCGCGGACCGCGGCGGCGGCACGCGCAGCAACTGATGGAGGAGTTCGACATCCGCGCCACCGGGCCGGAGACCGACGTCGCGACGCTCTCGGGCGGCAATCAGCAGAAAGTCGTCGTCGCGCGCGAGCTGTCACGCGATCCGCTGCGTGTGGTCCTGGCGGTCCAGCCCACCCGCGGCCTGGACGTGGGCGCGGTGAACGCCGTCGTCGACCGGTTGCGCGCTGCCGCGTCCGACGGCGTGGGCGTGCTCATCGTCTCCAGCGAACTGCCCGAGCTCATCGCGGTCTGCGACCGGATCCTCGTCCTCTACCGGGGCGCCATCAACGGTGAGGTCGCCCCCGATGATCCCGACGCGGTCGTGAAGATCGGCGCGCTCATGGCCGGAGGAGCGGCGTGAGCGCGCTGCCCGCCGGTCTGCGGACCCTGCGGCTGCCCTCCGGGCTCGTCGGCTTCGCCTTCACGGTGGCCGCGGCCATCGCCGCGCTGCTGCTCGCCCTCGTGCTCGTGCTGAGCACCGGCGCCACCGTGTCGGCGACGCTCGACGCGGTCTGGAACGGCACGTTCGCGACCCCGTTCTCCAGCGGGACGACGATCAACCGCATCGTCGTCCTGGCGCTCGTCGGCGGCGGGTATGTCATCGCCGCCCGCAGTGGCCTCGTCAACGTCGGCGGCGAGGGTCAGATCGCCGTCGGCGGCGTCGCCGCAGCCGCCGTCGCCCTCAAGCTCGGCCCGTCGCTGCCCGGACCGCTCGCCATCGCGGTGCCGCTCGTCGCCGGCGCCCTCGGCGGAGCGTTCTGGGCCGCCATCGCCGGCGTGCTGAAGGCGCGGCGCGGCACCAACGAGGTGATCTCGACACTCCTCTTGAACTTCGTCGGCCTCGGCCTCGTGTCGCTCGTCGTCCACGAGACCGCGCTGCTGCGCCGGCCGAAGACCGGGGCAGAGACGCTGCCGATCACGCCCCCGATGCCCGACCCCACCCAGATCCCGCTGCTCAACTTCGAGCCCGGATCCCCGGCCAACGTGGGTGTGATCATCGCCGGCGCCCTGCTGTTCGCCGCCTGGGTGATGCTCAAGTGGGGCACGCTGGGCGTGCGGCTGCGCGCAGTCGGGCTCAGCGCCGGCACTGCCCTGCGCGCCGGGATCTCCGCAGCACGGACGCACATCCTCGCCCTGTCGCTGTCGGGCGCACTCGGCGGCGTCGCCGGCGCACTGCTCGTCGTCGCGACGCCGTTCGTCCTGCAGGAGGGCTTCTCAGCCGGCTACGGCTTCGACGGGTTGATCGTCGGGCTGCTCGCCCGCTCGTCGATCCTCGGCGCCATCGCAGGAGCCATCCTCTTCGGCAGCTTGCGGTCCGGCGGCGTCGCGCTCGAAGTCGGCGTCGGCGTGCCGTCGGAGACCGTCCTGATGGTCGGCTCGCTGCTGGCGATCATCCTCGCGGGCGCGTCCCGGTTCCTCGATCGCACCCCGGGAGGCAGCGCATGATGAACGACCCCGAGCTCGTCGCCTTCCTCTCCGGATCGGTGCGCTTGGCGCTGCCTGTCGCCTTCGCTGCCGTCGGCGAACTGGTCTCCGAGCGCGCCGGCGTGCTGAACGTCGGCCTTGAGGGCACCATGCTCACCGGCGCGTTCGCGGGCGCGCTCGGCGCGAACGCCACCGGCAGCCCGCTGCTCGGACTGATCTGCGGCCTGCTTGCGGCCGTCGCCTTCGCAGGCTTCCAGGGCGCGTTCATGATCACCCTCGGCGCGAACCAGCTCGTGCTCGGCATCGCGGCGAGTACGTTCGCCCTCGGCCTGACGACGTTCCTCAGCCGTCAGCTGCTGCCGCAGGACAAGACGGGCACGCTGCCGAGCTTCGACCCCGTCGAGATCCCGCTGCTGCACGACCTCCCGCTGATCGGCCCGGCGCTGTTCGGACAGAGCTCGCTGGCGTACATCGGGCTGGTCCTCGTCGCGCTGACCCTGTGGGTGCTCTCGCGCACCGGCTGGGGCCTGGCGATTCGCGCGGCCGGCGACGACGCGCGCTCGGCCGATCGAGCCGGCAGCCCCGTGAACCTCGTGCGCTGGATCGCCGTCCTCTGGGCCGGTCTCATGGCCGGGCTGGGCGGGGTCTTCCTCGCGCTCGCCGACATCCACGGCTTCACCGAGAACATGACCGCCGGACGCGGGTACCTCGCGCTGGGCGCGGTGATCGCCGGCAGCTGGATCGGCTGGCGCGTCGTGCTCGCCTGCCTGGTGTTCGGCGCGGCCATCGCGCTGCAGTTCCAGGCCGCCGGGCTCGGACTGGAGATGCCCGTCGCGCTGCTGGTGATGGCCCCGTACGTCATCGCCGTGATCGCCGTCGCGAGCCTCGCGGGCAGGACGCACATGCCCGCCGATCTCACGATCCCGTTCAGGCGCGGGCGCTGATGTCCGAGCAGACGGAATTCGACCGCGCCCTGCTGGCGCGCAGCGCCGCGCGCCTGGAAGCGGACATCAACATAGTGAGCGGCCCGGCGTTCACGGCGTCGCCGGACGCGATCTGCAGGTACGCGTGGACGCCCGGCTACCAGGCGACGCTGGGGTGGCTGCGCGTGCAGTTCACGGCGCTCGGCTTCACCTGCCACCTCGATCCGGTCGGGAACTTCTTCGCGCGCAACCGGCCGCCCGGCGAGCCGGTCATGGGCCTCGGTTCGCACTGCGATTCGAACCGGTCGGGCGGCGCGTACGACGGCACGCTCGGGGTTGTCGCAGCGCTGGAGCTGTGCCGCGTCGCCGCCGACCGCGGGCTGGACCTACCACTCCAGATCGTGGCGTTCCTCGAGGAGGAGGCCTCCGGCTTCGGCGAGCTGCTGCTCGGCAGCCGGATCATCGCCGGCCACGTCACGGCCGAAGACCTCGAGTCGCGTGTGTTCGCGATCGACGACGGCCGGAGCTTCGCCGATCACGCCCGTGACGCCGGCCTGGCTCCCGAGCGCGCGGACGAGGCCGTGCAGACGCTCGACGGACTCGTCGGCTGGATCGAGCTGCACATCGAGCAGGGCCGGGTGCTCCAGGACACCGGCCTGACGTTCGGGCTCGTGCGCGCGATCGCGGGCTACGAACACGGCGACCTGTGCTTTGACGGGCGCGCCGACCACGCAGGCGCGACCCCGATGGACCAGCGTCAGGACGCGGGTGTCGCCGCCGGGCTCTGCATCGGCGCGCTCGAGGAGCTCGCCACGGCCGCGGGCGGCGGCACCGTCGGGACGGTCGGCGAGATCGTCGTCGAGCCCGGCATCATCAACGTCATCCCCGAGCACGCCCGCATCTCCTACGACGTCCGCGGCCCGGACGATGCGCGCGTCGGCGCCGTCGTGGCAGACCTGGTCAGGGAGGCACGGCGACAGGCCGACCGCCGCGGGCTCGGCTTCGCGCCGTTCCAGCGCCATCGCGTGCCCGCGCAGGCGCTCGACGAGGCGCTGTGCGGCCACATCGAAGCCGTGCTGCGCCGGGTCGGCGCCCCGTGGCAGCCGATGGTCTCCGGCGCCGCGCACGACACGATGAGCATTGCCCCGCTGGTACCCAGCGCCATGCTGTTTGTGCCGTGCCGCGACGGGATCTCACACCATCCCTCCGAATACGCCGACATCCACGACGCCGCCCTCGGTGTCCACGTGCTGCTCGACGCGACGATCGACTGGATCGGCGCCACGACATGAGCGATGCCGTCACCATCGCCGCGGACGTCCGCGCGGGCAGGCGTTCGCCGCTCGAGGTCACCGAGGCCGCGATCGCGCGGATGGAGGAGACCGAGCCCGCGCTGCACGCGTTCTGCACCCCGGCGCCGGAGTTCGCACGCGCGCAGGCGCGGTACCTCGAGCGGCGCATCGCCGCCGGCGAGGACCCGGGACCGCTCGCGGGCGTCCCGGTCGGCATCAAGGACCTCATCTGCACGAGGGACCTCCCGACCGTCTCAGGGTCCTGGGCGTATGCGGACTTCGTACCGGAGGAGGACGACATCGTCGTCGCGCGGCTGCGCGAGGCGGGCGCCGTGATCCTCGGCAAGACGAACGCCACCGAGTTCGGCTACAGCGGCGCGAGCTTCAACCCGGTGTTCGCCGAGACGCGGAATCCGTGGGATCTGAGCAGGACCTCAGGCGGCTCGAGCGCGGGATCGGCCGCTGCGGTCGCCGCGGGCGTCTGCCCGTTCGCGGTCGGAAGCGACGGCGGTGGGTCGATCCGCACCCCGGCGAGCATGTGCGGGCTGTACGGGATCAAACCCTCGATGGGCCGCGTGCCGCTGTACCCGGGGACGAAGGACCCGCGCCACCCCGGCGTGTCGAGCTGGGAGTCGCTGGAGCACATCGGCCCGCTCAGCAGGACCGTCGCCGACAGCGCGCTCATGCTGTCGGTGATCGCCGGCCCAGACCCGCGCGACCGGACCTCGCTGCCCGCCGCGGACTTCCACTGGATGGACTGCCTGCACGGCGACCTGCGCGGCCTGCGCGTGGCGTACAGCGCGGACTGGGGCTTCGCCGCGGTCGATCCGGAGGTGCGGTCGATCGTCGGCGCCGCGGCCGAGCACTTCGCAACGGACCTCGGGTGTGTCGTCGAGCACGTCGACCCCGACTTCGACGACGAGTTCGCCGCGTTCCAGGGACTGATCGTCGCCGAGACGGACCTCCGGGGCATGCGGGCGCTCGCCGCCGATCTCGGCGACCGCATGAGCCCGCACATCCGCGCGATGCTTGCGCGTGAGTGGACGGCCCAGGACCTCACCGATGCGCTGATGGGCCGCAAGCGCGTGTGCCTCGCGCTCGCACGGCTCATGCGCGACTACGACCTGCTGCTGACGCCGACCGCCGGCGTCCCGGCCTTCGATCTGGGCATCCTCGGTCCCGACGTGATCGACGGCCGCCCGGTCCACCCCGCGCACTGGGGGGCGTTCTCGTTCCCGCTGAACTTCTCCGGCCAGCCTGCGGCGAGCGTGCCGGCGGCGTGGACGGCGGGAGGCCTGCCAGTCGGACTGCAGATCGTGGGCCGCCATCTCGACGATGCGCTCGTGCTTCGCGCGTCGGCCGCGTTCGAGGCGGCCGCCCCCTGGTCGGGGCGGCGGCCGCCGCTGTAGTCGCGCTCAGACGTTCGCGTGCCAGGCCGCGATCGGCTCGATCTCGCCGTCGAGCAGCTGCTGGCGGCACAGCCGCCGCTGCACCTTTCCGCTCGTCGTCTTCGGCACGCCGCCGGCCGGGACGAGCGCCACGCCCTGGAGCTTCAGCTCCAGCGCGCGTGAGACCTGCACGCGGATGGCGGCGATGAGCTCGTCGAGGTTGTCGTCCTCGGACGGGTCGTCGATCTCCAGCGCCATCGAGACATGGCTCGGGTCGTCGAGCGACACCGGGAACGCCGCGCTGCAGTGCGGGCGCAGCAGCGCGCTCGCGGCCTCGGCGGCCTCTTCGACGTCGTGCGGGTGGATGTTGCGGCCGCGGACGATGAGCAGGTCCTTCGAGCGGCCGACGATGAAGAGCTCGCCGTCGACGATCGTGCCGAGGTCGCCGGAGCGCAGCCACTCGCGCCCGTCGTCCTCCGCAAGCCGCGCGCCGAACAGGTCGGCGTTCTCCTCGTCGCGGCGCCAGTAGCCGGCCGCGACGCTGGGGCCGTGGATCCACACCTCGCCGATGTGCCCGTCCGCCAACGGCGTGCGGTGGGTCGCGTCGACGATGAGCACGTCGTGCAGGTCGTCGGTCACGCCCGAGCTGACGAGCGGCATGGAGCGCTCGCTGTCCTCGAGGATCTCCGCGCGGCCCGCCTCGAGCGCGGCGGCGTCGAACTCCGCGATCCGCGGCGGCTCGGTGTGCGGCTTGCCCGTGATGATGAGCGTGCCCTCCGCCAGGCCGTAGCACGGCAGGTGCGCCTCGTGGCGGAACCCGTACGGCGCGAAGCGCTCGCTGAACGCCCTCAATGTCGAGGCCCGGACGGGCTCGGCGCCGTTGAACGCGACCTCCCAGCTCGACAGGTCCAGGCCCTCGAGCTTCTCCTCGTCGATGCGCTTGACGCACAGGTCGTAGGCGAAGTTCGGGCCGCCGCTGACGGTCGCGCCGAACCTGTGGATGCCGTGGAGCCATGTCTCCGGGCGCTTGATGACCGCGAGCGGGTTCATCAGCGCGCAGTGCACGCCGAGGAAGACCGGCTGCAGGATGCCGCCGATGAGGCCCATGTCGTGGTACGGCGGCAGCCAGATGAAGCCGACGCTGTCCTTGTGCATCCCGAAGTGCCGCGTGATCGACGCGGTGTTCTCCAGCAGGTTCGTCTGCGTGAGCATCACGCCGCGCGGTGTCGCGGTGGACCCCGACGTGTACTGCAGGAACGCGACCTCGCTGACGTCGTCGACGTACGCGTCGCTGCCGGTGCGCAGCGCGTCGACCGCGGCGTCGTCGGCGGCGATCCACTCGGCCTTCGCCAGCGGCGTGCCGCCGCCGCCGGCGAGCATCGGCTGCGCGGTCTCCTTGATCGCCTCGGTCGTGAGGACCGCCTCGACGTCGGCGTCCTCGGCGATGGCGAGCAGGCGCGGCAGCGTGCGGTGCAGACGCGCGGGGTGCGGCGGGACGGCCGACACCCCGATGACGCCCGCGGCGAAGCAGCCGAACACCGACGCCACGTAGTCGATCCCGGGCGGGAAGAGGATCATCGTCCGCGCCCCGATCGGGAGTGTCTCGCGCAGCCGCCGCGCGATCGCCTGCGCGCGCTCGTAGAGCTCGAGGTTGGTGACGACGGTGTCGCCCTTGTCGCTGATGAACGTGAACGCCAGGCCGTCGGCGTCGCGCTCGGCGTTCGCGGCGAGCACGCTCGCGAACGTCTTGTACGCCGCGGTCATCGGGCTCCAGCCGCCTGCGCGGTCGTCACGGTGTCGATCTCCGCCACCCCCATCGTGTGGTCGCAAAATGCCGCCCCGTCCCACCGCGTCTCCAATACACCGGTAGACAGAGCGAAGTTGGTGGAGGAATCGTATCCCGCGGTCGGGGTGCGATCTAGATGCGACGGGGCTTCTCGACGTATGGACCAGGACCGTCAGGAGTGTGCAGGGGTGTACATCACTCCGACCGATCGGTAGGATCGCCGCCCATGGAGGTCACTGCTTTTCACCGGGGCGGCGAGGGCACGCCGCTTGTCCTGCTGCACGGCTTCACGGACACATGGCGGACATGGACGCCGATCCTGCCCGCCCTCGAAACCCAGCACGAGGTCTTCGCGCCCACGCTCCCCGGCCACCACGGCGGCGCACCGCTCTCGTCGGAATTCTCCTGGGAGACGATGCTGCCGCAGGTCGAGCGCATCCTCGACGATGCCGGCATCGAGCGTGCGCACCTCGTCGGCAACTCGCTCGGCGGATGGGTCGCCCTTGCGCTGGCCGCGCGCGGCCGCGCCCTCTCCGTCACCGGGCTGTGCCCCGCCGGCGGCTGGGAGCACAACACGCCCGAGGCCAAGCGCATCCTTCGGCTCTTCCTGCGCATGCACTACAGCTCGCAGTACGGGCGCCGGCAGATGCGCATGGTCGCGGCCCGCCCCCGCCTGCGCCGGGCCGCACTGCGCGACATCGTCGCGCGCCCCGATCAGCTCTCGGCCGCCGACGCGTATTCGCTCATGCAGGGCGCCGCGAACTGCGCGGTGACGCTCGAGGTGCTCGAGGCCGCCAGGACGAAGCACTTCGACGAGCTGGAGCCCTTCGACGCCCCGGTCCGCATCGCCTGGGGCACGCGCGATCGCGTGCTGCCGCCCACGCGCTACTCCGCCCGCCTGCACCGCCTGCTGCCCGACGCGGAGTTCGTCGATCTCCCGCGCCTGGGCCACCTCGCCCACTGGGACGACCCGGCGCTCGTGAGCCGCACCATCACGGAGTTCACCGCACGCGTGGACGCCCAGCAGGCGTCCACCGCCGCACCCGCGTGACCCAGGCTGCGAGGAGCTCACCACTCCCCATCACGACAGCGGCGAACACGCGGCGGCCGGCGATGCGGGGCGGGCTGGAGGCCGTCGCGCGCGGGAACGTGACGGTGCAGACCGCAGACCGGAGGGCCTCGTGGAGTCCTTCCCGCACCGCCTCGTCGCCGGGGACGACCTCGAGCCCGCGCGCACCCCGGTGGAGGAGCCCGTGACGGCCTGACGGGGTCAGGCCGCGGTGAGCGGTTCCCACTCGTGCTCGGCGGGCGCCGCGGGCCGGAACTTGCGGTGGTGCAATGTGCCGTCGGGGTCGACGGCCAACGCGGAGGACGGCCGCAGCTCGTGCCAGGCGCCCGCGAGGTCGACCAGCGGTTCGGAGACGATGATGCGGTCGCCCTCGTGCAGTCGCTGCAGCGCGTCGCGGTCGGGGTGCTGGCGGCGGACCGCGTCGACGTCGGCGGAGACGAACAGCGTGCGCGGCGTCTCGGAGGTCGCGTAGCGGACGGCCCACAGCCGCTCCCCGTCACTCACGCCGATGCTCGCCTGCACGGCCCCCTCGACGCCGTGGCCGCTCGCGACGGCTTCGACGATGCCCAGCGTGCGCTCGAGCGCCGCGATCGGGTCGTCGGCCAGGCCCTGCGTGAGCGCGAGATAGAAGAGGACCTCGGAGTCCGTCGAGCCCTGGATGTGCGGGAACAGCGCGGGGTCGACGCCGAGCATGAGGTCGCGCCGCAGGTCGTGGAAGCCCGCGATGACGCCGTTGTGGACGAACAGCCAGCGCCGGTGGTGGAACGGGTGGCAGTTCGTCTGCTGGATCGGCGTGCCGGACGTCGCGCGCACGTGGGAGAGGAACAACGGCGAGCGGATGTGGCCGGCGAGATGCCGGAGATTCGCGTCACCCCACGCGGGCTGCACGCTGCGGTAGGCGCCCGGCTCGGGCTCATCGTCGTACCAGCCGACGCCGAAGCCGTCCCCGTTCGTCGTCTCCGCGCCCATCCGCGAGTGCAGGCTCTGCTCGACGAGTCCGTGCTCAGGCTTGAACAGCAACTCCTCGAGGAGCATGGGCTGCCCGTGCCACGCCATCCATCGACACATGGATGCATCCTCCCCGGTCGGCGCCGACTCGTGCGGCACTTGATGCTTGCTCTAGCAAGCATTCGCTAGACTTGCTCGCGCACATGCCTGAGCCGACCGCCCTCACCACACGCCCGAGCGCCGTCCTGCCGGCCGCCACTCGCCTTGGCCCGGTCGACCTGACCGTCCGCGACCTCGACCGCGCGCTGGCCTTCTACACCGGGCCGCTCGCGCTGCGGCTGCACGACCGCGACGACGAGCGCGGCCGGGCCGCCCTGGGCGCCGGCGGCGAGGATGTCCTCGTGCTCCACGAGGACGCGGGCGCGCGGGTCGCCGGCCGGCACGCGGGCCTCTACCACGTCGCCGTGCTGTACCCGAGCCGGCTGGAGCTCGCCCGCGCCGCGCAGCGCCTGGCCCTCACACGCACCCCGATCGAGGGCGCGTCCGACCACGGGACGCACGAGGCCATCTACCTCCCCGACCCGGACGGCAATGGGCTCGAGCTCGCCGCCGACCGCCCACGCGAGCAGTGGCCCGACCTCTCCGGCCCGATCGACGGCATACGCCCGCGCCCGCTGGACACCGAGGGGCTCCTGGCGCTCGCCGGCGACACGGCCCCACCGGCGTTCGTCGAGCCCGGCTTCCAGACCGGGCACCTGCATCTCCACGTCGGCGACCTCGCCGCGGCCGTCCGCTTCTACCGCGAGGTCGTGGGCTTCGAGCCCGTCATGGAGGTCCCCGGGTCGGCGGCCTTCCTCTCCGCCGGCGGCTACCACCACCACGTCGGGGTGAACACGTGGCGCGGCCCGGGCGTGCCACCCGCGCCCGCCGACGCGGTCGGGCTGCGGCACTGGACGGTCTACGTCCCCGGGGCCGCCGACGTCGCTGCGGTGCACGGCCGCGCAGCGCGTGGCGGCGCGGCGGTCACCGAGACGCCGGACGGCCTGCTGCTGCGCGACCCGTCGGGCAACGCCCTCGTGGTCGCTGTCGATCCCGCGTAGGGTCGACGGCGATGCCCGCGACCCACGACCACCTGCTCTCGCGCGCGTCGGCGACCTTCGGCGCCACACAGGCCGCGCGATGGTCGCCGGACGAGCTGCGCGCGTGGCTGGGGCTGCGCGCCGCCGAGCACGCGGTCCGCGACGCAATCGACACGGCCGTCGAAACCGGGCATGGCCTGTCGGTCAGCCAGCTCATGCTGCTCGGCCGGCTCGCCGGCGCCGAGCAGCGCACGATGCGCCTGACCGCGCTCGCGGACGATGCGGGCCTGAGCCTCAGCCGCGTGTCACGCGTCGCGGTCGCGTTGGAGGACCGGGGACTGCTGCGGCGCCGGCCGTGCCCGTCAGATGCCCGCGCCGTCAACGCGACGCTCACCGAAGACGGGGCGACGCTCGTCGCGGCCGCCCAGGAGACCGCGCACGCCGCGGTCCGCGCCTCGCTCTTCGCCGGGCTCGACGCCGACGACGTGGCGCGCCTGGCCGACATCCTCGGCCGCGTCGCCCCGGACACTCCCGGTCAGGCCGACTGCGACACGGTGAGCCGGTAGCGGATCCCGAGTTGCCGCTCGGTGAAGCAGGTGAAGCGCACGTAGGGCCAGACCGCCTCGGCGTCGTTCGGGTCGGCGACGAGCACGACCTCGGCGCCGTCGACGCCGAGTGCGACGTCCTGAGACCCGGCGGCGAGCCCGAGCACCGCGTACGTCAGGGCGACCTCACCCCAGACGAGCGGCGGTTCGCCCGCCGCGGAGATCGCGGCGCCGGTCGGCGGATAGAAGCCCGCGAGCTCGCCCTGCGGCGGCTGGCCGATGACCTGGGTGCTCACGCGGATCTGAAAGCCGCCGGGCTGGATGACGGGCGCGACGATCGCGGCACCGGAGTACGTCGTCACGCGACGCTGCACGCCCGACGCGGCGTCGGTCGCGACAAGGTCGAGCGTGGGGTCGGGCTGGATGTCGCGCACCTCGAGGGGCACGCGCGGATCGTACGGCGGGCCCCGGATACGATCCGCCGAGATGGCCTCCTCGCCCGCACCGCCCTGCAGGCGCTCGCCGACGACGGGAAGGCCGTCATCCCCACGTGCCCGTTCGCCGCGGCGTACATCGGCCGCAACCCGGAACTCGTGGCGTTCGTTGACCCGAGCCTGCGCGGCCAGTTCAGCGCGTAGGCTCCGCGGCATGAGTGACTTCTTCGAAATCAAGGACAAGCAGCGCGTGCGCCGCGAGGACGCGGCCAAGAAGCTGCGCGACATCGCCGACCAGCTCGACCGCCACAACGACCTCGAGTTCGAGCGCAACGGCATCTCCATCAAGACCCGCGTCCCGGACGAGATCGACATGAAGATCGAGTTCGAGATCGAGGACGGCGAGACCGAGATGGAGATCGAGCTCACCTGGTGAGCGGGGCGAGCGCGAAGCTCCTGATCGCCAACCGCGGCGAGGTCGCCGTCCGCGTCGCCCGCGCGGCCGACACGCTCGGCCTCCCGTGCGTCGCCGTGTTCGCCGCCGACGATGCGCTGTCCCCGCATGTGGAGGCGGCGGAAACCGCGGTGACGCTCGGCGCGACCGGCCCGGCGGCGTACCTCGACATCGACGCCGTCGTCACCGCCGCGCGCGAGACCGGCTGTACGCACGTCCACCCCGGCTGGGGCTTCCTCTCCGAGCGCGCGGACTTCGCGCGCGCGTGCGCGGACGCGGGACTCGTGTTCGTCGGCCCCTCCCCCGCCGTGCTCGAGCAGCTCGGCGACAAGGTGGCCGCGCGGGCACTCGCCCAGCAGCTCGGCGTGCCGATCCCCCAGGCCACGGCCGCCGCGACGCCGGATGAGGCGCGCGCGTTCATGGACGAGCTCGGCGGCCCCGTGATGCTCAAGGCGGTCTCCGGCGGGGGCGGGCGCGGCATGCGTGCCGTCACCGACCCCGCCCAGCTCGACGAGGCGTGGCGTCGCTGCGCCACCGAGGCCGAACTCGCCGCCGGGTCCGCCGCGCTGTACGCCGAGGAACTCGTCGCGCGGGCCCGCCACGTCGAGGTCCAGCTCGCCGGGGACGGGACCGGCGCGGTCGTCGCGCTCGGCGACCGCGACTGCAGTCTGCAGCGCCGCCACCAGAAGCTCGTGGAGATCGCGCCCGCGCCCGGCCTGTCCGACGCGCTGCGTACCGCGCTGGCCGACGCCGCCCTTACGATCGGGCGCGAGCTGCGCCTCGGCGGGCTGGCCACGTGCGAGTTCCTCGTCGACCTCGACCACTCTGACCGCTTCGTCTTCATCGAGGCCAACCCGCGACTGCAGGTCGAGCACACGGTCACCGAGGAGGTCTTCGGCATCGACCTCGTGGCCGCGCAGCTGCGGCTCACGCTCGGCGCCTCGCTGGAGGAGCTGGATCTTCCAGACGCCGCGCGCCGCGGCGTCGCCGTCCAGGCCCGCGTGAACGCTGAGCAGGTGCTGCCCGACGGCACCGTCGTACCGGCCTCCGGCACGCTGTCGGAGTTCACGCCGCCGGTGGGCGTACGCGTCGACACCGCCGCGCGCCGCGGCGCCACCGTCGATCCCGCGTACGACTCGCTGCTCGCCAAGGTCATCGGGACCGGCGCGTCGCTCGCACAGGCGATCGACGCGGTACGCGGCACGCTCGGCTCATTCGTCATCCACGGGGTCGAGACGAACGCCGCCGCGCTGGTGGCGATCCTCGCCGACGAGGACGTCCGCGACGGGCGTCTCTCCACGGACCTGCTCGAGGACCGCATCCGCGGCTCCGCCGGGCCGGAGACGTGCGCCGCCGGCGACGGGCCCGTCGCCGTGTCCTCGCCCCTCACGGGCGTCGTGATCGACGTCGTCGCCCCGACCGGGACCGCGGTCGCCGCCGGGGCGCCGATCCTCGTCGTCGAGGCGATGAAGATGCACCACGAGGTCGTCACGCCGGTCGGAGGCGAGGTGGCCGAGGTCGCAGTCCATCCGGGCAACCAGATCCACCCGGGCGACCCACTCTTCGCGGTCGCGTCGAAGGACGGCGCGCCGGCGGCGGTCGTCGCCGAGGCCGCGGCGGACGTCGGCACGCCGCGCGCCGACCTCGCGGCGGCCCTCGAGCGCCGCGCAGGGCTGCTCGACGACGCGCGCCCGGCCGCCGTGGCCAAGCGACGCGACCGCGGCCGCCGCACCGCGCGCGAGAACGTCGCCGACCTCGTCGACGACGGCACGTTCTCCGAGTACGGCGGCCTGGTGATCGCCGCGCAGAAGGCGCGCCGCGCCGAAGAGGACCTCATCGCCAACACGCCCGGCGACGGCATGGTGATGGGCACCGCCGAGATCGACGGCACGCAGGCGGCGGTCCTCTCCTACGACTACACCGTCATGGCCGGCACGCAGGGGTACCGCAACCACCAGAAGACCGACCGCATGCTCGAGCTCGCCGAACGGCTGCGGCTGCCGATCGTGCTGTTCGCCGAGGGCGGCGGCGGGCGGCCGGGCGACACCGATTTCGCCGAGCTCTTCCAGCTCACCGTCCCCACCTTCGCGACGTTCGCGCGCCTTTCCGGGCTCGTGCCGCGGATCGGGATCGTGTCGGGCAACTGCTTCGCGGGCAACGCCGCGCTGGCCGGGTCCTGCGACGTCATCATCGCCACGCCGGACGCGTCGCTGGGCATGGGCGGCCCGGCGATGATCGAAGGCGGCGGGCTCGGCACGTTCGCCCCCGCGGACGTCGGGCCGGTGACGATGCAGGAGCCCAACGGCGTCATCGACGTGCTCGCCGAGGACGAGGCCACCGCCGTGGCGATCGCGCGCCGGATGCTCGGCTACTTCACGGGGCCCGTGGCGGACTGGTCGTGTGCCGACCAGCGTGAGCTGCGCACCCTCATTCCCGAGGATGCCAAGCGCATCCACGACGCCCGCGCCGTCCTCGACGGGCTCTTTGACAGCGGCTCGGTGCTCGAGCTGCGCCGCGCGTACGGCCCCGGGATGATCACCGCGCTCGCGCGGATCGAGGGCCGGCCGGTGGGCGTGATCGCCAACGACCCCGCGCACCTGTCCGGCGCCATCGACGCCGAGGCGTCCGAGAAGGCCGGGCGCTTCCTGCAGCTCTGCGACGCGTTCGGTCTGCCGATCGTCTCGCTGGTCGACACGCCCGGCTTCATGGTCGGACCCGACGCCGAGTCCGCCGCGCTCGTCCGGCGCGCGTCCCGGATGTTCGTGAGCGCCGCGACGCTCTCGGTCCCCTGGCTCTGCGTCGTCGTCCGCCGCGCCTACGGTCTCGGCGCGCAGGCGATGGCCGGCGGCGGGTTCCACGTCCCCGTGCTCAACATCGCGTGGCCGACCGGCGAGTTCGGCGCGATGGGCGTCGAGGGCGCGGTGCGGCTCGCGTTGCGAAAGGAGCTCGAGGCGATCGAGGACGAGGACGAGCGCGAGCAGCGCGTCCGCGACCTCGTCGAGCAGGTCCGGGGGCAGATCGGCGCGCTGAACATGGCCGCGCACTTCGAGATCGACGACGTCATCGACCCGGCCGACACCCGCGCGCGGCTCGTCGCCGCGCTGCACGCCGCGCCCGTCCCGCCGCCGCCCGCGTCGGGCCGGCGGCGGACGATGATCGACGTCTGGTGAGCCTCAGTTGCAGATCAGGCAATGTCCCGCGGCGCACTCGCAGCCGGGCGCCTGCAACTGCGGCCCGTCGGCGCCCCGGCGCTTGACCCACCCGCGGGCCGCGGGCTGCGTCCCGTCGGCGGTCCCCGGCCAGCACCCGCGCGTCAGCACGCTCGTCAGCCGATCGGGCTCGATGCCCCATCCGAACACGAGTGCGGCGATGTGCGCGCGTGCGACCGACGCGCGGCGGGAATCCTCGGGCATGGCCGTGGTCATCGGATGCCCGCCGCTGCGCTCCAGCCAACTACGCCATCTGCGGAGTGCTGCTCACGGCTTCCTGGTAGAGCGCCATCTGCTGCGCGATGCCCTCGTTCGTGTAGCCGTCCGTCAGGCACAGCCCGTCGACGCACAGACCGGCGTCGACCGTGATGCACAACATGCGGTCGGCCGTGGCTGGCCTCCTCATGGTCACGGCCCGGTCCGAGGGGTCCGGACCTGCCCATCCGACGATCTCACTCCCGGCGCATCGGCGCAACAGGAGACGTAGAGTTCTGCTGTGGCGCTCCCCCCAGGCCCCCGCGCACCGAGCATCGTCACGTCAGTGCGGTTCCTGCACCGGCCCCTGGACCGGCTGCGCCAGTGGCAGGCCGAGTACGGCGACGCGTTCACCATCCGGTTCACGGGCTTCAGCCCCGGGGTCTACGTCTCGGATCCCGACGCGGTCCGCGACCTGCTCACCGGAGACCAGTCCGACCTGCTCGCCGGCGAGGCGAACTCGTTCCTCACACCGGTGCTGGGCCCCGACTCGGTGCTCGTCCTCGACGGGCCGCGCCACCTGCGCCAGCGCAAGCTCCTGCTGCCCCCGTTCCAGGGCGGCCACGTCGCCGAGTTCCGACGGATCATCTATGAGGCAGCCGAGCGTGAGGTCGACCGTTGGCGTGCGGGAGACCGGATCATGCTGCGCGCCCGCATGCGGACACTGACCTTCGACGTCATCTGCCGTGCGGTGTTCGGCGTGACCGAGCCCGCCCGGGTCGAGCGCCTGCGCGACGCGCTGTGCTCGGTCATCGACGCGAGCACCGCCGTGCTGCTCGTCCCCGGCATGCAGCGTGACTTCGGGCCGTGGAGCCCGGGCGGGAAGCTGATCCGCCGCAGGCAGGTCGCCGACGCGATGCTGTACGAGGAGATCGCACGACGCCGCGGGGCGCCCGACCTCGACGAGCGCACCGATGTCCTGTCCCTGCTCCTGCGCGCCCGCGACGAGGACGGCGCGCCGCTCACCGAGGAGGAGCTGCGCGACGAGCTCTTCACCATGCTCGCGGCGGGCCACGAGACGACCGCCACCGCGCTCTCGTTCACCGTCGATCTGCTCATGCGCCGCCCCGAGGCGTACGCCCGCGTACGCGAGGCCGTGGCCGCCGGCGACGACGCGTACCTCGACGCCACCGCGAAGGAGTCGCTGCGGCTGCGACCTGCCCGCGGGCACCTACGTCTTTCCCGCCATCGCGCTGGTCCATCACCGCCCCGATCTCTACCCCGAGCCCGAGGAGTTCCGCCCCGAGCGGTTCCTCGACGGCACGACCGAGTCCTACGCGTGGCTGCCGTTCGGCGGCGGGATCCGCCGCTGCATCGGCGCGGCGCTCGCGCAGGCGGAGATGGTGGAGGTGCTGCGCGTCATCGTCGAGCGCGTGGAGTTCGCACCGCGCCGGGCGACCGAGGACCCGATCGTCATGCGCGGGGTCACGCTGGCGCCCAAGCACGGCGTGCCGGTGACGGTGCGGAAGGTCCGGCCGCGGGCCGAGGCGCCCGTCGAGCGCCCGGTCGCTGTCGCTGTCGCTACGCCCAGTTGAGCCGGTCAAGGATCGCCTCGGTCGACCGCAGCAGCGCGTTGCGATCGGTCTCCGGGTCGTCCAGCACGATCTGCACGTGCTCGATCGCCAGCGCCAGCAGGATGCGCGCCATGAGCTCGTCGTCGATCTTCTCGCCACCGCCGAGCTTCGGCAGGCCCGCGCGCACGAGCCCGCGCGTGCGGTCCAGCAGGGCTTCCCGGCGCCGGTCGATGATCTTGCGGACCACCACGGGCGTGCCCTCCGGCGGATGCAGCGCCAGCTGCCACGTCAGGGGACGCTGGGCGGCCGCGTCGAGGATGCCGCCCAGGCTCTCGAGCAGCATGTCTCTTGGCGCGCGGTCGCCCGCGTCGACCGGGGCGACCGTGTCGAGCACCCCGTCAACACGGCGCTGTTCGCGCCGGAGCATCGCGATCTGCAGCGCCGCGAGGCTCGGATACGCGCGGTAGACGATCGGCTTCGTGATACCCGCCTCGGTCGCGATGCGCTGCGCCTGCACCGCGCCGAACCCCTCCTCGACGACGAGCCGCAGCGTGATGTCCAGCAGCTGGCGCCGGCGCTCCTCCATCGGCATCCGGCGCTTGGAAGTGACGCCCTTCGGGCTCATCGGCTCGGCTCGGCGGGAAGCAGCGCGACGACGTCGCCGATCGCGGCGGCGATGCGGTCCGGCGGCCAGCGCGCGGGCTCGGCGAGCACCATGCGACCGAGGTCCTCGCCGACGGCGACGATCATCCGCGCGATGACGTGCGGGTCGGCACCCTCGGGCGGGCCGACACGGGTCAGCCCCCAGCGCACGAACTGCTCCACGCGGTCGATCACCTCCTTGCGGTTGCGCTCGTAGCGGACCCGCACCGCCTTCGGGGTACCGGAGGCGGGAAGCAGCAGGACCTGCCACGTCAGCGGATCCGCGCGGACCGCTTCGAGGAACAGCCGCGCCGCCGCGGTGAGCACATCATCCGGCCGGGCCTTCCCGAGGTCGATGAGGAGTTCCTCGGGAATCGCTGCGCGCGCCCGCGACTCGCTCTCGTCGGCGGTGGCGCGCAGGAGCGAGTCGAGATCGCCGAAGATCGCGTAGAGCGGCGTGCGGGTCACCCCCGCCTCCTTGGCGATGACCTCCATCGTGAGGCCGGAGTACCCCTCCCGTGCGACGACACGCAGCGTGGCGTCGAGGATCTGGCTGCGGCGCGCATCGGCTGCGAGCCGGGGTGTACGGGTCCTCACGATCACATCATGCCCGGCGAGGCGGGTGTCACGCGGCGTTACCCGTCTGTTTGAACGATACGGTAACCTTCGCCGCATGAGCGCGTTCTCTGCCTTGGCCGCCGCCGCGCCGTCCGCCGGCGGCGCCGAGACGACGCAGATCCTGCTCGTCACCGCCGCCGCCTCGCTCGTCGTCGGCGCGCTCGTCCTCGTAGGCCTCCGCCAGCGCTCACGGCCGCTCGCGGTGATCGAGATGTGGGAACGCTGGAGCCGCAGCCTCGGCGGCCTGCCCGGCTGGGCGGCCATCCCCGCGTCGATCGCCGCGATCGCCCTGATCCCGTGCCTGCTCGGGCTCATCTGGGACGAGTCGCTGCACATCGACAACGGCCGGGACGCCGGTCCGCTCGCCAACCCGTCGCATTACCTGCTGCTGCTCGGGCTCCTCGGCGGCCTCGCTGCGGGCTGGCTGGCCGTCGTGCTGCCGAAGCCCGGCGAGCGCCCCGGCCCCGCGGCCGTCCGGATCACGTCGAGCTGGTACGCACCCGTCGGCGGCATCCTCATCACGGTCGCATCGTCCTTCTCGCTCGTCGGATTCCCGCTGGACGACCTGTCGCACCGCCTGTTCGGCCAGGACGTGACGCTGTGGGGCACGACCCATCTGTGGATGATGGTCGGCCCGGTCGTCAGCGTCCTCGGCCTCATGATCCTGCTCCGCGAGGGGCGGCTGGCAATGCGTGCCGAGCGCGACGCGCGGAATGGCGCGCAGACTGCGACTCTGCCCGCCGCGCCGGCCCTCCTCGCGCCGCTGCGCGTCCTCAGCCGCCCCGAGGTACAGGCCGGTCTGGCGGGCGGCGGCCTGCTGCTCGGCCTGACGATCTTCCAGGGCGAGTTCGACTACGGCGTCCCGCAGTTCCGCCTGCTGTTCCACCCGGTCATCGTCGCGGGCGCCGCGGCGCTGGCGCTGGTCTGCACCCGCATCGTCGGCGGGCGTGCCGCCCTGCTGTGCGCGCTCGCGTTCTACCTCGTGGCCCGCAGCGCGTACACGATCATCGTCGGCCCGGTCTTCGGCCAGTCGGTCGCGCACTTCCCGCTCTACCTCGTCGAGGCCGGGCTGGTGGAACTCGCCGCCGTCGCCGTGGGCGCCCGCCGCCGCCCGGTCGCGTTCGGGCTCCTGAGCGGCGCGCTGATCGGCTCGGTCGGCGTGCTCGCGGAGTTCGCGTGGTCGCAGGTGTGGATGCCGATCCCGTGGCCCGCGCACATCCTGCCCGCCGCGATCGCGCTGTCCGTGCCCGTCGCCGCCGCCTCCGGGTTCCTCGGCGTGTTCATCGCCGCCGGGCTGCGCCAGCGAACCGACCTGATCGGCGGCCGCGGGTTCCAGCTCTCGGCCGTTGCCGCCGTACTGGTGATCGGCGTCGCCTTCGCCGGTCTCCGCACGACCGACGCGCCCCGGGCCACCGTGGCCTTCACGCTCGAGGAGGTCAGGAGCGCGCCGAACCGCGAGGTCGTCGCGACCGTGCGGTTCGACCCGCCCGAGGTCGCCCGCGACGCGGATTGGCTGCGCTCGATCTCCTACCAGGGCAAGGAGCCGCTGCGCACCGACGAGCTCACCGAGATCGCACCCGACGTGTGGCAGACCGTGCCGATGCCCGTGCACGGCACGTGGAAGTCGTCGATCCGCCTGCACCGCGGCACGACCATGGCCGGCGCGCCGGTGTTCCTCCCGCGCGACGAAGCGATCCCCGCGCCCGAGGTCCCGGCCCCCGCGGCGTTCACCCGGCCACTCGTGGTCGAGAAGCGGTTGCTGCAGCGCGAGGCCAAGGGCGACGTCCCGGCCGGCGCGACGCTCGCCGCCCAGCTCATCGTGCTCGGCGCCGTGCTCGGCCTGCTCGGCCTCGCAGGGT
>JBPPNC010000192.1:0-8617 GCA_051306365.1 Solirubrobacteraceae bacterium
GGTCGGGTGTCGGGCAGGCCGGGCTCTCGGCGCTCGCGACGGCGAAGCGGCCCACGAGCGCCCATGTCAGGGTCCCGGAGGTGAAGGGCGCGGTGAACACGTCGTCGTGCGTGCCGGGTAGGAACGTCTCAGGCTGGCCGCGATCGATCAGCGCGACCTCGGCCTTCGTGTTGGCCCAGGCGCCGTTGAAGACCATGTTCAGCCAGCGGTAGCGCGGCCAGCTGTAGGGACCGGTCTCGACCGCGATCCCGCGCGTCACGGTGGTCTTCTCGTCGTTGCGGTACCCAAAGTGCGCCAGGTAGCCGGTGTCCGTCTTCTCGACGCAGGTGACGAGCGGGGTCATGTTGGTCGCGGACGCCGTCGGAGCGGCGGCCAGCAGGGATACGACGGAGGCGGCGAGAATCGCGGACGCGCGCTTGTTCATGGTGCTCCGGGTTCGGGTGCGAGACGGCGGCGTTGGACAGGCCGCCGGCGGCCGAGCCGTCTCTGGCTGCGCGGGGGATTCAGCGCACCCGGAGACCTCTGGCTTTGCGAGCCCACCTCGCGGCGAGGGTGCCGAGCGAGGGGCATCGTATCTCTTTTCTGGGAGATCGCAGGACGTCCAGGACGCCTTGACCTCCCGCGTTCACCCCGTCAGGGTGAGATGTGACACGTTCCACTTTTCACAACCGGGAACCCTTAGCCTCGACCTAAGGGTGAGATATGAAGGCAGACGGCCTCCTGAAGATGAGCGAGCTCGCCGAGCGCTCCGGCGTGAGCTCGGCGACGATCAAGCACTACCTGCGTGAGGGATTGCTCGGCGACGGCGGCGAGATCCTGCGCACCTCCCGGAACATGGCGTACTACCCGCCGGACTACGTCGACCGAATCCAGCTGATCAAGCGCCTGCAGGAGGACCGGTACATGCCGCTGCGGGTGATCCGGGAGGTCATCGAGGATGATCCGGAGAGGGCGCGCCGGCTCCTCGAGGTCGAGGAGCGCATCCTTCAGCGCGCGCTCGAGGCGCAGGGCGACCGCGTGGGTGCCGAAGAGGCGCGTGAGCGGTTCGGTATTCCGCTCGACGCGCTTGAGCGGCTCGGCGAGCTGGGCGTCGTCTCGCCGATCGCCGGCGGCTACGACCCCGAGGACGTCAAGATCCTCGAGGCGATCTCGCGCTTCCGGGCCGGCGGCTACGACGAGCGCATCGGCTTCACGGTCTACGACACGCTGCGCTACCGCGACGCCCTGGCCCCCGTCGTCGAAGAGGAGGTCCGGACCTTCATCAATCGCCTCGCGGGTCAGGTCGAGGCCGATGAGGCGGTCGAGATCGTCAGCTCGGGCGTGGAGCCCCTGCGCGACCTGCTCGGCGCGATGCACACGCGGATGCTGCTCGCCGAGCTGCGCCGTCACCTCGACGGCGAGTAGCGGCGGACGGTTCGGCCCGTACTTTAGGGCCTGCTGCGTGCGCCGCGCGCGGCTGGGGCGGCGCACGCGGAGGGGCTCAGGCCGCGACCGCGTCGAGGTGCGGCGTGAACGTCGCCAGGAACCAGTCGTCGTCGCGCACGCGCACCGCTGCGAGCTCGGCGCGCAGCTCGCCGGCATCGCCGCCGGCGATCGTGCGCAGCGCGTCGTCGAGCCCCGGGTACGGCCCCAGCGCGGCGGTGAACCGGTCGATCCGCTGCGGCGCGAGGTGCAGGTGGAGCATCCGCAGGTAGTTGTGGAGCACCCCGGCGTCCTCGACGGTGAACGCCCGCTCGAGGCGGAAGTGGTGGGCCACCTCCGCCGCGGGCGCGCCGAGCACCCGGTAGCCGAGCAGCCACGCGCGCAGAGAGATCTCGATGTCCTCGAACCCCCAGCGCGTCATGCCCTCGTCGAACCGCCCGACGGCGGCGAAGGTGTCGGCCCGCCATGCCTGGCAGCCGCCCGGCGCGAACGGCACCTCGGCGGGCGCCACCGGGCGCGGGGCGGCGAACCACGCGGTCTCCAGCCGCTCGCTGACCCACGTCATGCCGCAGCCGCGGTACGGGTCGTCGCTGTCCAGCGCGGTGAACGCCGGGCCCACGACCGCCACGTCCGGGGGCTGCAGCGCCGCGACGAGCACGTCGATCCAGTTCGCCGACACCTCGCAGTGGGCGTCGAGGAACACCACGTACGCACCCGAGGCCTCGGCCGCACCCAGGGTCCGTGGGGAGGCCCTCGCAGCTGCCGTCGGTCGAGCCGTCGTCCACGACGACCACTTCGATTGACGGGTACGCCGTCGTGTCCAGCACGCTCGCGACGGTGCGGCGCAGCATCGCCCCCTCATTGCGCGTGCAGACGACGACGCTGCACATCTCGGCGGCGCCCATCAGGCCGCGCTCGCGAGCCGGCGCAGGTGGTCCTGGGCGGCGCCGACGAGTGCCGCGGCCTCCTCCGGGGCCTGGCCGAGCGCCTCGCTCAGCGCGGCCGGGTCGGTGGCGGCGACCTGGTCGAGGCCCTCGAGCCCCACGGCCGCGAGCGGCTCGGCGACGGGCGCGAAGACCTCGAAGCGGTCCAGCGTGAGCTCCGCGGGGTCGAGCAGCGCGCCCGCGAACCGCACGAACGGGCGAACGATGGGGTCACGCCCGCCGAAGGGGTCGCCCGGGTCGAAGGTGAACCGGGTGAACGGCGTGAACGGCGTGAAGAACGTGAAGCGCGTCCGCGTGAAGAACGTGATCGGCGTGAACAGCGTGAACTTCGTCCTCGTGTTCAGGGTGAAGTTCGTGAAGCGCGTGAACGGCGGGAACAGGTCGCCGCAGCGCAGCGCCTTCTCCGCGTCGACCCGGCCGTGGCCCCAGCTGTTGTCGAACGTGCCGGCCCCGAGCTTCACCGCCGTGTTCTGCAGGCAGTCGCGGATCCGCTGGTTCGTGAACCCGGGGTGACGGGTCCACATCAGCGCCACGAGCCCGCTGACCAGCGGCGTCGCCATCGACGTGCCGCTCAGCTCGTCGTAGTTCAGCGTGCCGGGGATCCCCACGGCGTACGTCGGCATCGTCGAGAGGATGTCGCTGCCCGGGGCGACGATGTTGACCTCCGGCCCGTGGTTCGAGAACCCGGAGACCGCGTCGGCCGAGTCCGTCGAGCCGACGCAGATCACGCCGGGGAAGTCGACGGAGTACGCGGCCGGGAAGATCACCGGCCCGCCGTTGTCGTTGCCCGCGGCGGCGCAGAGGATCATCCCCCGGTCGCTGGCGTACCTGCAGGCGTCGCGCTTCGTGTTGTTCGGCGCGCCGCCACCGCTGTAATTGATCACCGTCTTCTTGCCCGCGGCGACCGCGAAGTCGACGATCTCCTCGACCGCCGAGGCGAAGCTCGCCGAGCTGCCGTTGCCGCTCGCGTCGAGCGTGCGGCAGATGTAGACGTCCGAGCCCCAGTTCAAGCCGCAGACGCCCTGCGAGTTGTTCGCCTCCGCGGCGGCGATGCCCGCGACGTGTGTGCCGTGGCCGTTGAGGTCACGGGGTGTGCCGCCGTCGACGAAGTCCGTGCCGAGGATGTACCGGGACGCGTCGAGGTCGGGGTGGTTCAGGCCGCCCGTGGCGGACATGGAGATGCCGCTGTCGATGACGCCGATGACGACGTTCGTGCCGCCGGTGCTCAGGTCCCAGGCCGCGGGGGCGTTGACCTTGGGGAGCGCCCACTGCTCGCCGTAGCGCGTGTCCGTCGGGACGACGGCGGCGGAGTCGATGACGTCCGGCTCGGCCCACTCGACGTCGTCGCGGGCGCTGATGTCCTGCGCGACCTGCGCCACGTCCGCCTCCGGCGCAACGGAGTACAGCATCCGCCCGGTCGAGCCCGAGGCCTCCCACTGCTCACCGCCGGGGATCGCCTCGGCGATGTCCGCGCAGATCTCGGCGACGCTCCTGGCCGAGTCCTCCGCCGGGGTCCTGAGCTTCACGATGATGCGGTCGGTGCGGTAGGTGGCCTGCTCGCCCTCCCACTCGCCCGTCGTGACGTTGCGCGGCTGGTCGCCGCCCGGCTCCTTGGGGATCATGTGATCCGCCCTCCCACGGGTAGGTCCGCCGACCCCGTGTCGACGGTGACCCAGAGGCGTGCAGCGCGCGCGAACATCGTTCTCGCGTCCGACATGAGACGTTCAATCCTGGTGAACGCGCGTCGCCGCCCAGGCAGTGCGCTCGAGGACGAAGTACGGCTGGTCGTGCCCCCACGCGGTGCGCCGGCCGGCCGGGAGGAACCCGAGCTTGTTGAGCACGTGCTGCGATGCCGTGTTCCCGTCGCGCGTCACGGCGACGATCCGGGAGAGGCCGAGGGTCTCGAAGCCCTCGGCGAGGATCGCCCGGCCGGCCTCGGTCGCGAAGCCCCGGCCCCAGTGCGCCCGGCCGAAGGCGTAGGCCAGTTCGACATCAGGGCCTTCCCCATCGAACGGCTCCAGCCCCGCCTCGCCGACGATGAACCCCGTCTCCCGTTCCTCGACGACCCAGCACGCAGAGCCCGTGCGCACGTGCATCTCCGCGTACCGGCGCGCGGTCCGTGCGGTCTCGTCGGGGTGCAGCGGCCCGCCGATGAACCGCATCGCCTCCGGGTCCCCGTAGAGGACCTCGTGCATCTGCTCGTGGTCGTCGGGGTCGTACGGCCGGATGGACAGCCGTGGGGTCAGGAGAGGGAGCGGCATCGAGGGGTAGTATCGGCGCCATGGACGGACTCTCGCCCGAAGACATCCAGCCGGTCGAGCACGAGGCGCGCGACCGCATCATCACGGGGCTGGTCACGCTCATCCCGTTCCTCGCCCTGTTCGTGGCCGCGTACCTCGCGTGGAACTCGTGGCTGTACTGGAGCGACCTCGTGGTCTTCCTGATCCTCTACACGTTCAGCGGATACGGGATCACGGTCGGCTTCCACCGCCTCTTCACGCACCGCAGCTTCAAGACCGGGCCGAAGACGCGGCGCCTGTTCGCGATCATGGGCTCCACGGCGATCGAGGGGCCCGTCATCAGCTGGGTCGCCGACCACCGCAAGCACCACGCGTTCAGCGACAAGTTCGGCGATCCGCACAGCCCGCATGTCGACCACGGGGTGGGGTGGAAGGGCGCGTTCCGCGGCCTCGTCCACGCGCACGTCGGCTGGATCTTCATGCACGATCAGCGCGGCTCGCACGAGCGCTACGCAGCGGATCTCGTCGCCGACCCGATCGTCAGCAAGGTCCACTCGCAGTTCGTCCTGTGGGCCGTCGCCGGCATCCTGTCCGGCGGCGTGCTGGGATTCCTGATCGGCGGTCTTTCCTGGCAGGCCGCACTGACCGGTCTGCTCTGGGGCGGCATCATCCGCCTCTTCGTCCTGCACCACGTCACCTTCTCGATCAACTCGCTCTGCCACTTCTTCGGCAAGCAGCCGTACGAGACCGATGACCACTCCCGGAACTTCGCCCCGCTCGCCGTCTTCTCGTTCGGCGAGGCGTGGCACAACAACCACCACGCGTTCCCCACCTCCGCCGCGCACGGGCTGAAGCCCTGGCAGGTCGACCCGTCTGCCGCGCTGATCTGGAGCATGGAGAAGACGGGGCTGGCGTGGGACGTCGTGCGGGTCCCGCCCGAGCGCCGCGTGCGCAAGGAGAAGGGGCGGACGCCCGAGCCCGAGACTCCGGCGCCCGCGCCGCCCACGCCCGTCGGGTAGTCCGCCCCTCCCGGCCGGCGCGGCGCTCACCAGTGCGCGTCGTGTCGTTCCATCACGCCCATCCCGCTGGCGAGCTCGACACCACCGGGCAGGACGCCGGTGAACGTCCCGAAGGGCTGCTCGTAGTCACTGCGCACGACGAGGAGGTTGTCGTGGCGCTCGCGGGTCGCCTCGGCGGCGAAGTCCAGGCGCTCGCCGTCGTGGCCGTCGATCCCCAGCAGGCCGTCGAAGCGGACGGGGCCGGGCTCGGCCGCGACGGCGTCGACCCAGACGGAGCGCTCGCTGGCCTGCGGCGGGTCGTTGATGCCGGTGACGAGGTTCCACCCGACGGTCCGGCCGTCGGGGGTGGTGCCGACGCCCGCCGACCACCACCACGCCGTGTGGCGCGGGTGATACCCGGCGCTGTCGTCGACGACCGCGAGCGCGCGCAGGCCCAGGACCGGCTGGCCGGGCAGGGAGATCCGGCCGCGGACGGGGCGGGCCGCCTGCTTACGCGTCCAGGTGTACGCCTGCGTGCCGTCGACCGGGCAGATCGTCTCCACGCCCGCGCCCTCATCGACGCGCAGGTCGATCGCCGCCTGGCCGTCACGGACGGCGACGCCCCCGTCGTCGAACCGCACCGGCCCGCGCCGGAGCCACGTGCGGCCGTGCAGCCGCTGTGTGCGCCGGTCCCAGACGGCCCACCACGCGCTCGCCGCCGGGCCGATCCGCGCGGAGCCGACGCACAGCATCACCTCCTCGGAGAACGCGCCGATGTAGCGCCACCGCTTCAGCGGCCGTCCGGCGCGCCAGAGGGGCATCCCGTCGGGGGGAAGGGGCAGGTCGTGCGGGCGGTGCGATCCATCGCCGCGGTAATGCAGGTCCATGCGGGTAGCATCCCGCTGAGTTGACTCGTCAGTCAATCACCATGCGCGCCGCCGCCGTCCAGCTCAACGCCACCGCCGACGTCGCCCGCAATCTCGAGCGGGCCGACGCGCTCGTGCGCGCCGCGGCCGCCGACGGCGCGACGCTCGTGGTGCTGCCCGAGAAGTGGGTCGCGCTCGGCGACGACGACGCGATGCGCGCCGCTGCGCAGCCGCTCGACGGCGAGGCTGCGACCTGGGCGTGCGCCGTCGCGCGTGAACTGGGCATCGACCTCGTGGCGGGCTCGTTCGGCGAGCTCGTGCCCGGGGATGACCGCACGCGCAACACGTCGGTGCACGCCGGGCCCGACGGGGAGATCCACGCGCTGTATCGCAAGATCCACCTGTTCGACGTCGAGGTCGACGGCGTCGCGTACCGCGAGTCCGACCTCGAGACACCCGGCGACGAGGTGGTCGTGTCCGCGACCGCGGACGGCGTCGGCCTGGGCCTCAGCATCTGTTACGACCTGCGGTTCCCCGAGCTGTACCGGCTCCTCGCCCTCCGGGGTGCCCGGGTGCTCGTCGTGCCCGCGGCCTTCACGCTGGCGACCACGCGCGACCACTGGGAGATCCTTCTGCGCGCCCGGGCGATCGAGAACCAGTGCTTCGTCGTCGCGGCGAACCAGATCGGCGAGCATCCGCCGACGTACCGGTCGGGCGGGCGCTCGATGATCGTGGATCCGTGGGGCGTGGTCCTCGGTGTCGTGCCCGACCGTGAGGGCCACGTCGTCGCGGATCTCGATCTCGCAGGGCAGGACCACGTGCGCGCGAAGCTCCCGGCGCTCGCAAACCGGCGGCCGTCGGCGTACCGGTGGGCGGAGACCGCTGAGGTGCAGGGCTGATGGCGCAGCGGATGGCCGGCGCGGACCGGCAGCGGCAGATCCTCGATGCGGCCGTCCGCGTGTTCGCCCGCCAGGGCTTTCACACCTGCCGCGTGGCGGACATCGCCGACGAGGCGGGCGTCGCGTACGGCCTCGTCTACCACTACTTCGGGTCGAAGGAGGAGATCCTCGACCGCATCTTCCTCGAGCGCTGGAACGTCATGCTCGAGGTCATCCGCGAGATCGACGCCGGCGACGCGCCCGCCCGCGCCAAGCTCGAGGCGATCGCCGGCTTCATCGTGGAGTCCTACCGGCACGATCCCGACGTGATGAAGGTCATCATCGTCGAGGTGACGCGCGCGGCGAACTCATTCGGACGCACGCACCTCGAGCAGATCGGCGAGGCGTACGATCTCATCGCCCAGATCGTCGCGCGGGCGCAGGCGGACGGGGAGTTCAAGGACACCGTCACGCCGAAGTTCGCGGCCATGGCGTTTTACGGCGCGATCGAACAGGTATTGACGGGGTGGATCTTTGATCTGCTGCCTGCCGGCGAGGCCGAGTACGACCGCGCGAAGGGCCTCGTGATCGAGACGGTCTGCGGTGGACTTGATGCAACACCGGCATCTGCCGGCACGGTCTGATTGGATTCGGTGGAGATGAAGGAGAACGAACTCGTCCAGCGCCTCGTGTGGACCGCTCTGCTCGCCGGCTTCGGCGCCATCGCCACGGCGATCACCGCCCGGGCCGCCGCGATGGCGTTCCGGAAGATCTTCGATGGGGAGGATCCACCCGAATGAGTGAGGACACCTCCAAGGGGCCGGAGGAGACCCCGGCCGGCTCTGAGGAGCCGACGCCGCCTCCGCCCGAGATTCCTGTGTGGCCCGAGCCGAGCACGGCTGAGCTGCTCGCGGTCGCGTCCGGCAGCGAGCCGGAGGGCGATGAGCCCGCCGGGGAGCAGCCGTCCGCGCCGCCGGAGCCCGATGCGCCCGCGTGGGCGCCGATCGAGCCGCCGAGCGCCCAGGGCGCGTGGCCGTCGGTCGAGCCGCCTGCTGCGGCCCCTGGACCCACGCCGGAACCCGAGCTCCCCGCGGCGGCGATCCCGGAGCCGCCCCCGGCCCCTGAACCCGAGCCGGCGCCCGCGTGGAGCACGTCCGAGGCCGCGCCCGACAAGGCGCCCGCCTGGCCGCCGGTCCAGCCGCCCGCCGAGGAGCCGCTTCCGGCCGAGGCGCTCATCCCGCCTGCGCCGGAACCGGAGCCGGTGCCCGC
>JBPPNC010000221.1:0-38875 GCA_051306365.1 Solirubrobacteraceae bacterium
GACCCCAAGCAGCTCGCCCCCGACGTCACCGCCGCCATGCGCGCCCTCGGCGGACAGGTCGACGCCGGCGTCAGCGACGGCGAGATGCAGCAGATCGAGCTCTGGCGCTCCTCCCTGCCGCTCGGACTCGACTACGCCAAGCGCACATTCCGCTGCGTGACCCGCAACGCCGCCGACAGCGTGCCGTTCCTCTCGACCTCATGCGGGTCGCCCGAAGGCGTGCCATTCGCATTCGCCGACCCCGGAAGGACAGTCGAGAACGTCAACCCGTTCGACCGCCGACACGACAACGGCGTGCTCCTCGTCTTCGCCAAGAGCGGCGGCGGAAAGACCGCATCGATCATCAACCTCTGCTCGGCCGCGATGACCCGCGGCGCGCAGGTCTCGATCATCGACCGCAGCACCGGCCACTACGAGTTCCTCAGCGAGCTGATTCCCGGCGCGGTCCACCTCGAACTCGGCGACGAATCCCACGACGCCGCGGTGCTCAACGCCTGGGACGTCGAGGACCCCGCCGCCGTCCCCAAAAGCAAGGTCGAGTTCCTCGTGCGGCTGCACGCGCTCCTCATCGGAGTGCACGACAGCAACGCCGACAGCTACGGACTCGAGCCGCTCGAACGGACCCTGCTGGCGCTCGCAATACGCGAGACGTACGCCAGTTGCGCCGCAGAGGGCGTGATGCCCGGCGAGTCGGTTCTCCGCGCGACCCTTGGATCTCTAGCCGACCGCGCGCAGGGCGACGACCAGGCCACCGACGAAGAGATCCTCGCCTACCGAGGTCTCGCCCAGCGGATCACCGAACTATGCGCAGACGGCACCTACGGGCACCTGTTCGACCGGCCGACCAACGTCGCCGCGGCCGACGCGCCGCTGCTCGTCTTCAACGTCTCCCCCTCGCTCGGCGACGACGCGATCAGCGCGGCAGTGCTGTTCGTCGCACTTGAGCACATTCAGCAGCGCGTCGAAGCGCGCAACGCCCAGCACCTCGCCAGGCTCGCACGCGACGGACAGGCCGCGGGCCCATTCGACGGCCGGTCGATCACCGTCGTCGAAGAGGTCTGGAAGCTCGTCGGCCGACGCGCCACCCGCGAATGGGTCGCCGAGCAGGCCCGCCGCGCCCGCCACGTCGGACTGTGCCTCGTCGCCATCAGCCAGCAGAGATCGGACCTCGAGGGCGAGAACGGACGCGCCCTGCTCGACAACAGCACGATGCAGCTGTTCCTCCGCCAATCGCGCGAGGAGGTCGAAGCGATCGCCGCCGCGCTGCGCCTCTCATCCGAGGAGATCGCGCAGATCGCTCAGCTGCACACCGAGAAGGGCCAGTACGCCCAAGCGTACATGGTCAACGGCGAACGCGGACGCGGGACGCTCACCATTCGCACCGCCAGCCACGTCTACTGGACCTGCACCTCCGACCCACACGAAGACCTTCCACTCCGGCACCTCGCGCTCACCGACGCCGGCTACTTCGACGCCGAGACCGAGATCGAGAGATCCCAGCGGGCCTGGGCAGCGCTCGACCTGCTCGCAGACCCCGACTGGCACAACGACGTCGTCGCACGCGCGGACCGGGTCGCATGAAACGGTCGCTGCCGTTCGCCGCCGGGTTCTTCTTCGTGCTCGTGCTCGTCGTCGTCCCAGCCGCGCTCGTCGGGATCAAGGCGACGTGCACCGGAGCACCGGCCGGCGACGACCCCGGGCCGTCCGGAGACATCCAACCGGGCCGCTACCAGTCGACCGCCTACGGCCCGCCCTGGGACACCGACGACTGCTCCGGCCAGACCGGCATGCAGGGCTGCGGCATCACGTCCGGCGGCACCGACCTCAGAGACGGACGGCCCGCCTACATCATCGCCAGCGACCCCGGCCAGATTCCCCGCGGATCGCGGGTCTACATCGACCCCAACCCGTTCAACTACAAGGGCACCTTCCTGGCCGACGACACCGGCGGCGCGATCGACAACCGCCGCCTCGACTTCTACGACTGGAAAGGCCGCGCGCACCAATACGCCTGGGGACGGCGAACCGTGACCGTGTCCAAGGACCCGTTCGCGTCGACCGGACCCATGGCCTCCACGCCTGGATCGAACCTCGCGGGCACGTCGACCGACCGGCTCGCGTGGCCCACGTCGGTTCGGACGATCAGCTCAGGGTTCGGGCCGAGAAGCGGCTGCGGCGTCTGCTCGCGCAACCACATGGGAATCGATATCGGAGCGCCGGCAGGCGCCCCGATCCAAGCCGTGCTGACCGGAACGATCGTCTTCCGCGCCCACACCGGCGGATACGGCAACTACGTCTGCGTCCGACATCGGCAGACCTTCACCACCTGCTACGCACATATGAGCCGCTTCAGCTCCTACGTGATCGGCGACATCGTGCCGCAGGGCGCCACGCTCGGGTACGTCGGCTCCACCGGCAACTCCACCGGACCGCACCTGCACTTCGAGGTCAGGCTCGGGCCAGCGCCCTCCTCGACGCCCGTCGATCCGGCGCCGTACCTTCAGGGCGCCGCGTCGCCGTCCGCGGCCGACCCCATGGCCGACCCGTCCGGGTGCGGAGAGGAGACCGAGATCCCCGCCGTTGAGGTCAGCGCGTCCGGGCAGGCATACCCGCTGAGAGGCACCCGAGGCACGCTGCTCGGCCGTCCCTACAGCGGCACTCACACCCTCGGCAACTGGCAGTCAGACAACGCCATCGACCTCGGGACCCCGAACGGAACGATCGTGCAGGCGATCGGCGACTGCACCGTGCGCAAAGTCCGCGGCGGCTACTCCGGCGGCGCATCGCGGATGGACGGCCACCACATCACCCTCGACTGCCAGACCCCGAAGGTCGCCGTTTTCTACGCGCACTTGATGACCCGCCTCGTCCACCCCGGACAGAAGGTCCGAGCCGGCCAAGCCCTCGGCCGGTCAGGATCAGCGAACAGCGTTCCGCACCTGCACCTCGGCGTACAGCCGCCCACCTCGCCACTGCGGCTGGTCGGAATCCACGCCGCATGAACGCCCGCCCGAGTTGGCCATCGACCTGGATTGCCGTGATCCTGCTGGCAATCGCCCTGGGCTTCGCGGGCTGCGCCGACCCGTACGCCAACCCCCCAACGCGGACAGTGCCCCCGCCACAGTCGGGGACCGAGAGCGATACCGCGCCCGCGAAGATCGCGGCCCCGACCGGTATCCCGGCCTCCGACTCGGCGCGCGACGTGCTCGCCGCCTACGCCGTCGCGTACGCGACGTGGACCTGGCGCACAGCCAGACAGCAGCTCGCGCTGCGCCAATCCCTGGCCGGCGGCCCGCTTGCACGCGACCTCGCCCATTCAGCCCGGCAGGTCGCGACCGGACGGTGGGCTGAGCAGCGGATGACCAACCGCGGACGACTCGTCGCCATCGACGCCAGGCACGACGGCTCTCTCGTGCGCGCCGTCGTTGTGCTCGCCGAACGCGCCGGGTCCGACGGACGCGAGGAAGCCGCGGACCGTCACGTCGTCTACCGCGCCGCCGCGCGCCGCTCGGGCCATCGATGGCGCGTCACCTCATTCATCCAACTGCCGTAGCCCCCTGCCAGGGCTGTCTCGAGGCGACAGCGGAGCGCCGCTCGTGAAGCGACACGAGGGCCTCGGACTCACGAGCCACCGCAACCCCAGGGCGCGGGCGACTGCTATGTGGCGTGCTCGGGCCCGGCAGGCGGAGAATGTTCTGAATGTCCGCGTCCAAGGCCACTAAGGCCCGCATTTGCGCCGCCGTGCTCGTCATGGCGGCCACGGCGGGCTGCAGGGACAGTCAGAACGCGACGGGCCCGGAGGGTGCCGCAACGGCCACCCAGCAAACCACGGCTGCGCTCCCGGTTCGTCCCGGCGCGCGCCCCGCAGCCGGCACCGATCCGGTCGGCTCGTCCTCCGAGGACGTCGGTCAGGCCCAGCAGCAGCTCAGCGAACTGCTCGACGCCGAACTCCGAGCCGAGTTCGGATGCGTCGTGGCGACCTTCGAACAGCAGGTGCCTCTCCTAACCCTGGTCCGCCCAGGCGCCGGGCGGCCGTGCGCAGCGCGTGATCGACGCGTACAGCGCCCGCTACTCGGGACCTGCTTCACCGCCTGATCCAACGCGTCCGACTGAACGCCCAGCAGAAGCTGAAACAGACCCGGATCGACCTCATGTCCGGCCGAGCAAGCAGATCATCGTTCAGCCGAAGACCCGCGACGACCAGCAGAAGCTGCCCCCAACCTGGAGTTGACCCGGTTCGGTGGACCAGGGTGATGGGGTAGATCATCGTCGAACCTGAGCCGTTCCTTGAGGCGTTGCTCCGGCTCATCGCGCTGCCTCTCGCCCTGGCCTTGGCGACAGAGGCATGGGCCTAGCGGTCGCCGCAAGGCACTCGTCTGAAGGGCGCGGTCGACCTCCTCCCGGTCGCGCTGATGGCGTTGACGCTCCTGGTGGTCGTCGCCTCCCAGTTCCCGCGCGTCCGCGACGACATCGGCGATGTCGTCGGCGTGGTCCCGATCTACGTCGCGTTCCTCGTGATCATGGCGATCGTCGGCCGGGGCATCGCTCGCGCGCTCGGGTTCGACGCCTCCGCTGCGCGAGCACTGCTGTTCACCGGCGCGACGCGGAACTCGCTCGTGGTGCTGCCGCTCGCCCTTGCGCTCGGTGACGAGTACGCGGTGACCGGCGCGGTGATCGTCGCCCAGACGCTGGTCGAGGTGCTCGGGATGGTCGTCTACGTGCGCCTGGTCCCGCGGCTGCTGCCGGACGAGCGCACGCTCGTGCCGGGCTGACACGCGCTTCCGGCGGCGGGCGGCGCCGGGCGGCTACGAGGCCTGCGAAGGGTCCACACGCTCCTCGGCGCGACGGTCGCGCCACGACGTGATGCCGATCGCCGCGATGATCACGACGACCGGAGCGAAGTAGATAAGGCTGACCGCCCAATGGCCTGCGTGTGCGTAAGGAACCACGCCGTCTCCCTCAGTCGAAGTTGGACAAGAGCCAGAGCGCCAGACTCGTGAAGGTGATCATCACGGCGAGCATCCAGTACTGCGACCGCGTAGCGCGTCGTCCAGAGCCGAAGAGCACCAACGCCTTGTCGTGTGCGAGCGCGAGGCCCGCGGCATGCCCGAGTACGAGCACGGTGACCTGGACGTACCAGATGGCCTCACCGCTGATCCAGCCGTAGTCGATGGTCTGAGACGCCGTTCCGAACAGGTTCGCCCCGTTCCCGAGCGGGTCGCTGAGCAGGTATCCCATGGCCTGCGTCTGGTAGACGAGCAGGCCGACGTAGTGCGCGAGCACGTACGCCAGCGCGATCGGAATGAGGCTCGGGGCGAAGGTTCGCGCGAGATCCACGGTCCGGCGCTCGGGGTCGACGGTACGCACACCGCGCGCGCCGAGCAGGAACAGCCCCGCAATGACGAGCGTCGAGCCGATGAGGCCGACCAGGAACGTCGCCTCGACGGCGCTGCGCAGGGTGAAGCCGAGGTCAAGGAACGCGACGCGCAGCCACTCCGCGATCGTGCCCCAGACCGGAGTGGAGGAGAACCCGTCGAAGCTCGTGGATCCGATCATGACGCTGAGCAGGGCGACCGTGCCCGCGAGCGGCATGACCCGCGCGGTGCCAGACAGCGGCACGCGACCGTACACGGCGCTGCGGGTCAGCCGAAGCGGCGCCAGCGTCGCGAACAGGCCGAAGTACAGCCCGAAGGCGTCGCCCCGCTCGGACCATGCCCGGGTGCCGTACATTCCCATCCCCATCCACTGCGTCGCGGCATAGACGAGCATGAGCACGGCGAGGTGGCTTGGAACCGTCGCGTCGGAGTACACGAGCTCCAGAACCGCAAACAGGAAGATGCCCACCGCGGCCGGCCAGTGGCCCAGGCGCTCCGGGTACGGCAGCGGCTCCGGCATCTCACCGAGGACCCGCTTGACGGCCCACCCGGCCCCCCGTCCGACCGCACGCCAGGGATTGACGGCTCGGAAGACGTCACCGAGCAGGACGGAGAGCACGGGCACGCCGACCCAGAAGACCACGAACACCGTCGTCGGGACGATGTTCGCCGTCTCAACCTCCGAGCCGGCGAACCCCGCATAGATGAGTCCCGCGAAGCACAGCACGCCCACGAGCCCGGCAAGTGGGTCGAGCAGCCCAGTGATGCCGCACAGGCGGCGTTCGCCCGCTTCCTCCAGGACGGGTCGTGTCCACAACACCGCAAGCCCCACGAAGGAGATCACGAGCACGAGTGCGGCGGTCCAGCCGAAGAGCCAGCGCGGGAGGGGCAGGTCCTGCTTGCCGACAAGTCCGTGCGCGGCGGCCGGCGCGGCCGCCAGCAACGTGGCGGCACCGGTAGCGACCGCTGCCGCTGTGACCCGCCCTGCCCTCATGGCGTGACCGTCAGCTTGGCGATCTCGACTCCGGCGTTCTCGAACTCGATCTCGACGATGCCTTCCAGGGTGGCGGTGAACGACATCTCGATCGTCTTCCCGGCGGGGGCCGCCTTCGACTGGTCGTAGCCGTGAACGTGGACCTCGTCGTCGGTGGCCGAGCGGGCCCGGAAGCGCACGGTGTCGCCCTGTTCGACCTCGAGTTCCGTGACCTTGGCTGAGGTCAGCAGCGGGGGTTTGGGTTTGGGTTCGGTGGTGACGGTCGGCGGCGCGGCCGTCGTGGTGGAGAGGGTGGGTGTTGTGACGACGGCCGTCGTCTCGGGCTCGTCATCGGACGGGCGCAGCGCGACGAACGCGCCGGCGAGTACCACTACGGCGCCGATCAGCAGCGCGGCGCGCTGGAGCGCGGTCATGAGGCGTCCTCTCGTCGGTGGGTCATCAGGCGGTGGATATGTCGGAGAAGGGTCGTCTTGCACACAGGACCACGGCCGCGACTCCCGCCGTGCCCGCCAAAACCGCGACTGCGGGCGCCGCGTTCTGCTCGCTGGTCGCCCCGACGGCGAGCGCATTGTTCGCGATATGCACCGCTATCGGTGTCCAGAGCGAACCGGTCCATTCGTACAACAGACAGAAGATCGCACCCAGGACCGCAAGAGGCACCAGCACACCGACACTGTCCGGGCCGCTGTAGTGGATCGCCCCGAATCCCAGACCGACGAGCGCGGCGGCAAGCCAGGCTGGCATGGCATTGCGCAGCGACCGGTAGGCCAGGCCGCGGAACAGGACCTCCTCGGCGACCGGCGCAATCAGGATCACCAGGACCGCGGTGAGCACCAGGCGGACGCTCCCGTCCTCGGCGCCGAGCGTGCGGAGCGTGTCCTGCTCGCGGGGGAGGGCGGTCAGCTGTGCCCAGAGCAGCGCGAAGAGCAGGAACGCGGTGAGCGCGAGGGCTGCCGACCCGATGAGCACCGGTGTCCGCACCGGGACAAAGCCAAGCGCGCGGGAGCTCAGCGTGCCTGCGCTCGCCGCCAGCGCACACGCGACCCCGATGAACGCGGCATCCTGCAACAGCGTCAGCGCGGAAGCGACCGTGGGGTCGTCGAGTCCGTCGCCGCCCGCGGCGCTGACCACCCCGAGGACGACCGCGCTGACCAGTCCGGTCACCGAGAACGCAGCTGCAACGCCGACGGGCGCGAACCACCACGGCCATCGTGCGCACTCGGGGGCGCCGGGCGCCTGGCTGCGCATGTCAGTGGTCGGGATCCCACGCCCGCACGAGCGGGAGCGGGTCGATCGGCTTGCCTCCGGTGTACCAGCCGGGTGCCGACCAGATCTCGAAGTGCACATGGCACCCGTTGGCGTTCCCGGTGTCGCCGACCTCTCCGACCGGCTGGCCGGTGGCGACGCGGTCGCCGGTTTCGACGGTGGGCGGCGCCTGCATATGCATGTAGACGTAGTCCAGCCCGCTGCTCTCGCCGGTGATCACCAGGTAGTTCCCGGCGCGGGCGTGGTTGGCCTTGGCCATGCGCACGCGCCCGCCCTGAGCGGCCACCAATGGCGTGCCGCAGGCGGCGAACATGTCCTGACCCTGGTGATTGCGCCCGCCGCCGAAGTTGTTCGTCTCGGTTTGTCCGACGTCGTGCTTGCCCCTGATCGGGAACACGTGCCCGTCGACCTGTCCGGCAGGCACCAGCGGGCGGACCGTCACACGCGGCATGGCGCGGACGGGCTCGCCTCCGCGCACGACGAGATCGACCGGGCCGGTCTGCGCCGCTCCCGGGACCTGGACGTCGGCGTGGCCGGCGCCCACGTGGCTGACGCGGGCCGCGGCGTCGTCGCGGCGACCGTCGGCGCCACGGAAGACCACTCGCCGGACATCGCGCAGATCGCGGCCCACCAAACGGACGCGCGCGCCGGCGGGCAGGACGCCCTGCGCGCAGGACTCGCTCTTTGGCGCCACGCAGTCGATCCGCTCGACCTCGGGCTCGGAGAACGCCTCGGCCCCGCCGCTTGGGGCGGCCGCCACCGCGCTGGGGAGGAGGAGCGTCATGAGGACGCCAAGAAGGGGTAGGACGCTGCGCGAGATGGTGGTGATCATCGGGTGCGAGCCTCCGGAGTTAGCTGTCGGGCTCGCGCTCACGCGCTACGACCAGGTGGTCGATTCGCCCCGGGATCTGGGTCCCCCGTACGCGCCGGCCGGAGCCGGCGCGATTCGGCTCGGCCGGGACCCTAGCAAGCTCCTGAGCGGACTACGACGCCGCGTAGTGGACTTCCTGCCGCCGCTCGGCCGGTGTTCGACTACGCTGTGTCGTAGTGATCGGTGCTGGCGGGGGACGACGATGGAGTTGCTGTGCCCCGCTCGCGGTGGTCGGAGTGACTCTCGCGCTGAGTGGATGCGGCGGCACGGATGACAGCGAGACTGCGGCGCCTCGTGCTGCCAGTTCGGCCGAGCTGCGCCAGCAACTGCAAGGGGCGACCTCGTCACGAGCGGCGGACTTCCCCGCCGTCAACGGGCGGTCCCTGCAGGATGTGGCAGACGGGATCGGCGCCGCCGGGCCCGAGTACGCGCCCGCTGGCAGCATCTACACGCCGGGCCGCAACCGGCTGGCGTTCGGCATCATCGACCCGACGACTGGGTTCATCTACGGTCCGACAGCGGTGTATCTCGCTGAGTCCCCGCAAGCGGTGGCGCGGGGGCCTTTCCCGGCACCGGCCGATCTGCTCGTGACCGATCCGCCGTTTCGTAGCGAACAGGCCGCCGCAGAATCCGATCCGTTCGCGGCGATCTACTCTGCCGAGGTCGAGCTGGCCCGGCCCGGCCGTGTCGCCGTGCTGGCCGTCACGAAGGTGAAGGACCAGTTGGTCGCATCAAACGGCGAGCTCCAGGTGATCCGGCCGGACCGTGATCAGATGCCCGCCGTCGGGGAGCCGGCGCCGAGGGTCTCGACGGACACCGCCGCCGACGTTGCTTCGGTAGAGGAGATCGATACGCGTCAGCCCCCGGACGACATGCATGAGGCAGACCTCAAGGACACGCTCGGCCGCAGGCCCGTAGCTGTCCTGTTCGCCACACCACAGCTCTGCCACTCCCGCGTGTGTGGCCCCGTCGTGGATATCGCGCTGCAGCTCCGAGAGCGGTACGGGGACCGCATGGAGTTCATCCACCAAGAGGTGTATGTCGACAACGCGGTGGACCGCGGACTGCGCCCGCCGCTGGCCCGGTTCGGCCTGACCTCCGAGCCGTGGCTCTTCGTCATGAACCGCCAGGGCACCGTGACCGCCCGCCTGGAAGGATCCTTTGGGTTCACAGCCATGGAGCGCGCGATTCGCACCGGGCTGTGACCGGCCGCGTCGCCTCAGTCACCGCCTGCGTGCTGGCGGGTGCGCTCATGGCGCTGTTGCTCTACGGCTTGCTCGGGCGGGGCGGTGCGCCGACGTTGGCCGACGACCTGGCACAGGGCAGGGCCGTGACGCCGGCGCCGGTGAAGCTGCCGCTGCTCGTGCGGGGTAGCGTGGGGCCGCCGCTTGATGACGTCATCGATGCGGCTGCGCGCGACGGGGACGTGTCCCTCGCTGAGCTGCGCGGCACCCCGGTGATACTGAATGTCTGGGCGTCATGGTGCGGCCCGTGCAAGGCCGAATCTCCGGTGTTGCGCGGGCTGTGGAAGGCGGCTGAGCCGCGAGGCGTGCTCGTCCTGGGCCTCAACCAGCAGGACGTGCGCAGGACTGCCCGAGCGTTCGTCGCGCAGGAACGGCTGCGATACCCGAGCATGCGGGACGGCAGCGATGAGGCGTCGAGGTCCCTTGGCGCCACCGGGGTTCCGGAGACCTACGCGTTGGACGCACGCGGTCGGATCGTCGGTCACCGTGCCGGGGCGATCAGCGAAGCCGATGCTCAGGCATTGCTCCGGGCCGCCGAAACCGGCCGCGTTGCTGCGCCATGACGCCGGCCTACTCCGCCTCTCGCAGCAGGACGCGGACGTCGTGCGCGATGTCCTCCGGCTGCGCACGCGAGGTCGGGAATCCCACGCGCTGATCGCCGCGCGTGTCGACGACGGTGATGCGCGCCTGATGTTCTGACTCCTCCGTCTGCGGAGAAACAGCGAATCCGCGCCAGACGGGCGCAAGCTCGGCTGCGCTGCCGAGCACGAACCGCATCAGGCCAGTGACCCGCTGCTCGAGCAGAAAGCGCCGCGCGCGCTCGGGCGTGTCGCGTGGCGGATCGACGGCCACGCCGATCGCCGTGGCTCGGGCGGCATCGTCTCCGAGTTCGTCCAGTGCGAGCCTGACCTGCTGCGCCTCCAGCGGGCAGCTCTCTTCGCAGGTCGTGTAGAGGAAGGCGACGAGGACCACGCGACCGCGGAACTCGCGCATCGAGATCCGGGTTCCCTGCTCATCGCGCAGCGAGAAGTCCGGCGCGGGAAACCCACGCGGCATCAGCGACCCGCGAAATGGGGAGGCCGAGTCGGGCTGGAGTTGCGTCGGGCTGGATCGCGCCGCGACGGCGATCGCTGTGACCGCCACCAGCGCGAGCGCGGCGGCGAGCGCGCCCACAAGCCGCAGCCGAGGGTTCACGCCGGCTGGCCGGCAGCCTGCCGGCGACCGAGGGGCACCGCGGGCGTCGTCGCCCGGTACGCGTCGTACGTCTCGCCGAAGTCATGTGCGAGTTGCTGGTCCTCGATACGCATGAAGCGGTCGACGAACACGACGAAGACGGCCACCAGTATGAGTGCCACGAGGCTTCTGCCGGCGATTGCGGCGCCGAGTAGCAGCAGTCCCCAGCCGGTGTTCTGCGGGTGCCGAGCGAGGCGGTAGGCGCCTGTGGTGACCAGGTGGCGCGGACGCATGCCGGAAAAGTCTCCACGGACGCCGAGTTGCACGCTCGCTGTGATGAACAGTGCCAGTCCGACGCAGATGACCGTGGCGCCGACGACCAGCGCAGGCTCCTCGGGGACGTCGATCACGACCAGGTTCCCCCACGCCGCCGAGGCGACCGAGTCGGCGTGCAGGACGTAGAGCAGCCACGACGCGATGGCCGACCGCATCGTCAGCCCCCCGTGCGCCCGCAGGTCGGCGCGTGCCCAGAAGAGCACGAGTGCTGCCAGTACGACGAACACGACGATTGTCACCGCGAAGGCCACCATGCCCAGCAAGGTACTACCGTGCCTAGTAGATCGTCGGAACGGGGCGCCCGAGCAGGCGCGCGGAGGGCTTTGTGGGGTTTCGGTGGCGCGTTCTCGTGCCGATAAGCTCGTGAGATGGCCGCCCCAGATCATGCGACCCCGCCGGAGCTGCACGAGCTCGAAGCGCTGGTGATGGAGATCGTGTGGCGCGAGGGCCGCTCCACCGTGAGGGAGGTGCTCGGAGCGCTGAACGGCACCGAAGACCGCCCGCGCGCGTATACAACGGTGTTGACCATCATGCAGCGCCTTGACGACAAGGGCCTGCTTGAGCGCGACCGTGACGGACGCACCGATATCTACCGACCCGCGCTCACCGCCGAGGACTATCGCGACCGGCGCGCCGCTGCCGATGTCGACGATCTCCTCGGCCGCTACGAAGACGAGGCGCTCGTCCACTTCGCACGCCGTCTCGCCCGACTCGACCCCGATCGCCGCCGGCGCCTTGAGCGCATGGCCCGCCGTGACTGACGCGCGCCGCGTCTTCCTCCTTCAGGCGGGGGTCGTCATTGTCGGCGCGGCGGTCACGCTCGTAGCGCTCCTCGTCGCTGCGTCGCGCGTGCGGCTCGATGGTCGAGTCTTCCAAGACACCTGCGCAGCGCTGCTCTCCGGACACGATCTGCGTGCCACGGCCGTGCTCACGCTCGGCGGGCTGGCGCTCCTGGTCATCGGGCGCACGGGATGGATGCTCGCACGACTCGGCATCGCCCACCAGCGTACCTGTCGCGAGTTGCGGTACGAGGGACGTCACCGGGGCGCGCTCGTGGTGGCCGGGGCCGGACCGCGGGCGTTCTGCGCGGGGCTCCTCTCCCCCGAGGTCTACGTGACCGCAGGTGCGGTCGCGTTGCTCGGCGACGACGAGCTCGACCGTGTCATCGCCCACGAGCGTCACCACGCGGCGCGCCGCGACCCGCTGCGCGCCATCGCGGCCCGAAGTGCCGCCTATGGCCTGTTCTTTCTCCCGGTGCTGCGTGACCTGCAGGACGAGTACACCCGGCTGGCAGAGATCGCCGCGGATGAGGCGGCCGCGTCGCGGCCAGACGACCGCAGGGCGCTGGCGGCTGCGCTCCTGGTCTTCGATCGCTGCGGCGCGGGGATCGAGCCCGAGCGCGTGGACCACCTGTGCGGCCTGCGGGCGCGGGCAGATGTCCCGCTCCGGCCGATGGCCGCGGCAATCATGACGTCAGGCGTCGTGCTCGCCGCGAGTGTCGTCGCGCTGTCGACCGCGGCGGCGGACAGCATCGCCCTGCTCACGGTTACTCCGCACGCGGTCTTGATCTTCGCGGTTGGCGCGGCACTGGTCAACGGGATCGACTGGGCGCTGCGCAGGCGCGGTGGCGCCGCCCGCATCAGGTGAGAACCACAGTACGGCTCTAGCCGGCGCGATCCCTCGTTGCCTCTGGGCGCTATTGCACCGTGATGTCGGTGAAGAGCACCTCGTGGACGTTCACGTCGGTGGTCTTGTTGATCTTCTTCGCAATGCGCTTCTTCAGCCGTTCGCGACGCTCGTGAGAGCTGAGCTGTCGCGCGCTCGAGTCCGAGATCGTGTCCGAGATGATGTCGCGGACCACGGGTTCCTGGGGCAGGATGCCGAAGCCCTCAACCGGTTTCGCCGCACCCTTCGCTCCGTGCCCGGCCGCTGCTTCCTCTGCTGCGACAGCGGCGCTGTAGCCATGGCTGAACTCCAAGCCGACGTTCAGTCGGGCGAACCTGCCGTCGTTGAGGTTGACGAGGAATTCCTTGGGGATCACGTACACCTCGCCCTCGACTTTGTACTTCGGCTTGGGGGCGGGTGTCGCGAGCGCGAACTTGTAGACGCCGCCGGCCAGGACGAGAGCGACGACGGCGATGATCGGGAGCTTCTTCTTCATGGCGGGGACCGGATCGGGGGCGCACGCGGTGCCGTGCCGTGCAAGTCAGGTGATCGGTGCGTTGGCGGCCGGCCATGAGAGGCCTCGACAGATGTCCACTACGCTGTGTCGTAGATGGTGGGTTTTGTCGCTACTGGTCCGCTTCCTCCTGAACCGACCCTTCGACCTCGAAAGCGCTGTCCATGAGTCGCAACACCAGAATCTCCGCCGCGCTGGTCGGCGTCTTCCTCGCGGTCATCGCCGTGATCGCCGTCGCCGCGGGTGGTGAGGGGGACGAGCAATCGGCCTCCCCCACCGCCGCGACACCCCCGACAGCTACCGCGCCGGCCGACGAAGCGCCGACGAACGCACCTCAGGTCGTCGCTGACGATCCGCGGCGCCTGGGTCAGCCCGGAACGAGCGGTGTCACGTTCACGGAGTTCCTGGACTTCGAGTGCGAGGCGTGCGCGGCGGCGTACCCGTCGATCGAGGAGCTTCGCCGTCAGTACGCAGGCCGCGTGACGTTCAACATCCGCTACTTCCCGATCGAGAGCCACCAGAATGCGCGCAACGCCGCGCTCGCCGTCGAGGCCGCCGCCCAGCAGGGAAAGCTGGAGGAGATGTACCAGCGCATGTACGAGACGCAATCCACCTGGGGCGAGCAGCAGTCGTCCAAGGCAGCGCTGTTCCGCGGCTTTGCCAAGGGCCTGAAGCTCAATATGCGCGAGTACGACGCCGCCGTCGCCGACCCCGAGACCGCGGCGCGCGTCGAGCGCGACGCGCAGGCAGGTCAGCAGCTGGGCGTGCAGGGAACTCCGTCGTTCTTCATCAACGAGGAGAAGATCGAGCCGCAGTCCTTCGACGATCTGCGCGAGCAGCTCGACGCTGCGATCGCTGCCCAGTGACCGGTGCCGTCAGCGGCCGGCTCGACGCGTCACGGCGACTGGGCATCCTGCTCCTGGTCGCCGGGCTGGTCGGCCTGGCAGCGGCGTTCGCGCTCGCCGTCGAGAAGTTCCGGCTGCTGGAGAATCCGCTGTACGTCCCTCCGTGCACGCTGGGGGAGGCGGTCGACTGCGGGTCGGTCATTCGCAGCGCTCAGGCCGAGGCATTCGGCTTTCCGAACCCGTTCCTGGGCATCGCCGGGTTTGCCGCACTGGCCGCCACCGGCCTGATCCTGACCACCGGCGGGCGACTCACGCGGCCGTACTGGCTGATCGTCCAGGCGGGACTCACGCTGGCCGTCCTGTTCGTCCACTGGCTGATCTTCCAGACGCTCTACCGCATCGGAGCGCTGTGCCCGTACTGCATGGCGGTGTGGGCGGTCACGATCCCGGCGTTCTGGTACGTCACGCTCTACAACGCGCGGCCGGTCGCTCGTCACCCTGGGCGGGCCGGGCGCCTGACGGCGATGCTGATCCGCAACCACGCGATCATCCTGACCCTGTGGCTGTTGCTCGTCGGCGCACTCGTCGCCGAGAGGTTCTGGGCGCCGTGGAACTCGGTCTTCGTCTAGTCCGATGACCGCTGCGGGGGTCCAGCTGCCGAGCATCTTCCTGGCCTTCACGGCGGGGTTCCTGTCGTTCATCTCACCGTGCGTCCTGCCGCTCGTCCCCGGGTATCTCGCGACGGTCACCGGAGGCGCACCGGCTGAAATCGGCAGTCGGCCCAGGCGCGTGGTCGTCGGTCGCAGCCTGACGTTCATCGGCACGTTCTCGCTGGTGTTCATCCTGCTCGGCCTCAGCGCGACCGCCGCGGGGTCGCTGCTGTTCAAGAACCGCCAGACACTCGACACCGTCGCCGGGCTCGCAGTCATGGCCATGGGCGTCCTGTTCGTCGCCTCGACGTTCGTCACCGCCCTGAACCGTGAGTGGCGGCCACCGGGGCTCATCGAGCGCGCCTCCGGCGGAGGGCCCGTGGTTGCCGGCGCCGCGTTCGCTGTTGCGTGGACGCCGTGCATCGGCCCGACGCTGGCGGCGATTCTCGGGCTCGCGGCCACCAGCTCCGGAACCGCACAGGGCGGGCTGCTGCTCGCGGTGTATTCCGCCGGACTCGGCGTCCCGTTCCTGCTCACCGCTGTCGCATTCAACGGTGCGACGAGCGCGTTCGACGTGCTCAAGCGGCACTACCTCGCCATTCAGCTCTTCGCCGGGATCGTCCTGATCATCATGGGCTACCTCGTCTTCAGTGGCGAGATGTTCCGGCTCAACGTAGAGGCCCAGCGCCTGCTCAACGACATGGGGCTGGACTTCATCTACGGCATCTGAGACGACTGCGTCAATCAGTGATGATGCGCATGGCGCGCGCCAGGCTGCCGCCGAGCGTGTGCAACGCGTCGCCGACGCGCACGGTGAGCGGCCCGTCGAACGGCTGGCGCTCGAGAACCTCCACGTCGTGTCCGATCGCGATCCCGCGGCCGCTCAGGTAGCGCAGCATCTCGGGGTCCGCATCGGAGACCCGAGCGAACGTCCCGCGGTCACCTGCCGCGAGGTCGGCCAGCGCGCGCGTTCCCGGCTCGGCGATCACGAGGTCGGCGCTGGGGATCGGGTCGCCGTGCGGGTCGTGCGTGGGATCACCGAGCTTCGCAGCGATCCGCGCCTCCAGGTCTTCGGAGATCACGTGCTCGAGCGCCTCGGCCTCCTCGTGCACGCGGTCCCACGGCACGCCGAGGTGCTCGGCGAGGTACAGCTCGAGCAGGCGGTGGTGGCGCAGCACCTCGAGGGCGAGCAGCGCGCCGTCCTCGGTGAGTGACACGCCGTGGTACGGCTCATGCGTTGCGAGCCCGAGCTCGGTCAGCTTGCGAACCATGGATGACGCCGAGGCGGGCGTGACCTCCATCCGCTCGGCGAGGTCGTTAGTCGAGACGGGCTCGCCGCCAGCGCGTTGTTGAAGTGAGTAGATCGCCTTGGCGTAGTTCTCCACGGCCTCCGACGAGCCCGTGTGTCCAACGCGATGCGGCCCGGCGGCCATCAGCCGGTCACCAGCAACCCAGTGAGGAACATCACCGCCAGGCCGGCGAGGATCCCGCCGACCGCGACGGGGTTCAGGGCCCGGCCATCATCATCGCGCAGGCTGGGTGTGAGCTGCACGATGACCTGAGCGATGGCGCCCGCGCCGAAGCCGAACAGGAACGCTGCGGCGCTGGCGTTGAACGCCGCAGCGCCGACCCAGGCACCGAGGACGGCGGGCGCCCCTGCGATGAGTCCAAGGACGACCAGACGGCCGATGCGAACGGGCTCGTGTGCGAGCGGCGCGACGATCGCCAGGCCCTCGGTCGTATTGTGGATCGCGAAACCCACGACGAGGAACGCGCCCAGCGCCAGCGCGCCGGTGGCGTACGCGGCGCCAATGGCCACGCCCTCGCCGAGGTTGTGCAGGCCGATCCCGACGGCGACCATGAGCGCGAGCGTCCCGGCGCTCGCCCCCGCGGCCTTGGCGGCGGCCCTGCGCCGCGTCATCCAGGCCGTGACCCCGGTCAACAGAAGGTAGGCGACGACGGCGCCGAGGAGCACAAGGGCGCTGCCGCCGAACGCCTGCGAGCCCTCGGCCGACAGCTCGAACCCTTCGAGGGTGGCATCGACGGCGAGGAACGCGAGCAAGCCGACCGTGACGGCCATGACACCGCGCAGCCAGGACGCCGGGATCCGTCGGACCCAGGGAAGCCAGAGCATGCCAAGCGCCACCGGGATCACTCCGACGTAGACGCCGAGGAGCGCCATGAGGCCGAAGAACGACAGGTCGGGCTCCGGCGTCTCGACGGCCACCGGGATCTCGTGCACGATCGTGCCGCCGGTCGAGGTGACGAGCGCGATCTCGTACGCCTCGCCCTCAATCCAAGGCTGCGACAGGCGAACGGTGGCGGTGCGCAGGCGCTCGATTGGCTCATCCGCGCCGGAGAACTGCACAAACGCATCGTTGACCACGGCCTGCGCGATCGAGACCGCGTCCGGGCCGTCGTTGCGCACCGTCAGCTCGATGACGCCGGGCTCGAGCACGGTGCGCTCGATCGCCACCTCTTCCACCGGCGGGCCGGCACGCTCGCCGAGGCCCGGCCCGCCGAGGGCCGCGAACGCGCCGATCGACGCGACGATGAGCACGAGCGGGACCAGACCGAGCAGCCACGTGGGCGCACCGGTCAACCGCCCCGCGCCCGGGACCTTGCCGGGGGTCGCCACGCGTCCCTCCATCAGGCCGGCACCTCGAAGAAGCCCTGCCAGCCGAGCTCGGTGAACTCGGACTGGTGCGCGTGGAACATGTACTTGCCCTCGTACGGGAAGCGCCACTCGAGGATGCCGCGCTGGCCCTGGCACAGCATCACGGTGTCGGTGAGCTCGCTCGGCTTCTCACCCGTGCCCGTCGGGTAGTAATTGAAGAGGTTGCCGTGCAGGTGAAACGAGTTGATGAGGTCGTACTCGAGGATGTTCACGAGGTAGACCCGCACGAGCTCGTCGCGCTTGACCTGGATCGGCGTGTTCATGTACGCGAACGGAATGGTGTTCGCGGCGTAGAACTCGTTCGCGCGATCGAAATTCGTGTCGAACCCGTTCATGACCATGACCATCTCGTCCGCGTCGGGCCGGCCGTCCTTCGGGTCGATGATGAACGCGCCGTACAGGCCCTTGCCGATGTGCTCGGCCAGCGGCCGGACATGGCAGTGGTAGAGGTGCAGACCCGCAGGCAGGGCGTCGAACTCGTACACCGTGCGGCCACCCGGCGCGATCTCACCCGCACCGATGCCGGGCACGCCATCCATCGCCGCGGTGTGCAGGCCGTGGAAGTGGATCGTGTGCGGATGCGCGGACCCGTTGACGAACGTGATCCGCAGCCGCTCGCCCTCACGACAGCGCAGCGTCGGGCCGGGAATCCGCCCGTTGTACGCCCACGCGGCAAACGTCACGCCCGGGGCGACCTCGATCTCCTTGTCGACGGCGACGAGCTCCCACTCGCGGATGACCCGTCCGTTCGTCCCTCGGCGGGTGGTACCCCAGTCGAAGTCGCGGACGATCTCATGCGGATCGAACCCGTTGCGCGCGTGGTCGACGGTGCGCGCGTCGCGGAAGTCAGCGTGACCCGAAGACCCGGCATGCGCGGCGCCGTGATTCCCGCCCTCACCCGATGCGGCGCTTGCTTCGCTCCCCCACGGGTGGCCGTGGGGCACCGTCGTGTGTGCGAGGGCGGCCGCTCCCCCGAGGGCAGCGGATCCAGCCAGAAGTTCCCGTCGGCTCAGTGGTGCCAAGACGACAACTATGCCATGCCTAAACCAGAAATGCGATGTGGCTCACAGGTGGGTGGCCGAACCAGGTGTCTCTCCGCAACACTCGTCGTCGCACACATCCCGCGGCCCGGACTCGTTCAGAAGCGCGAGCGGGCTCTCGCAGTCCGCACACATCTCGCCGTTCCACGCTTCGACGCCCTCCTTGACCGCGACCCCGGCGATGAGCAGGCCGACGACCGGGTCGAGCCACCAGGCGCCGACGGCGGCGTTGGCGACGAGCGAGACGAGCAGCGCGGCGGCCAGGTACGTGCAGAGCATGTTCTGCCGGCCTTCGCCCTTGGTCGCCGCCGAGCCGATCTGGACGGCGAGACGCTGCTTGGCGATTCCCAGGACCGGCATCGTGATGACGGAGAAGATCGTCAGCCCGATGCCCAGCAGGCTGATCTCCGCTGCCCGACCCTCGGCGAGCGCCCGGACCGATTCGACCGCCACGAACGGCGCGAGGATGAAGAACTGGATCGCGACGAGCTTCTGCGCCCGGGTCTCGGCGGCCTGACTGAACATCCGAGAGCGCGAGAAGCGCCAGACCAAGACCAGGCTGGCCGATCCCTCGACGACGGAATCCAGCCCGAACGCGATCAGGCCGATCGAGCCTGCGAGCACGCCCGCGATGATCGCGACCGCGCCTTCGAAGCCGATGATCCCGAGCGAGGCCCATGACAGGAGCCGGACGCGCCGCGCGAGTTGCTCGTAGCGCTCGCGGGTGATCGGCGCCCGCCGGTCCGCGGCCGGGGTGACCTCGAGTACCGGCAGCGTGCTCATCGCGCCACGGCCGGGTCGGCGGTCAGCGCGGTGAGCAGCGCGCTGCCGGACGGCGTCAGTTCGTAGATGACCATCTTGCCGTCGCGCCGCGAGGTCGCTACACCTGCGGCCCGAAGAGCTCGGAGGTGATGAGAGACGAGCTTGTCGTTGATGCCGACGATCCATGCGACGTCACACCCACATGCCGACCCGCTCCCGGCCACGGCAAGCGCGACGCGCAGCCGGGTGGGGTCGCCCAGGGCCTTGGCCGCGGTCGCCCATGCCTCTGTCTGCCGTGCCGGAGCTAGCGACTGCCGGACGGCTTCGGCCTGGGGAAGATCGAGACAGAGAAGGTCGCAAGCGCTCATAGCCTGAACACTACTACGTCCGTACGAACGTGAGAACGTCAGCGGGTGGACGCCGGGAACGCCCACCCGCCGAGCGCGCGCCTACTGGCCGTGCTCGCCCGTGTCGTGACCCATACCCGGGTCGTTGGAGGCCGGCTTGATCTCGTCTTCCTCGGGCACCCCGCCCGCCGGCGACACCGTCCCGTACCACTGCTTCCGCCAGGCGTTCATCTGCTCGATCTCCTTCGACTGCGCGGCAACGACCGCCTCGGCGAGGCTGCGGAGCTCGGGATCCTTTCCGCGGGCGAGTTCGATGCGCGCCATCCGAATGGCACCCTGGTGGTGGGGAACCATCATGTCGATGAAGGTGCGGTCGAAGGCCGCGCTCGACGTGAGCATGTCCATGTCCATGTCCATCCCCATCTCGGCATCGGACATGCCGAGGTCCTCGGGCTTGAGCCCCTCGTCGGTCAGGCGGCTCTGGGCCTTCTCAAGCTGCGCCTTCTCGGCGGTCTGAGTGGTAATGATCGCGTCGGCGAGCTCGATGATCTCGTCGCGCGATGCGTTCTCCTTGGCGGTCTCGGCCATCTGCACCGCCATGTCGTGGTGGCCGATCATGTCGGCCGCAAAGGCGAGGTCGGTGCCGTTCGCCCCGGCGGGCGCCGTCGACGCGGCACCCGAGCCGGCCTCATCGTCGCCGCCACAGGCCGCGAGTCCCGCGGCACCGAATGTCAGCACCGCGGCCGTGGCCACGGCGAGTAGACGTGCGTGTGTCATGAATGTTCAGTCCCTTCAGGTTGTTTGGTCAAGACGTGAGCGCGGCCGGTGGTGGCCGCACGCCGTCCTCACCGCAAGAACACCTGGAGGTCTGCGGGCCCGGCGCGTGCCTCGGGCCAGGGACGAGCAACGGGCGAGATCGTGTGCTCCAGGTGGCATCCGGGCGCTGCGCCGAACATGACGCGTGCCGCACGCCACACGCCGACCGCGGCCAGAAGGCCGAATCCCAGGGCGGCGGTCTCGGCGACCGCGAGGCAGACCTCGAGAACGTCGCCGACGGGCGCCGCGTCGATCGTCGCGGACATCGGGTGACCCATGCTGTCGCCCATGTGGCCGCCGCCGACGGCGCCGTGCGCAAGGACCAGCGCGCCTGCGAGCGCCAGCACTCCAAGGGCCATGCTCATCCGGCGGCGGTGTCGCCGGATCAGCGTGTTGAGCAGGATCAGCACGTCAACCAATCCTACAGGCTGTCGGAGTCCACCTTCTGAGTTGGCGCGGAGGTGGACTGGGGAAGCCGCAGCCGCTTCAGTGACACCGCGTTGAGCGCGACGATGATGCTCGATCCGGCCATGGAGATCGCGCCGACCTCGGGGCGCAGGACGAACCCCAGCGGCGCGAAGACCCCCGCGGCGACCGGGAGGGCGAGGCTGTTGTAGCCGACGGCCCACGCGAGATTCTGATGCATCTTTCGCGTGGTTCCCCGGCTGATGGCGATGGCCGTTGCGATGTCCACGGGATCTGAGCGCATCAGGACGACATCCGCGGTCTCGACGGCGACATCCGTTCCGGCTCCGATGGCGATGCCGACGTCAGCCTGCGCGAGGGCGGGGGCGTCGTTGACGCCGTCTCCGACCATGGCCACCGATTGGCCGTCGGCCTGCAACCTGGCCACGACGTCCGCCTTCTCGGCTGGCAGGACGTCGGCGATGACCTCGTCGATCCCGAGCTCGCTCGCGATCCGGTCCGCCGTGGCCTGGCTGTCGCCCGAGAGCATCACCGGGCGGACACCGAGCTCGCGCAGTCGCGTAATCGCCTCCGCCGCCGTCTCGCGCGCGGCGTCGGCGACGGCGATCACTGCCGCGGCCTGCCCGTCAATGGCGACGTGGATGCTGGTGCGGCCTTCGCCGGCGAGGCCGCCGGCTGCGCCGGACAGTGCTGCGGCGTCGATCCGCTCCCGCGTGAGAAGTCGCTCGTTGCCGACGGCGAGGCGCTTGCCGTCGACGAGGGCGAGCAGTCCGTGGCCCGGGACCGCCTCGAAGCTCTCCACGGGCACCTTCTGGAGGTCCCGTTCGGCCGCCGCCTTGACGATCGCCTCGGCAAGAGGGTGCTCGCTCTCCGCCTCCGCTGCGGCGACGAGACGGAGAACATCGTCCTCCATCGCGCCGTTGACCGTCACGATCGACACGACCTCGGGTTCGCCGCGGGTGAGCGTCCCCGTCTTGTCCAACACGACGATGTCCAGCCCGGCCGCCCGCTCGAGCGCCATGGCGTGCTTGAACAGGATTCCGCGGCGCGCGCCGAGCCCGGTCCCGACCATGATCGCCGTCGGCGTCGCCAGGCCAAGTGCGTCCGGGCAGGTGATGACGACCACCGTGATGGCGAACAGCAGCGCCTCCTGTGCGTCCCGGCCGATCACGAAGTACCAGACGGCGAACGTCACGGTGCCGCCGATGAGCGCGACGAACACCAGCCAGAACGCGGCGCGGTCCGCAAGCCGCTGCCCCGGCGCCTTGGAGTTCTGCGCTTCCTGCACGAGCTGGACGATCTGCGCGAGCGCGGTGTCCGCGCCGACGGCGGTTGCCCGCGCGCGCAACGTGCCGTTCTTGTTGATCGTCGCGCCGATGAGTGCGTCACCCGGTCGCTTCTTGACCGGCAGGCTCTCCCCGGTGACCGTGGACTCATCGACCTGACTCTCACCCTCGGCGACCACCGCGTCGACCGGGATCTTCGAGCCTGGACGGATGAGCAGCAGATCGTCCACGACCAGGTCGGCGGTCGGGACCTCGACGGGCTCGCCGTCGCGGAGCACGACCGCCAGAGGTGGCGCCAGGTCCAGGAGCGTGCGGATCGCGTCATTCGCGCCTCCTCTGGCGCGCATCTCGAACCAGTGGCCGAGCAGGACGAACGTCGCGAGCATGCCGGCTGCCTCGTAGAAGACCTCGCCCTCGATGAAGAACGTGGCGGCAACCGAGTACAGCCAGCCCGTACCGATGGCCACAGCAACGAGGACCATCATGTCGAGCGTCCGTGCCCGCAGAGCGGCGACCGCGCCGGTGAAGAAGATCGACGATGCCCACAGGACGACCGGCAGGCTCAGCAGGAACTGCCAGACGTCGTGGTCGAGCCCGAACGGCGTCGGCAGCTCACGGCCGAGTAGTTCCGTCCCGACCATCGACCACAAGACGATCGGCACCGTGAAGGCGAGCGCCACGAGGAACCGCGTGCGCATGTCGCGTGCCATCGCGTCCATGGACATCCCGGCGTGACCGCCGTGGTCGTGGCCGGGAGCGTCGGCGCGCTCAGTCGCGCCATCGGCGTGGCCGTGCGCCCCGGGCTCGGCCATCGGGTCGCAGACATGGCTCGGGACCGACTGCCCGGCGCAATGCAGGCCGCAGTCCTCGACCCAGCCCCGCAGCACACCGACCGAGGTGAGGGCAGGGTCGTACGTGACCGTCGCGGTCTGCGCGACCGAGTTGGCGTCCACGGTCACAACGCCAGCTTGCGCACCGAGCATGCGCTCAACCACGGACGCCTCTGACGCGTAGTGCAACCCGCCGACATGGAGCACGACGGTCTCGATGGATGGGGCGGCGGGAGAAGACATGAGAGGAACCATACCCCCTAGGGGTATCTAGGCGCAAGGAACCGCCGTCCGACGGCCGGCATTGATAGCGTCCTACCCGCTGTAGGACATAGCCGAATCGTGCATCGCCCGTCGGTGCACGAACGGGGGACCCACTTCATGGGGCGAACCGGTCGCGGAGTCGACCGGCGTGCACCTCTTCGCACGAGCCCGTCAGCTCACCTCGTAGGCGTGAACAAGAGGAGTGCTCCATGCGGCTGACGCCACTTGCTGCTGCCCTGATGTCGATAGTGCCGCTGGTCTCTGCCTCCGAAGCCGTCGCAGCACCTGCGGCAGGCGGCGCTGCCGCGCCCTCCGCGCCGGTCGTCGCTGCTGTCACGTGCGCAGACGGTCGGTCGGGTGAGTGCTCGCGCGGCGCGGAGCTTCGCATCGCCGGGTCGCAGCTTCACACGATCACGCGCGTCCGGTTCCTCGGAAGAGCCGGACGGAGGGACGACCGCGTTGCAACCCCGCAACAGACCCTGGACGGCCTCGTGACTGTGGTCATTCCGCGTCGCTCGAACAGCGGCCCGGTCGAGGTCCGCGGGGAGGGCGGTATTGCCCGCACCGAACCGATTCGGATTACCGCAACGGCGGCCGGCGCCGGAGCCGGCGAGCCAGCGAGCGCCGGCGAGCGCGTGTTTCCGATCGTGGGGCGTCATGACTACGGGACCGAGATCAACCGCTTCGGCGGCGGACGCGGTCACCAGGGACAAGACGTCTTCGCAGCATGCGGCGCCAAGCTCGTCGCCGCCGAGTCGGGTCGCGTGCTCATGTCGACGTTCCAGGCCCGTGCCGGGAACTATCTCGTTCTGCAGCACGCGGACGGGCGCGCCACGGCGTACATGCACATGCGGTCAGCCCCTTTGGTGGCGAAGGGCGACCGAGTGCAGGCTGGCGACCCCATCGGTGAGGTCGGCGACACCGGCCGTGCAAGCGGGTGCCACCTGCACTTCGAGCTGTGGACGGCTCCAGGCTGGTACCGGGGCGGGCAGGCGATCGATCCGTTGCCATTCTTGCGCGAGCTCGACGACCAGCTCCGCTGATCGGGGGACGACGATGCGTTGCTTCCTTGTCGCCATAGGCCTCGCCGTAGCCGCGTGCGGCGCGGCGATCATCGTGTCCGGCCAGGTCTCCGGCGCGGAGAGCTCACCCGGACAGGAGCGGGATCGATGGGGCGCGCAGATCGACGCACTGGTGGCCGGGAAGCTCGACGAGGTCGCACTGGCGCGCGATGTGGCGCGTAGTGCACGTCGCGCGCCCCTGCGCACCGAGGCGGCACGAATGCAACTCCAGGCGCAAAGCACGTTGATGCGCCTTGACGCAGCGCATCGGCGGCTCTTCGGTACGCCACCAATCGCGTCAGGCGGTCCCGCGCTTGCGCACGAGGAAGGGGCGGCCAGCATCCACAACCCCCGCGACGGTCACCGCATACCGGTGACGAATGACCGCGAACGACTCGCGGCGCTGATCGCCGCGCGGACCAAGAGCGCTTCGCTGGCGAAGGGTGCGACAGGAAACCCCGCGTTCGCCGGTGCCAACGTCCTGCGCCGGATAGCCAGCAACGAAGACGCTGCGGCGGCGGCGAAGCTGCGTGATTTGCATGCGCGCTGGTTCGGGTGACCGCCGTTCAGCGCATGCTGACGTAGCCGATCGCCCCATCGCCGTTTTTATCGTGCTGGCGGCGCGCTACCGAGTCTGAGGAGTTGCCCTCGACCGTCGTGATCGTGCCGTCGGGGCCCACGGACTCAACGATGCCCATGTGCTCGTCCCAAATGATCAGATCACCCGGCTGCGGCTGGACGCCTGGGCCATTGGGCAGCGCGCGACCGGTGCGCTGCGCCCATGCGTACACATCGTCCACTCGCGCAAACCCTTGGCCCCTGTCGCCAAGCGGCTTGCCGTTCTCCTTGGCCACCCATGACGCGAAATACGCGCACCAGGGCCCGACCGGTCCGCCCGGCACCGCCGATCGGTACTGAGCGATTCGCCCGGAGTCGTTCGAACCCGGAGGCTCCTCGACCTGTCCGACCTCGGCCGTCGCCGTCTTGACTATCCCTTCGTTGCCCGGAGGTGCCGGTTGGGCGTTCGTCAGCGCTTCGCTGAAGGACGCGCGGGCTGGCCCGCCCGTGGGCGCAGCAGCGGTCGGAGGGATGGTTGGGGCAGGTGTAGCGGCCGCTGGTCCCGCGACGGCGTTGAGCGCGGTGATCCGATCGAGAACTGATGCCAGGCTCATGTCTCCTACATCGGATAGGACTTGGAGGACTTGATCCATCGTCCATCTGTCCGCAGTGGGAGTAGTCGTGGTGGTGTCTCCGCCCGATTTGTCGAGAGTGGAAACCTACGACAAGTAGGAGCGCCTCATGAAGCCCAAGATCCTCGTCCCCGTTCTCGTCGCCGTACTGGCTGCTGGCGGCGCGTACAAGTTCATGCTTGCCGAACCAGAGGCCAAGCCGAAGCACAAGGTCGAAGGCGAGGTCTATGTCATGCCGCGGGAATTTCTGGTCAACCTCGCCGACGGGCGGTTCGCCAGGCTCAACGTGGCGCTCGTCTTCGAGCACGGCTACACCGCATCGCACGCTGCCGAGGTTGCCGCCAAGGAGTCTGGAGCGGGCAAGAAGGGTGCCGCGAAGCCGGTAGAGGGCTTCGGCGTCCTTCCCCAGGAGCCGCTGCTCCGCGACATCATCACCGGCTCGCTGGCAAGTGTCCGGGCAGGCTCGCTGCAGCGCACCGAAGCGCGAGAGCGGCTGAAGCGGAAGATCGGGCGGCGCATCGCCGCGAAGACGGACGTGAAGGTCGAAGAGGTTCTGTTCACCGACGTCGCGGTCCAGTGACGAGGACACCTCCTACGTGGTGTAGGTTTTGACGATGCTCGATGCAGAATCCACGCGTACGGCGAAGCTCATCGTCGGGGCCGACGCGGCGCTTGAGGTCCTGCCCTCCACCCTTATGGTCGCCGCCCGGCGCGGCCGCACGGGTCCGATGCCACTTCGTATGGCCCAGCGGCTGGCGATGCGGCGCGGCCGGTTGAGCTACGAGCAGTCCGTCGTGCAACGCGAACGGGCGCGTCGCGAGGCGCTCGGCGCCGCGCGCTCGCGATCACCGCGGTTTCTCGTCCGCGTCGACGAGTACCCACATTGGCTGGCCGATGACGATCCCCTGCGGTACGGAACCGAGGCATTCGAGCGCTTCCACGACATCATGCGGTCAGCTGGCGTCCCGTACCTGCTTGCGGTCGTGCCGCAACCGTCCCAGCGACCGCTCGATCCGCGCGCCGAAGGGTGCCGAGAGCTCTCTGACGCAGAGCTATCGGTTCTTCGGCGCGTCCGGACCGAAGGCGTTGAGTTCGCCGTCCACGGTCTCGACCATCGCACGCGCGACGTACACCCCCGCCGCCAATCGGAACTGCTCGGGCGAACCCCAGACGAACTGCGTGAGCGTGTGGCACGAGCAGACGTTTTGCTCGAACCGCTGGGTGAGCGCCCGCGCGTCTTTGTGCCCCCGTGGAACCGGTTTGACGCGCGCCAGTGGCCAGTTCTCGCCGAGCGCTATGACGTGGTGTGCGGCGGACCCGAGAGTGTGATGCAGATCGGCTTCCACGGGTCGCCTACGTGGTGGGACGACGCCGTCTATCTCCCGAGCTATGCGCCGTTCTACGAACACGCTCGTGCGATCGAGCCGGCGGCCCGGAGGGCGATCGATCGCCGCGGGGGTGGCTGGATCCCGCTCGTGCTCCACTGGGGTTGGGAAGCCGAGGACGGCTGGCATGACCTCGTAACCCTCGCGCGAACCCTGTCGGGTCACGCCGCACCATGGTCGGCGTTCCTCGCTGAGACCGACGCTGTGCGCGCGGCCGAGGCTGCCTCCCCCTCGTAGCCCTTGGTGTCAGCGGCTGCCTCGGGCGACCATGACGAGCATGGCGACCATCATTCCGCCGCAGACCGCAAAGATGGCGGTGGGCAGCAGCGCGCCGGTGCCCTGGAACGCCAAGATGGTGGCTGCGATGGCGAGCGGGAGCAAGCAGACGAGCAGCATCCGGCGATGGTGGGCAAGCGAGCGTTTCATCGTGTTGCCTTTCTCTGATAGGCGCGTGGAGCGCGCCATGCCCGACATATCGTAGGAGTTTGGCTAACCCTCGCCATCCGTAGTCGCCCGGTGGTCGAGGCGGAGATCTGCTGAACTCAGGCCCGCAAGAGCCAGGTGAGCTTCCAGTTCCAGGGTTGGATGGAGGCTCCGACAAGGTCATATCCGGCGGCCTCGACACGGCGCATTGTCTCCTCGGCGTCACCGACTGGGGCGGGCTGTGCAAACTCGACACAGAGCACCCGCGGACGAACGTCGTCCGCGAGGGTGCCGTCGATGATCGCGTGCTCGGACCCCTCGGCACTGATCTTGAGTAAGTCGAGCTGCGCGTGCCCGTGTTCACGCATCAGTGACGCCACGGACCGGCCCTGTGCGCGGAACGCGATCGGAGTTCCGTGCATGTCCACCGCGGAGTGTGAGACGAAGCCCTCAACGCGCGGTGCGTGGAACGTCAATTCCTCGTCGACCCTCCAGAGCGCGACGGGAGTGAAATGCAGCCGCGGCTCGTGTGCCGCGGCATCTCGGACGTACTCCGCGGCGGCGGGAACCGGGTCGAACCCGTGGACCTCGCAGCCGAACCGCGCGATCACCAGCAGGTCGAACGAGATATCCGTTCCCGTCCCGGCGAGATAGCAGACGCTCGACATCGACAGCGCATCGGCCGGCAGCAGGTATCCGCCGTACCCGAGGTCCCCTATCTGCTGGAGGTCGGGTACTTGGCGGGGCGAGAGGCTCGCCTCGAAGGTTCGCGCTCGGCGGCGTGCGTGCACGCGCGCAGCGGCGCGACTCCCGAGTGAGAGCAGGCGGGCCGGTTCTAGACTAAGGCTCACGATGAGGAATCCTACGAGATGTAGGATCAATCTCGACGCATGTCGTACCGCTTCACGTGTGCGGGCGCGCGGCCGATACTCTGGAGACATGGACATCGCACCCCTGCAAGGCGAACTCCAAGCGCAGGTGATGGCCACCATCTGGCGCCTCGACGGCGGCACGGTCGAGGATGTCCGGCGAGCGCTTCCAAAGCGCTACCAAGGCGCGTATACCACCGTACAGACGGTCCTGAACCGCCTAGCCGAGCGCGGGATGCTCACGCGGACCAAGGAAGGCAAGACCATCCGCTACACACCGTCGCTCACGGAGGCCGAATACGTCACGCGCTCCATCGAGCAGACGTTGGCTTCTGCATCGCGTGATGCCCGGACGGTGGCACTCGCCCATCTGGTTGGCGACCTCGATGACCAGCGCGGGGAGTTGGAGCGGCTCGCCGGGGAGGCCGCGCAGCGGCGGAGCAGCTGATGACGCTGTCGCTGACTATCGCGGCGACGCTCATCCTCACGTTCTTGCCTCGCGTGCTGCCGCTTGAGCGGGCAGCGCCCCTGGCGGCGGCCGCCGCGTGGCTGTCGGCCCTGGGTGCGCGCAGCCTGGCCCTGATCTCGCTCGCGTTGGCGGCGGCGTTGTACCTGCCTGGGCCGATAGTCGAACTCGTGCGCCACTGGTGCCTTTCCGTCCCGTTGCCCGGAGCGGGCATCTCCGTCGAGCTGACAGGGCACCTGCTGGCGCAGGCAATCGTCCTCGCTCCGGCGATGGCCCTGACGCTCTCGGCGGCGCACGCGCTGTCGCTGACGGTGCGCGACGCTCGCCGTGTCCGCCGCCTACTTCGCGACGACGTGCTATGGATCGGGCCGGGCGACGCCGCAGTGGTCGCAGGCGACCACATCGTGCTGGCCACCGCCGGCATCGCCCATCCTCGACTTATCGTCTCCGCGGGCGCGCTGGTAGCGCTCGATGACGACGAACTGGCCGCCGGGCTCGATCACGAGCGTGGACACATCTCTCGCGGCCACCGGTACCTCGTCGTCCTGGCGGAGGTCCTCCATGGCGTCGCACGCATGCTCCCGGGCGCAGGCCACGCCAAGACAGAGGCGCTCTATCACCTCGAAAGGGACGCAGACCAATGGTCCCTGCGGCAGAACCACGATCCCGCAGTGCTTGCACGCGCGATCTGCAAGGCGGCACTGGCACCAGCATTCACGCCGGCCATGACCGGCTTGGCAAGTGGGCGCACCGTACGACGCGTCGAACTGCTGCTGCGCACCGAAACCGGTCTCGGTCCCCGCCGAGCGCTGGTCACCGCGGTCGCTGTCGGGATCTCGTTTCTCTCATTGCTCTCCCTATCGGCCGTTCCCGCAACCGCAGCGGGCGGCGTGCACGTGCTCCAGTCCCATCAGCCCGAACAGCACTGCGCGCCCTAGGACCTCCTACGACCTGTAGGATTCTCGGGGCCCCCTGCGTGCCGACAGGCTGTCCTGTGAAGCTGGCATGCTCGACGTTCGCGCAGGGGGTAGTCCGCCGCAGTAGACGAGCAACCACAGCGACCAGGTGCGCATGAACCGACATGAGTCTCTGCGCGCCCGCGCCCGCCACGCCGCCCGCCGCCTCTCGCGACTGCGGTGGCTGACCAAGCGCAAGATCCTCGCGAAGTACGGCTGCTCCCTGCGCGAGCAGCCCGGGATCTACCTGCGCTACCTGCTGTGGGACCCCGAGGTCGAGAGCTACAGCTACGACATCGCCAACGACGACGAGCTCTGCGCGTTTGGCGCCTCGCACTTCGGGATCACCGAGGACCAGGCGCGCGCGTTCCTCGTCGAGGCGCGCACCGACCCAGAGCTGACCAACCGGCTGAGCGAGCGCACGCGCTGGCGGTTCGACGCCAAGACGAAGCTGCCGATCGGCAACCGGCTGCTCTGGTACATCGCCGCGCGCGCCACGAAGCCCAAGCTCGTGGTCGAGACCGGCATCTACGAAGGCCTCGGGTCGCTGGTGCTGCTCCGCGCGCTGGAGCGCAACGCCGCGGAGGGCGTCGACGGCCGGCTGGTGTCGCTGGACTTCGACCCGCTGTGCGGCTTCCTCGTTCGGGACGACCCGGCGCTGACGGCGCGGTGGACCAAGATCATCGGGCTGACGAGGGAGCTGCTGCCGCAGGTCGTCGAGGGCGAGCCCATCGGATTGCTGCTGCAGGACACGCCGCACACCGAGGAGAACCAGCGCCACGAGTTCGGCGTCGCGCTGCGCCAGGCCGCCGACCCGCTGATCCTCATCGAGGGCAGCGGCGGCTACTGCCCGACCATGGGCCAGCTCGCGGAGCAACTCGGCATCGAGCTGCTGCACTTCCGCGAGGAGCCCAAGGACCACTTCTGGCCGGCACATGGCCAACAGGTCCTCGTCATTCCCGGCGATCTCGCGGCGACGTGGACGGGCTGGCCGGTCCCCAGCGCCGCTACCTCGGGCTGAGCGCCCGGCGGCCAAGCAGCCGCCACCGCGCCTCGAACTGCGCCTGTGTCCACATCTCGCGGGTGCCCACCAGCGGATTGGAGATCAGCAGGAGCCCATCCTCACGCAGGCCATGCACGACGACGGTGTGCTCTCCGAAGTTCACGCGGATACGTCGTCCTTCGGGTGAGATCCAGGTGCCGTACGGCCCGTCGCTCAAGCCGATCCATGCCATCACTGCCCGGCCACCCAACAGACGTCTGTACACGGCGCTCGGCGAAACACCGGTGAGGTCGTCGAGCACGAGTCCGAGTTGCCGCGCAGTTCGGAGCACTGGGCCCGGGTAGATGCCGAATCCACCCCGGGCGCCGCCGCCGTCGGGGCGACCGACGTAGCCGTCGTCGGGGTCTCCCCAGACCTCTCCGGCCGGGCCCGGCGCAGGGTCAAGCCGACCAGAGGTTGGGAACGCCCGCTGGATTCGCCGCTGGTCGAGTTGCAGGCCCACCGTCCCCGCAAGAACCTGCAACGCGGCTGACTCGCACGTGTTGCGTTGGGCTTGCGCGACGACAGGCGCCGAGATAGCGACGCTGACCGCTCGGGAGTCGACGCTCACGACACCGCCTTCGGTTCCGAGCGAGGCAGCTTGGCGCGCCGCGCGGAGAACATTGCGTCGACGGAGTATCCGCGCACGGCCGCTGCGCACGACGACCTCGGGCGCAACCCGTCGCTCGATGGCGCGAGCCAGGGCGCGGCGGTCCACGCGGTCCGCGCGCACGTAGTCGGCGGAACTGAGCTGCACGCGCTCAGCCCCGACGGCAAGGATGAGCGGCGATGGGTCACGCCGCAACGTGTCCCCCGCCGCGAGCGCGGTGACCGTGAGGAGCGCCAGGGCGGCGACGACGAGCAGGGACGGGCGCACCCGACACATCCTACGCAACGTAGGAGATGGGCTACAGTCCTCCGACGCAACGTAGGAGAACGAATGCTGATACCCGCGAACACCAAGAACTGGGACGCACACGTCTCACAGGCGGAGATCGTGGCGCGCAGCCCAGGCTTTCAGCACCTGCGCGACAGGATCATTGACCTTGCCGAGATTCAGCCAGACGAGTGTGTGGTTGATGTCGGCGCGGGGACCGGGCTGCTGTCGCTCGAAAGCGCGCGCCGCGGAGCGCGGGTCTGGGCGGTGGACATCTCCCCGTCGATGTGCGAGTACCTCCGCGCCAAGGCCCGGACCGGTGGACACCAGATCGAGGTGGCCGTCGGGTCCGCCGTGAGCCTTCCGATCGTCGACCGTTTCGCCGACGCAGTGGTCTCCAACTACTGCTTTCACCACCTCGATGACGCAGGCAAGCTGCAGGCGCTCGCCGAGGCCAGGCGCGTGCTCCGACCCGGAGGACGACTCGTCTTCGGCGACATGATGTTCACGCTGGACCCGCGCGATCCACGTGACCGCGCGGTGGTCGAGGCGAAGGTCCGGGCGATGCTGCGCAAGGGTCCTGCCGGCGCCGTGCGCTTGGCGCGCAACGGGTTGCGCGTCGCCACGGGCCGCTGGGAAAGCCCGGTGCGGGCCTCCTGGTGGCAGCAGGCGATGCTGGACGCGCACTTCGACGACGTCTCGGTTCGCGTGCTCGAGCACGAGGGTGGGCTGGCGCATGCTCGTCGTCCCCTGGTCTGAATCGGGGCGATGACCCCCGGTCGGCGGCTTGTGATCGCGACCGGCGTCGTCGCGGTCCTCGTCGGATCCTTCGCGGCCACCGGCAGCGTCCTGAGCAGTGCAGCCGAACGCGACCAGCGGCAGCGACTGGTCGAGTCGGTGCGGCTGCAGTTCCCGCGACGGATCGTGCGCGCCCTCCGCGCGCCGCTGCCGATTCGGCGCCAGCATGTCGGGCGCGGCGCCGATGCCGCAGTCGTCGCCTATCGCGGCGACGTGTCCGATCCCCGACCGGTCGTCGTCTTCCTGCACGGCTGGGGGCTCGCGGTGCGCGACTATCGCGCGTGGATCGACCACCTCGTGCGGCGCGGCGCCACGGTCGTTGCGCCGCGGTACCAGACCACACGACGCGCTGACCCCGCCGGCGTGCGGGATGCAGCGCGCAGAGGCCTCGAGCGGGCCCTACGCGAGTTGACGCCGGCGGGAGACGTCATGGTCCTCGCGGGCCATTCGGCCGGTGGCGCCCTCGCAGCGGATCTCGCGGTCACCACCGCAGCCGACCCTGAGATGCCGAGGGTCCGCGGGATCTTCGCCGTCTACCCCGGTCGGGCCATCCTCGGCTATCCCGGAGGCATCCCTGCCGCACCTCTCGACGAGCTTGGGGCGAATCTGGCCCTGCGCGCCCTCGCCGGCGCGAACGACGTGGTGGTCGGCGAAGCGCCCGCCCAGGAGATGGTCAGCGCTGCGGCCAACGTTGAAGATCGACGGCTCGTTCGGGTCACCGAGCCGTCGGTCTCCGACCACTTCGCTCCGCTCGAGACATCCGCAGCGGCACGAAGAGCCTTCTGGTCCCCCTTGGACCAGATGGTCTTCGGCCGCTGAGATCCACGGCCCGCGACCCGAACTCAGATCCGCGCCATCCCCTCCGACAGGGACCACAGGCCGAGCACGGTCAGCGCGACCATGAGCACCAGCATCGGTCCCTGCGAGGCGACCGCGAGCCGGTGCGTCGGACTGAGCTCGACCGCGCGATCGTGCGCGAGGGCGAGTCCGATCACGTGCCCGATCACGATGGCGCCGACCTGTACGGCCCAGATCGCGTTCGGCGACACCGCCTGGAAGTCGATGCGGAAGTCGGCTGTGCCGAACAGGTCCGCCCCGCTCCCGAACGGGTCCGAGATCAACCGCACGATGTCCTGCCCGGAGAACACGAACAACGTGAAGTAGTGCGCGACGAAGTACGCCAGCGCGATCGGCACCAGGGTGTGGATGAACGACGAGCCGGCGGCCCCCATGTCGGGGAACCTGCCGATGTGCGCTGATAGCCACGCCGCCGCCTGGTAGGCGCCGATGACCACCGCCAGCGTGACGAGCAGTCCGATCGTCGCGACGATGATGCCCGCGGTGAACCCCTCGATCCCGAGGTCGATCAGCCGCTCGGCGGCGGTGACGTCCCGGCGGGCCCAGAAGTCGCTGCCGCTCAGGCCGTCGAAGCTCACCGTGGCGACGAGCGCCCCGATGAACGCCACCTGCGCCGGCCGCTCGTCAAGCGACGTCACGCCGACAATCGGCGGGCGCAGGCCAAGCCGCCGCCGACCGTCGACCTCACGGTGCTCCCACGGTGACATGGTGGCGAGGACCGAGGTGTAGACGCTGAACATCTCGCCGTTGTCGAGCCAGCGCCGGACGCCATAGCGCCACATGCCCGCGAGGGTCAGCAGCGTGTACGCCGCCATCCAGCCCGCGATCAGCCGCGGACGGGCCGTCGTCGGATAGACCAGCTCGATCCATGCCCACCCGATGAGCAGCCGCGCCGCGGGCCACCAGCCGACCCAGCCGGGCAGCTACCGCCCACCACGGCGCGCCTTGAACGGCCGACGCGCGACGACAGTCTTCGACATCTGCGCGAGACCAGCGAGCGCGGCCACCAACCCGCATGGAGACGCTCTCCGGGACTGACGCCGCTCGTCAATCACACACGCACCGCGACAGCGCGCAGAGACACGGGGCGGTCGTCGCGATCTGCGGGCTACACGGCGGAGCCGGGACGACCACCGTCGCCGTTGAACTCGCCTCGGCCCGTGCTGTGCTGGCCCATGGGCGGGTGTTCCTCGCAGACGCGGGGCATGTCGGCGGGCTTGCCGCGCACTTAGGCCAAGAGACCAGGGTGTCGCTGGCCGATCTCGCCGACGCGCGTGCGAGGGGGATCGTCCCGGCCGGGTCGCTGTACGCGCGCGACGGGGTAACCGTCTGCGCTCCAGCCGCATGCCCCGCGCCCGAACCGATCGACATGGCGTTGCGCGACCTGCTCGATGCGGCCCGTGCCGAGCAGACGCTCACGGTCATCGACGCCGGGAGTGTCGGAAGCCCCGCCTTCGATGCCGCCGAGCTCGCCGACCGCGTCATCTGGGTGGCCGACGCGCGGCGTGACCTGAGAGTAGCCGCCGCCGTGCTCAGCTCTCCAGCGGCCTCCGCGGCACGCTCGGTACGGGCGCAAGGCCTCGTGCTCTGCGACCCCACTGGCGACGCCGCCGCGCGGCCCGACGCGACGCCGCTGCTGTCGATCGTCTCCCCCGCCGTCTCTGTCAGCCGGCTGCACGGGCTCGCCGGTAACGCCCCGATCCGCGAGCTCGCGCACGGTCTCCTGCTGGAGCTCCTACGATGACGCTCCCGCGCGCCACGGCGCTCATCGCGCTCGCGCTCTGCACGACGCTCCTCGGCCCGGCGGTCCTCGTCGCGGCGGCGCCCGGGTTGGCCGAGGTCGTACGTGACGAATTGCGGTTCGAGCTCGCCGGCCACGCGGGCACCGGCCCGGTGGCATGGTCAATCTTCCAGAACAACCTGCGCGTCTGCATGGTCCCCGTACTCGCGGCATTGATGGCGCCGCTGGGCTGGATTGCCCGAGTGATCGCCAACGGCGTGACCACGGTCGTCGTGGCCGCGAATGTCGCGCTGATCGGCGCCGCAGGCGGCGCCTACGGGACACGGCTGCTGCCGTTCCTGCCACACCTGCCGCTCGAGATGCTCGCGCTCGGATGCGGATGCGTGCTGCTCGCGTGCTCGCAGAGACGCGGGCCGTCGATCGGCGCGCTCGGGCGCGTCTGCCTCGCGATCGCGGTGCTGCTCGCAGCCGGCGCGGGAATCGAGACCTACCTCACCCCGCAGAGATAAGTGCGCGGCCTCTCCAATTGCGGCCACCAGAACGTGAGAGGGGCACACCTCGCGTGTCGGGGCGTGTCCGCCTTCACCCCTGATTGTCGGCCCGGCCCTCCGGGCGCGCAAGCCGCTCCTGCGTCGGGCGTCGTCGCGCTCGTCGGATCTCGGGCCGGTCGTTCGGGGTGTCGGTCAACCCACCGCCCCAAAGCGGGCAAGGAGCACCACCATGAACAGCATGAGCATCACCGGCCGGCTCACCAAGGACCCCGAGCTCCGCTCCCTGCCGGGCGGCGAGACGAAGGTCTGCGAGCTGCGCCTCGCCGTCGACGGCATGGGCCGCGGGCAGGAGGTCGGCTACATCGACGTCCTGAGCTACGGCGCCAGCGGTGAGGCCGCCGCGACGGTCCTCAAGCAGGGCTGGCTGGTCGGGGTCGCAGGCCGCCTGGAGTTCAACGAGTGGACCGACAAGGACAGCGACGCGAAGCGCAGCAAGCACACGGTCGTCGGGCACATCGAGTTCCTCAACGCCCCGCGTGAGGCTGGCGACCGCGAGCCCGAAGTCGACGGGGTCGCCTTCTAGACCGGACACCATCACGCCCTCAGGGAACGAGCCCTGAGGGCGTGGCCTCCGCCATGCCCCATCCACCGGTGTCATCGACCTCCTGGCGCTTGTCCGGTCCCGCGTCTACGTTCGCCCCGTGCTGATCCTCCATCTCGTGTTCAACGTCCTCGCCCGCACGAAGCTGGCGGCGCGGGACGTCACGACCGGAGAAGTCGAAGAGGTCATTGCGAACGGGCCGCTTATCCGTGACAACCCCCACGCCCGCGTGGCCGGCTCGATCTACGCGATCGGCCCGACCGGCGCCGCCAGATTCCTGACGATTGTGCTTCAGCCCGACGAGTCCGATCCCACGCGCTGGCACGTGATGACCGGATGGGAGTCCAGCGACCGCCAGATCGCCGACTACCAATCCAGGCGCTGAGCGTTCATCATGAGGAGAGAAGCAATGCCCGACGATCCGACAAGCGACGATCTCGACCGCCTGATCGAGGAGAACCCCTCCGGCGGACAGCGGCTCGCCCCACGCGCCGACATCGAGACGATCATCGAGGTCTCCGTCGACCCCGCCACGCTGTCGAACCTCAGCGACCGGGCCACACGCGAGGGACGCGACATCGGCGAAGTCGTCGCCGACATGCTGCGCCGCGCCGCTGCCTAGCGGCGCCCGGACCGCAGCCCCTCCCTCATAGACCAGCGGCCAGCCTGCTGGCCGCCTACCGGGCCGCTGAGCGCGGGTGCCGTGGCGCGGCGCCGGGCGCCGTGCAGGCCGGATCGATGGCGTGACACGTACGTGCGCGGGCCGCCTGAACCTCCGCGATCTTGGCACGCCTTCGGCGTGCGGAATCGGCTGCGGTCCGGCGGCACCGCGCACCTGAAACGCCCTCGTGCCGCTGGTGGCGCCTGCGCAGATGTCACACGTGCGGCCACCACCTCGCAGAGCGGACCGCCCGTGTCGACACCCACAACGCGATGCCCACGACACTCGACAAGCCCACCACTCGCCCAAGCTCCCGGAACATCGTCACGCTGGCGGCGCAAGTCGCCGCCGCGCTGCACTCCGAAGCCAGCGAGACGCGCTGAGGCATCCCCGCGATGGCAACCAGCGACAGTACGTTCGGAGCCGCGTTGCTGAGCGAGTTCGCCCACGCGCTGCAGCGCGACCCCAAGCTCGGCGCCGAGTTCGCTCGCGCGCTCGCGCCGTACCTTCCGGGCGCCGCGCCCGAGTACCTCACGACGAAGGATGTGGCCGAGCGCGTCCGCATGCACCCCAAGAGCGTCGCGCGCGCCATGAACGCCGGACTGCTCACAGGTGAGCGGATCGGCAACCGCTGGCAAACCACCCCGGCAGCCGTCGACGCGTGGCGCGACCGAGGCTGCCCGCTGGCAACGCTCACGCCCGCGCAGGCGACCCGTCGAGCCCGGCGAGCCAAGGCCAGAACGAGCCGCGCGACACAGGCCATCCTCACGGGCGGCCGGCCGTCCTAGGCTCTCGCGGCTCTTCGCCGACGCGTCACCCGCTCGGCGCCCAACACGCATCCGCTCAGCACACCCGACCCACCGGAGGACGTCCCCATGTCGATCCACCGCATTCAACGAATCAGCAAGCGCACCGGCAAGCCGAGCGTCAAGTGGGAAGTCCACTGGCGCGAACACGGCCGCCAGCGGACGCGCAGCTTCGACCGCAAGGGCGACGCCGAGCAGTGGGAAGCCGAAGTCAAGCGCCGCAAGCAGCTCGGAACGCTGCACACCCTGAACAGCTCGCGCACGCTCGGCACATTCGTCGCCGAGACCTGGTCGCCCGAACGGACGGCTGACCTGGCGAGCGCCACCCGCCGGACGTACGCGAACCTCTGGAGCGCCCACCTGGAGGACACGTTCAATGACGTCCCGCTGCGGGAGATCACGGCCCCGCTCGTCGCCCAGTGGCGCACCGAGCGCGAGCGCGCCGGCGCGGGCACCAAGGCGCTGCGCGAGGCCCACTCCCTGCTCGGCGGGATCCTCGCCTACGCCTGCGAACTCGGCGAGCTGGAGTACAACGCCGCTCGCGCAGTGCGTCCCAAGCGCCGCGCACACTCCGAACCCGTTCGGGCATGGTCGCCGTACGAGGTGGAGCGGCTTCGCGTCGCGATCGCCTCCGCCACACCGACCATCGTCGCCGGGTCCAAGCCTGGGCAGCGTGCGCGGAAGTCCTACACCATCGAGCGACTCCCGCAGGCCGTCCGCGAGCGAGACCTGGCTCTGGTCTCCGTGCTCGCCTACTCCGGCCTTCGCCCTGCCGAAGCGCTGGCCCTGCGCTGGGACGACGTGCATGACAAGACGCTGCTCGTCTCCCGCGCATGCGACCTGACCGGCGGGGCGATCAAGAGCACCAAGACCGGCCCAAGCCGCGTGGTGCGATTCCTCACGCCGCTCGCGGCTGACCTCAAGTCGTGGCAGAAGACCTGCCCGAAGTCGACCGAGCGCTGGATCTTCCCTCCGGCAGACGGCAACCCCTGGAGGAAGTCCGACTGGGACAACTGGCGCAATCGCCATTGGCTCCCGGGGCTCAAGATCGCCAAGCTCCCACACTCGCGGCCGTACGACCTGCGGCACACGTTCGCGTCGCTGCTGCTCGCCGAAGGCCACACGATCCACTACGTCGCATCGCAGCTCGGGCACGGGGCCGAGCAGACGCTTCGCACCTACGGACACCTGATCGACATGTACGAGGGCAAGCCGAAAATCGACGCCGCAAAGGAGATCCGCGCCGCGAGGAAGGCTCATCCGCTGCGC
>JBPPNC010000010.1:0-14531 GCA_051306365.1 Solirubrobacteraceae bacterium
AGCGCCCGTCTTGTCCATCTTGTTCGCGAAAACGATGCGGGGGACCTTGTACTTGTCGCCCTGACGCCAAACCGTTTCGGTCTGCGGCTCAACGCCCTGGTTCGAATCGAGCACGCAAACAGCGCCGTCGAGCACGCGCATGGAACGCTCCACCTCGATGGTGAAGTCCACGTGGCCGGGGGTGTCGATGATGTTGATGCGGTGCTCGGGGAACGACAGGTCCATGCCCTTCCAGAAGCAGGTCGTGGCGGCGGACGTGATCGTGATGCCGCGCTCCTGCTCCTGCTCCATCCAGTCCATCGTGGCCGCGCCCTCGTGGACCTCACCGATCTTGTACGTACGACCGGTGTAATACAGGATGCGTTCAGTCGTCGTCGTCTTGCCGGCGTCGATGTGCGCCATGATCCCGATGTTTCGGGTCTTCTCGAGGCTGAACTTACGGGGCATGAGAGCTAGGGCTTACCTTGTTCCGGGCAAAAGAAACGGGCCCTCTCGGGCCCGCGCGCACGACCGGTGTATGACCGGGGCCGAGGCGCTATGTGCCGAGGGACTCCATCCTGAGGGCGCGCCGAACCGCGGCGCGACGGGGGACTATAGCAGCGGTCAGCTGGGCTGATCTCCGGGGCAGCACGACCGCCGGACAGCCCCAGCTGCGCGATGATCCGGCGTGGCAGGCACGCCCTCGGCCGTCGCGCTCGCATGGCCGCGGCTGCGGCGAGTGCGTGGGCAGACAGCCTCGCGCGACGGACGATCCTGGAACGACCCCGCCCCCAGCTCGCGTGGTGGCCGGCCCGCTACGGCACGCGCGACCACCAGCGCACGTGGTCGCGATCCTTCACCCGGCGCATCATCACCGCAGGCGTGATGCGCCGGGGGTGGGACCGGCGGCGGTCACTCAGACGGTGAACCGCCCGACCAGCTCCTGCAGGGCGCCCGCCCGGTCGGCGAGCTCGCGAGCCGACGCAGCGATCTCCTCCGTCGACGCGCTCGTCTGCTGCGCGGACGCTGAGACCTGTTCGGTCGCCGCGCTCGCATCCATCGCGTACGGTGGAGACCTCCTCCGTTGCGATCGCCACGCGATCAATACAGCCCGAGACGTCCTGGATGCTCGTCGCGAGCCCCTCGAACGCCACGCGCGTCTCGGCAACGGTCTCGGCGGAGGATTCGGCGAGCTGGAGGACCTCGTCGGCGAGGACCGCGAAGCCCCGGCCGTGCTCGCCGGCCCGCGCTGCCTCGATCGCGGCGTTGAGCGCCGGCAGGTTGGTCTGATCGGCGATCGCCGCGATCTCCGCGGTAAACGCCACACCCTCGTCGGCCACGCCCTGCGCCCCGCCGGCGAGCTCGACCGCCTCCTTCGTGATGTCCCCCACCGACGAGATCAGCGCGACCTGCCGCTCGGACCCCGAAGCGACCGTCCCGGACGCGGTGGCGATCTGCTCGACGGCCGCGCCCGTCTCATCGGTCGCCACGGACATCTCGCGCGCGGCACCGGCGACGTACGCCGCCGTTTCGGAGATCTCGGGACCAGGGCCGCGATCCCCTCGCGCGACTGGTTGTAGCCGTGCAGGCCGGCCTGGGCCTGCCCGAGCACGACGTTGAAGACCTCGCCCAAGCCACCGAGCTGTTCGCCCGGCGCGGCCTGCAGCGGTGTCGTCACGGGCTGCGCATCCACGGTGAGATCGCCACGTGCCATCGCGGACAGCCCGTCGCCGATGCCGGGCAGATCGCCCCGCAGCGCCTCGTAGCTTGCGAGCGCGCTCTGGGCGCGCCGGCATGGCGTTGAACAGCTGCACCAGCTCGGCGAGGTCCGGGTCATCGACCTCGAGATCGATCGCTTCGGTCACCGGCCGCGCCTCAGGGGTCAGGTCACCGTCGACCATCCCCTGCAGGCCGGCGCCCAGCCCGTGCCGACATGTCTCGTGCTACCAGCGGTAGTGAGCGAAGGCCTTGTTGGCCTGCGCCATGCGGAAGATGTCGTCCTTCCGCTTGTACGCGCCGCCCTGCTGACTCTGCGCGTCGAGCAGCTCGTTGGCGAGCCGCTGCGCCATCGTCTTCTCGCGACGCTGGCGGGCGAACTCCACGAGCCAGCGGACGGCGAGGGTGCGCGCGCGGCGCGCAGGCACCTCGACGGGAACCTGGTAGGTCGCGCCACCGACACGGCGAGAGCGCACCTCGAGCGAGGGCGTGAGCGCCTTGACCGACAGCTCGAGCTGCTCGATCGGGTCCTTGCCCGTCTTCTCACCGATGATCGCCAGCGCGTCGTACACGATGCGCTCGGCGGTGGACTTCTTCCCGTCGAGCATCACGCGGTTGATCACCTGCGTGACGACGCGGGAGCGATGGACGGCGTCCGGCTCGATGGGCCGGATCTGGGCGGCTGCGCGGCGAGGCATGAAAGGTTCCTTACTTCTTCTTCACGCCGTACTGCGAGCGGGCCTTCTTGCGATCGCTGACGCCGGCGGCGTCGAGCGTGCCGCGGACGACCTTGTAGCGGACGCCCGGAAGGTCCTTGACGCGGCCACCACGCACGAGGACGACGGAGTGCTCCTGCAGATTGTGGCCCTCGCCCGGGATGTAGGCGGTGACTTCGATGGACCCCGTGATCCGGACACGCGCGACCTTGCGCAGTGCGGAGTTCGGCTTCTTCGGGGTGGTGGTGTACACGCGGGTGCACACGCCGCGGCGCTGCGGGGCGGCGACCTTCTTCTTGCGACCCTTACCGGACTTGAGACCGGGGGTGGCGAGCTTCTTGGCCTTCGCCTTGCGGCCCTTGCGGACGAGCTGTGAAGTCGTGGGCATCGGGTCGAGGATGGTAGCAGCGTCCGACTCAACGCCTGCTGCCGGCGCGCACCCGGAGCACGAGGCGCCCGATCCGCTCGTACCCCACGCGGTTCGGGTGGATGTCGAACGCCGCCGGGTCCGTGGGGCACGAGAGCGTCAGCCGGCAGGTCAGCCCGACGTTGCGCGGCAGCGTGGCGCCCCCGGAGATCGCGAAGTCGGTGATGCGGAAGTTCGCTCCGACGTCCGCGACGCGGTAGCCCTCGGCGCGGTAGGCCGACGCCAGCGCGCGGTTGAGCTCCACGACCAGCGGCACCGAGCCGCGGGCGACGTCCCGGCCGTCGGGCCGCGGCTGGACCCAGTACCCGAGGAACGGGTCGTGGTACGTCGTGCCGACGAACCTCGTGCCGTTCACCGCCGCCGCGCGCAAGCGTCGCGCGATCGTCCGGACGGTCGCCTGCACACCGGGCAGGCGCTCGCGCAGGCACGCCTGGTCCACCGCCGCGATGCAGGAGAAGACGTCGTTGGCGCCGATCGTCAGCGTGACGAGCTCCACGCGGCCGCGACGAGCACGCAGATCGGCGACTGCGGCGGCAAGCTGACTGCCCTCGGGATACGCGCACCCTCCGCCGTCCATCATCTCGGCCGCCGTGATCCCACTGCACCCCAGCCGGCGGACACGCAGGCGCGGCTGACGCCGGCGCAGATCGGCCGCGACGGTCGTCGGATACGTCGGGATGGCAGCGCGCGCGGTCATCGAGTCACCCGCCGCGAGATATGTCGAGCCGGGCGCGGGCACGGGACTCGCTGCCAGTGCGACGGCGGCGAGGATCGGCGCCAGCACCGTCACCCGGCGAGCGCCGCCGCCGGGTCGACCGCCTCCAGCCCCTGATCGGCCGCCACGGGGGCGTATGTCACGCGCCCTCCGTGCACGTTCAGTCCCTTGAGAAACCCGGGATCAGCCATGAGCGCGTCGCGCAGCCCCAGGTCTGCGAGCCGTACGACGTACGGCATCGTCGCGTTCGTCAGCGCCTGCGTGCTCGTGATCGGTACCGCTCCGGGCATGTTCGCGACGCAGTAGAGCGTGATGCCGTCGACCTCGTAGGTGGGATGCGAGTGCGTGGTGGCCCGCGAGGTCTCAAAGCAGCCGCCTTGGTCGATGGCGACGTCCACGAGCACGGCGCCCGGCTTCATGAGCTTGAGCTGCCCGCGCGTGATCACGCGCGGGGCCTTCGCCCCGGCCACGAGCACCGCGCCGATGACGAGATCCATGTCGGGGAGGCGTTCCTCGATGTGCAGCGTCGAGGCAAAGCACGTGTCGGCCCGGCCGCCGAAGGCGATGTCGAGCTCGCGCAGCCGGTCGATGTTGCGGTCGTAGACGAACACCGTGGCTTCCATCCCGATGGCGACGAACGCGGCCTGCATGCCCACGACCCCGCCGCCGATGATCATGACGTTCGCGGCCGCCACGCCCGGCACGCCGCCGAGCAGGATCCCGCGGCCGCCGAGGGGCTTCTCGAGCATGAACGCCCCGGCCTGCGTGGCGATCTTCCCCGCCACCTCGCTCATCGGTGCGAGCAGCGGCAGCCGGCCGCGCGGGTTCTCGACCGTCTCGTAGGCGACGCACGTCGCGCCGCTGGTCATGAGCCCGTGCGTGAGGTCGGGGTCGGGCGCGAGATGGAGGTACGTGAAGAGGAGGTGGTGCGGGCGCAGCCGAGCGACCTCGACGGGCTGCGGCTCCTTGACCTTGACGATCATCTCCGCCTCGGCGAAGACGCCGCCGGCGTCAGGCAGGATCCGCGCGCCCTGCGCGACGTACCGCTCGTCACCGATGGCCGAGCCCTCCCCCGCACCGGCCTGGACCACGACCTCATGGCCGTGGTCGGTCAGCTCCCGGACGCCCGCGGGCGTGAGCGCCACGCGGTACTCGTCCGCCTTGATCTCCGTGGGGACTCCGACCTTCATGGACGCGCCCTCCGTGTCGCCGTGGCGTCAGCCCGCGAGTCCGAGGCGCCGCGAGGCCTCCTCGAGCACCGGCCGCAGAATGTCGTGGATGTCTCCGAACTGCTCGGCCGTGGTGATGAGCGGCGGTGCGAGCTGGATCACCGGGTCGCCGCGATCGTCGGCCCGGCAGATGAGGCCGCGGCGGTACAGCTCGCCCGAGAGGTAGCCGCGGAGCAGCCACTCGGACTCCTCCTCGTCGAACGTCTCCTTCGTGTCCCGGTCCTTGACGAGCTCGACGGCCTGGAAGTAGCCCATGCCACGCACGTCGCCGACGATCGGGATGTCGCGCAGCGACTCCATCATCTCCCGGAAGACCGGCTCGTTGGTCTTGACGTGATCGAGGATGTTCTCGTTCTCGAAGACGTCGATGTTCGCGTGCGAGACCGCGCAGGCGATCGGGTGTCCGCCGAACGTGAAGCCGTGCAGGAACGAGTTGTGCTCCTCGAAGAACGGCTCGGCGAGCCGGTCCGCGACGATCATCGCGCCCATCGGCGCGTACGCGGAGGTGATGCCCTTCGCCGTGGTGATGATGTCCGGCTGGTAGCCGAGGCGCTGGCAGCCGAAGAACTCGCCGAGGCGGCCCCAGCTGCAGATGACCTCGTCGCTGATGAGCAGGACGTCGTACTCGTCGCAGATCTCACGAACGCGCTGAAAGTACCCGTCGGGCGGGGTGAAGCAGCCGCCGGCGTTCTGGACCGGCTCGAGGATCACCGCGGCGACGGTGTCCGGGCCCTCGAACTCGATCTTGTGCTTGATCGTCTCGGCGAGATCCTCCGGCTGCATGTGATGCGGGAGCCGGTAGAGGTTCGTGTTGGGCACGTGCACGCCGGCCGGTGCCAGCGGCTCGAACGGCGTGCGCAGGTCGGTGATGCCCGTCGCCGACAGCGCGCCGAGCGTGGTGCCGTGGTAGGCGACCTCGCGCGCGATGACCTTCGTCTTGTTCGCCTTGCCGGTGAGCTTGAAGAACTGGCGGGCGAGCTTGATCGCCGACTCGACGGACTCCGCGCCGCCGCTGGTGAAGAAGACGCGGTTGAGGTCACCGGGCGCGAGGTTCGCGATGCGCGCCGCGAGCGTGATCGCCTGCGGATGCGCGTAGGACCAGTTCGTGACGAACCCGAGCTCCTTCGCCTGGTCGGCGCCGGCCTGGGCGACGTCGTGGCGGCCGTGGCCGATGTTGACGCAGAACAGCGCGGACAGACCGTCGAAGTACTTGTTGCCCTTGTCGTCCCAGACGTAGCAGCCCTCGCCCCGCGTGATGATGGGGATCTGGTGCTGGTCGTCGTAACCGCCCATGCGGCTGAAGTGCAGCCAGAGGTGGCGCCGACCCAGCTCCTGCAGGTCGGTGGCCGCTGCGGCCCTGGATTCTGTCGTGGCCATGGTGTCCCTCGGATCGGCGTCGCTGCCTCATGCAACGTAGCGACCCGCCGGGAGGGCGGCAACCGGGTACTACACGGAGGCGACCGCGGGTTCGGGCGCGGTCTCAGCTCCCGCGGAGAGCTCGAGCTCCTCGGGGATCGCGCGCGCCAGCTGCTCGCGGAAGCGGAACGTCTGGTCGGGCCAGAGCGTCGTGACCTTGCCGCTGCCGGGGTCGATGTACCAGCTCGCGCACCCGCCCTTCAGCCACACCGTGTGCTCGCAGCGCCGCTGCACGTCGTCCGTCCAGGCGCGCTGGGCGTCGGGGCGCGGCTCGACGGCGTCGGCCCCCTCGGCGTCCATGTGCCGCAGGACCTGCAGCGCGTAGTGCGCCTGCGCCTCGGCCATATAGACGACCGACGTGTGGCCGAGGCCCGCGTTCGGCCCGAGGATGAAGAAGAGGTTGGGGAAGCCCACCACGCTGGACGACCGGTGCGCCTCCATCCCGCCGGCCCAGTGCTCGGACAGCAGCCGGCCGTCCTTGCCGCGGATGTGGTGGGCGATCGGGACGTCGGTGACCTCGAAGCCGGTGCCGAGGATGATCGTGTCGACCTCCCGCTCGCTGCCGTCGGCGGCGATGAGGGTCCTGCCTCGGACCTCGGCGAGGCCGTTGTTGATGACCTCGACGTTCGGCCGATCGAGCGAGCGCAGGTAGGTGTTACTGAGCAGCAGCCGCTTGCAGCCCGGCTTGAAGGTCGGGGTGAGCTTGCGCCGCAGCTCGGGATCGCGCACCTGGGCGCGCAGGTGCAGGCGCCCGACGGCGGCGATCACGGACGTGAGGAACGGGTAGCGCAGCGGCAGCGCCGCCGCCTCGCGGCCCCAGTACACGGCGCGGCGCATCTGGCGCTGGGCGCCCGGCACGCGGCGGTAGATGAACCGCTCGACGGGCGTGATCGGCCGGTCGGTACGTGGCAGCACCCACGCGGCCGTGCGCTGGAAGACGTGGAGCTCGCCGACCTTCGGCTGGATCTCCGGGATGAGCTGGACGGAGCTCGCGCCGGTGCCGATGACCGCGACCCGCTCGCCCGTGAGGTCGTGCTCATGGTTCCAGCGGGCGGAGTGAAAGAGTGTGCCCTCGAAGTCCGCGAGGCCCGGGATGGCGGGGAGCTTCGGCTCGGTCAGCGGGCCGGCGGCGCTGACGATCGCCTTCGCCACCGTCGTGCCGTTGCTCGTGGTGATCCTCCAGCGCCTGGCGTCGTCGTCCCAAGCGGCCTCCTGGACCTCGCGGCCGAACCGCACGTGCTGGAGGAGCGCCTCCTTGCGGACGACGTCCTTGAGGTAGGCCCAGATCTCCGGCTGCGGCGAGTAGGTGCGCGACCAGTTCGGGTTCAGCGCGAAGGAGAGCGAGTACAGGTGGCTCGGGACATCGCACGCGCAGCCGGGGTAGGAGTTGTCGCGCCAGGTGCCGCCGACGTCGTTCGCGCGCTCGAGCAGGACGAAGGTGCGCGTTCCCTCCTGCTTGAGGCGGTGGGCCATCGCGATGCCGCCGAACCCCGCGCCGATGATCGCGACGTCGACGTGCTCGGCTGGGGCGGTGGTGGCGACGGGGGGCATGGGCTCGTTTCTCGAGGGAGGGGACCGATTCAACTTACGTCGCCGTAAGTTACGGAGGTGTAGGGTTCGCGTCAAGCCGATGGCCGAGCAGACCCCGACCCGCCAGCGCATGACCGCCGCCGAGAGGCGCGAGCAACTGCTGGACGTGACCCGGGACCTCGTCGTCGAACAAGGCTTCGGCGCCGTCTCGATGGAGGCCGTCGCCCGGCGGGCGGGGATCACACGGCCCGTCGTCTACGGACACTTTCCCGAGCTGGGCGCACTGCTCGACGCCATGCTCGAGCGGGAGTCCAGCCGGGCGCTCGGCCAGCTCGCGGAGGTCCTGCCCACGGCCGAGGGCGGCGACGGCAACCTGCGTGAGCGGCTGAGTCGGGCGATGGAGGCCTACCTGCTGGCCGTGGAGGCCTCCCCCGTGACCTGGAGGCTGGCGCTCATGCCGCCCGACGGCGCGCCCGAGCTGCTGCGCGCGCGCATCGAGGAGGGGCGTGCCGCCGTGGTCTCCGTGCTCGCCGAGGTCGTCCGGTCCGCCGGGATCTCCGATGGCCTGTCCTCCCCCGACCCGGAGCTCACGGGTCGGATGCTCTCGGCCGCGTCCGACGAGGCGTCGCGCCTGCTCCTGACCGACCCCGAGCGGTACCCGGTGTCGCGGCTCATGGAGCACACACGGTGGCTGCTGGCGCAGCTGCTGCCGTAGCGCCGCGCGAGAGGCTACGCGGCGGCGGGAGCCGCTGCCGCGCGTGCCGCGCGGACCGGGGCCGGGGTGAGCGCCGAGGCGACGACCACGAGCAGGAAGGCGAACGCCTGGACGACGACGCCGAGCGCGGTGCCGGGCATCGGGTCGCCGAAGACGAGGATGCCGCCCGCGATCACGCAGATCGTGGTGGCCGTGCCCGTGATCGTGATGACCGGCACCGCGTCACCGTCCTGCAGCGACCGCGCCGAGGCGTAGAAGGCACCAGCGGACGCGAAGAGCGACGTGAGCGTCCAGGGCGACAGCAGGACACCGAGGACACCATCGTCGGCGGCGACGCCCGTGAGGGCCTTCACGCCGACGTTGCAGACGCCGAAGAGGATGCCCGCGGCGGCCGCGTACATCACGCCGTGGTGCTCGTGTGAGCCGGGGATGCGCGTGCCCATCGTCAGCAGCACGCCGACGCTCAGCAGGCCCGCCTCGAAGGCGATCATCGCAGGGAGCGAGTAGCTCGAGCTCTCGCCGTGCGCGTCGGGCATCGTGACGCCCAGGAGGATCAGGCCGACCGCGATGCACGCCAGGCCCCACCATTGCCGCTTGCCGACGCTGAAGCCGAACAGCTTGTCCGCCATCACGGCGAGGAGCACGATGCCGCCTGAGAGGACGGCCTGCACCACCGAGAGCGGGGCCATCGCGATCGCCGCGACGTGCATGACCCACGCGCCGCCACCGATCGCCATGCCGATCGCAAACCACTTCTGGCTCCAGAGCGAGACCGCCGTGCTGAGCGGATGCCGGATGTCCACCTTGACGGCGCAGCTTGCGCCCCGGTGCTTGTAGAGGAACGCGAGGTTCGAAGCGAGGGCGCAGAGGAGCGCGAAGATGATTCCGAGATAGAGCGTCATGCGGAGATAGAGGTGGCGGGGGTTCGACAGCAGACCCGCCCTCCCGTCAGGTCAATCGACCGATGTGAGAGCAGGCTTGACGTACCCCGTGCCGACATGGACCTTATCGCTCCCCGGTTCTGGGTGGCCGTCCTCCGCCAACCTTTTACGAAACCCTTACTCATGCAGTCCAAACCGATCCTGTTTGTTGACGTTGACGGCGTGATCTCGCTCTGGGGCTTCGTCCAGCACGAGCCTCCACCCGGCGCGTATGCGTCTGTCGACGGCATCCTCCATTTCCTTTCGGCCACCGCAGGCGAGCACCTGCTCGCACTGCGCGAGCACTTCGAGCTCGTGTGGTGCACGGGCTGGAAGGACCGCGCCAACGACTATCTGCCCCACGCCCTCGGCCTCCCCGAACCCCTGCCCTGGCTGGAGTTCGGTACCCCGGCCGAGCGCACGGCGCACTGGAAGCTCGACGCGGTGATCGCGTACGCGCAGGACCGGCCCGCCGCGTGGATCGACGACGCGTTCGACGAGAGCTGCCACGCGTGGGCCGCCAAGCGTGGCGCGCCGACGCTCCTGGTGGCCACCGAACCGCCCACGGGACTGCAGGCGGCCCACGCGGACGAGCTGCGCCGCTGGGCGGCAGCGCTGCCGCTCACCAGCTGACCGGCTTGCCGCCGGTGAACAGCCAGACGTCGAAGAACGCCGACAGCTCCTGCCCGCTGATCTGCTCGGCGAGCGCGATGAAGTCCGCCGTCGTCACGGTCGCGGCCGAGCCCTGGGAGAACCAGGCGCGCAGCAGCGCCGTGAAGTCGTCCTCGCCGATCTTGACCCGCAGGGCCTGGAGCGTCATCGCGCCCTTCTGATAGGTCGAGCTGGCGAACAGGTCCACCGGCGTCGTGAGCCCGTTCACCGGCGGATTCCAGATGCTCGATGTCTCCGGGCGCGCGAACAGCGCGTCGAAGCGCTGCTGCGCCGTCGGGCGCCCGCCGACGTGCTCGTCCCAGCGCCACTGCGCCCAGGTCGCGAAGCCCTCGTTCAGCCAGATGTCGGGCCACTGGTCCAGCGTGACGCTGTTGCCGAACCACTGGTGCGCGATCTCGTGCGCCACGGTGCCTTCGCTCGGGACCGCCGAGTAGTTGGCCTTCGTCTGCGACTCCAGCGCGTAGCCGACGAACCCGGCGTCATCCACGATCGCGCCGCCACTCGTGTACGGGTAGGGCCCGAACTGCGAGCTGAAGAACGCGATCATGTCTCCCTGCTTGGCGAGCACCGCGTCGGCCGCCGCCTGGCCCTCGGGTGAGAAGGCGGTGTCAACGGCGTTGTAGATCGGCAGCCCCGCGGGGCCGGTGTCCTTCCAGAACCGGAAGTCGCCGTTCGTGGCCGTCGCGAGGTAGGAGGCCATCGGCCGGTCCTCCTTCCACAGCCACGTCGTCTTGGCGCCCAGGGTCACCTTGCCGACGAGCTTGCCGTTGGCGACGACCGTCTTGCCCTTCGGGACGGTGATCGCGAACGCGTACAGCGCCTTGTCGCGCGGCGTGTCGTTCACCGGCATCCAGCCGGGCGTGCCCTGCGGCTCGCCCACGACGTAGGCGCCGTCGGATGTCGGGATCCACCCCTCGATCGACTCGTCCGGGTCGACGACCGGCTCCACCCGCCCGCCGTACTCGATCCACGCCACGAACCGACGGCCGGACCGCAGCCCGTCGCGCGGGGTGATCGTGAGCTCCTGGCCGTTGTGGGCCTTCTTCGCGGGCAGCCCGTTGACGAGGACGCGCCCGACGTTGAAGAACTCGCGCAGGTCGACGTTGAAGCTGCTGAGGTCCTGCGTCGCCCGCGCGGTCATGACGACGGTGCCGCGCAGCGACTGCGATTCGGCGCGATAGTCGATCGAGACGTCGTAGCGCTCGGCGTCGTAGCCGCCATTGCCCTGCTCGGGGAAGAACGGGTCACCCAGGCCCGGCGCCCCCGGGGAGAACGCCACGGCTGATGCGGGCATCGCAGCGAGCGAGAGGAAAGAGACGAGGAGGATGAGAGCACGGCGCACGGCGGACTCCTTCACGCGGGGACCAACCACGGTACGGACAGACCGCGGCGCGCGCGCCCGACCGCCGGGCCAAACCGCAGCGGGGCCGGAACGACCGAGGGGCGCCTCGCGGCGCCCCTCGACACAGCTTCCGGCGATGGCCGGGGCTACTTGTCCTCAGGCACGTCCAGGTCCGCGAGCTCCTCGGCGAACCCGGTCTCCGCACCGGCGGCACCGATGTCCTCCAGCGAGGCGATGTCCTCGCTGAAGGCGTCGCCGAAGCCGCCCAGGCCCTCGCCGTCGCCGAGCCCGAGCTCGGCGGCGATCTCGTCCTGGTCGAGCAGCCCGACCTCGTCCATGGCCCGCGGCAGCGGCTCGGCCGGCTCGATCTCGATGCGGCGGTAGCGCTTGAGGCCCGTCGCCGCCGGGATGAGCTTGCCGATGATCACGTTCTCCTTCAGACCGTTCAGGCGATCGATCTTGCCCTCGAGGGCAGCGTCGGTCAGGACCTTCGTGGTCTCCTGGAAGGAGGCGGCCGACAGGAACGAGTCCGTGTTCAGCGACGCCTTCGTGATGCCGAGGATGATGTCCTCGTACTGCGCGGTCTCACCGCCCTTCCTGGCGATCTCATCGTTCACGCGGTGGAACTCGAAGCGGTCGACGAACTGGCCCGGCAGGTAGTCCGTGTCGCCCTTCTGGTCGATCCGCACGCGCTTGAGCATCTGCCGCGCGATGAGCTCGATGTGCTTGTCGTTGATGTCCACGCCCTGCGACTTGTAGACCTCCTGCACCTCGCGGACGAGGTACTGCTCGGTCCGGGTCCGCCGGTCGGCCGCGGTGCCGCCGCCCAGCGCGAGGATGTCGTGCGGGTACAGCGAGCCCTCGTTGAGCTGCGTGCCCACCTCGACCTGCTCGCCGTTCTCGACGAACAGGCGCGTGCGGCGCGGGAACGTGTACCGGTGCTCCTCACCCGCGTCATCGGTGATCACGACGGTGAGCGCCTTGTCGGTCTCCTCGATGTTCACGCTGCCGTCCTGCTCGGCCATGCGGGCCAGGCCCTTCGGCTTGCGCGCCTCGAACAGCTCGACGACACGCGGCAGACCGTGCGTGATGTCCGCGCCGGCGACGCCGCCGGTGTGGAACGTGCGCATGGTCAGCTGGGTGCCCGGCTCGCCGATCGACTGGGCGGCGATGATGCCCACCGCGTCGCCGATCTGCGCGACCTTGCCGGTCGCCATCGAGCGGCCGTAGCACGCCTGGCACACGCCGGACGTCGCCTCGCACTTGAGGACGGACCGCACGGCGACCTTGCCCTCGAACGTGCCCTTGTCCTCCTCGTCGAGGATCTCGGCCAGGTGCTCGCGGCCGATCTCGGCGCCCGCCTCCACGAGCGTGCGGCCACGCTTCGTCTTGATCTCGAGCGCCGCGAAGCGACCCACGAGGTTGTCGTTGGCCTCGCCGCCCGGCTTGTGCAGCGGGAGCTCGATGTAGCCCTCGGTTCCGCAGTCCGCCTCGCGGATGATGACGTCCTGGCTGACGTCCACGAGACGCCGGGTCAGGTAGCCCGAGTCCGCCGTACGGAGCGCGGTGTCCGCGAGGCCCTTCCGGGCGCCGTGGGTCGAGATGAAGTACTCGAGGACCGTCAGGCCTTCCATGAAGTTGGCCTTGATCGGGCGCTCGATGATCTCGCCCTTCGGGTTGGCCATGAGACCGCGCATGCCCGCCAGCTGGCGGATCTGCTTGAACGAGCCACGGGCGCCCGAGTTGGCCATCATGAAGATGGGGTTCAGCTCGTGCAGGTGCTCGGCCATGGCGTCACCGACGACGTCCGTCGCCTCGTTCCACTTGGCCGTGACGTTCTCCTTGCGCTCCTCCTCGGAGATCAGGCCCATGTCGTACTGGTCCTGGATCTCGGCGACCTGCGCGTCGAAGTCCGCGAGGATCTCCGTCTTCGCCGGCGGGGTGATGACGTCGTTCTTCGAGACGGTGACGCCTGACTTCGTCGCGTACGTGAACCCGAGGTCCTTGAACGCGTCGAGGACGAGGGCGATCGTCGACGGCCCGTACGTCTGGATGAGCGTGTCGATGAACGCGACGCTGTCCTTCTTGCGCATGGACTTGTTGACGAACTCGAACGCGTCGGCGTCGAACTCCTCGCCCAGCGCCTCAGCCAGCGCCCGCTCGATGCGGTCGTTGTAGATGATCCGGCCGATCGTCGTCATGACGTGGCCGCCTTCGCGGCCGTGCGGACGGAACTCGGCCAGGTCGTGCAGCTTGACCGCGCCGAACTCGTAGCTCTGCTCGGCCTCCTGGGCCGTGCGGAACACGTGCGGGCGCGGGCGGTCCGACGGCCAGTCGCCGGCGGCCAGCTGCTCCTGGAGCGCGTCGAGCTCGGCCCGCTCCGGGCCGTACGTCAGGTAGTACGCGCCGAGGACCATGTCCTGCGACGGCGTGGCCAGCGGCGCACCGTGCGCCGGCGACAGGATGTTGTTCGCCGACAGCATGAGGATGCGGGCCTCGGCCTGCGCCTCGGCGCTGAGCGGGAGGTGGACCGCCATCTGGTCACCGTCGAAGTCCGCGTTGAACGCGGTGCAGACGAGCGGGTGGACCTGGATGGCCTTGCCCTCGACGAGCACCGGCTCGAACGCCTGGATGCCCAGGCGGTGAAGCGTCGGCGCGCGGTTGAGGAGCACCGGATGCTCGTGGATGACCTCTTCGAGGACGTCCCAGACCTCGGGGATCATCGAGTCGACCATCTTCTTGGCCGCCTTGATGTTCTGCACCGACTTGCGCTCGACCAGCCGGGCCATGATGAACGGCTTGAACAGCTCAAGGGCCATCAGCTTGGGCAGACCGCACTGGTGGAGCTTCAGCGAGGGGCCGGCCACGATGACCGAGCGGCCGGAGTAGTCCACGCGCTTGCCGAGCAGGTTCTGCCGGAAGCGGCCCTGCTTGCCCTTGAGCATGTCCGAGAGCGACTTGAGCGGGCGGTTGCCCGGGCCCGTCACGGGCCGGCCGCGACGGCCGTTGTCGAACAGCGCGTCGACCGCCACTTGAAGCATCCGCTTCTCGTTGTTGACGATGATCTCGGGTTCGCCGAGGTCGAGCAAGCGCTTGAGGCGGTTGTTGCGGTTGATGACGCGGCGGTAGAGGTCGTTCAGGTCAGACGTGGCGA
>JBPPNC010000015.1:0-4432 GCA_051306365.1 Solirubrobacteraceae bacterium
AGTCCAACGTCCTTCACGGTGCGAGTCCAACGTCCTTCACGGTGCGAGTCCAACGTCCTTCACGGTGCGAGTCCAACGTCCTTCACGGTGCGAGTCCAACGTCCTTCACGGTGCGAGTCCAACGTCCTTCACGGTGCGAGTCGCGGAGAGGTGCCCGCCAAGACCGGGCCGGCCGCGAAGATCGGGCGAGCAGCGGTGTGTGCCAACCTTGAGACGTGCGCACCTTCCCGACCGGCACCGTCACGGTGCTCGGCAGCCTCAACATGGACCTCGTGGTTTCGGTCGACCGCTTCCCGCGTCCGGGCGAGACGATCACGGGCCGCGGCTTCGAGACGGTCCCGGGCGGCAAGGGGCTCAACCAGGCCGTCGCGGCTGCGCGCGCCGGCGCGCGGGTGCGGATGCTGGGCTCGGTCGGCGCGGACGCCTTCGGTTCCGAGCTTCGCGCGCTCGCGAACGCCGAGGGGATCGACACGGCCCACCTCGCGACGGCGGACGTACCGACCGGCACCGCCCACATCCAGGTCTCCGACGATGGCGAGAACACGATCGTCGTGGTGCCCGGCGCGAACGCCTCGGCGACGACGCTGTCGGCCGAGCGGGCGGCGGTCATCCGCGAGTGCGCCTACCTCGTGTTGCAGTGCGAGATCCCGCTCGAGTTGAACCTCGCAGCGATCGCCGAGGGCGCGTTCACCGTGCTGACCCCCGCCCCGGTGGCGGCACTCGGCGGCAGAGTGCCCGACGGCGTCGACGTGCTGATCGGCAACGAGCTCGAGATCGCCGAACTCGGCGGCCTCGAGTCGATCGGGGTGCCGCTCGTCGTCGAGACCCTCGGCGGCGACGGCGTGCGCTGGGCGGTGGATGGCGCGCTCGCCGGCAGCCTGCCCGCGCGCCGCGTCGAGGTGGTCGACACGACCGCCGCGGGGGACACCTTCGTGGGAGCGCTCGTCGCGAGGCTCGCGGCGGGGGCGGCGCTCGAGGAGGCGATCGCGTGGGCGGTGGCGGCGGCATCCATCACGGTCTCGCGCCGCGGGGCGACGAGCTCGATCCCGACGGCGGCCGAGGTGGAGGGGGTGCTCATCGGCCGTCGTACCGCGCGAGGTCCTCGGCGTCGCGGGCGTGCGTGACCGCGCGGCGCACGGTGTCGAGCGCCTCCACCGGATCCGTGGCGACCTGGGCGAGGGCCAGCTGGCGCTCGGCCTCGGCGAGCCGCGTGCGGGCGGAGACCCCGGCACGCCCGATCACGGCCCGCGCGGCGGCGATCTGGCTGTGCGCGAGCACGAGGGTGCTCTCGTAGGCCGCGCGGGCGTGGGTGAGTCGCTGCTGCTGGTTGCGCGCGCTCGCGAGCGCGAGGTCGAGCTGCTCGACGGCGGAATTGAGCTGGTCGAGCGCGGCGATCGGGTCGCGCGCGTCCTTGCGCGCGAGCACGGCGTCGACGCCGGCGATCGCGGCGATGATGGCCGCGCCCGTGTCGGCGTCTGGCGCGGCGTCGAGCTGGGCCCGCGCCTCGACGAGGTCGGCGCGCGTCGCGGTGCGTCGGGCATCCAGCGTCTCGGTCGCGGCCGCGAGGTCGCGGGCGACGCGCTCGAGGGCATCCAGCAGCTGGTCGGCGCGGTGCACGGCCTGGGCGGCGTGCTGCAGCTCATCGGCGACTTGGCTCACGCCCGAGGCGGTGATCCCGGGCTCGGCGGCGTCGGCGGCGCTGCTCGCCTCGGCGAGGGCGGTGGCAGCGGCATCCGGGTTGCCGGCGACGGCCGCGAGGGTCGCGGTCTCGAAGTCCTTCGTCAGGGCAGTGAGCGTGGCCCGCGCGATCTCGAGTCTCGTGGTGGTCGCGGCGATGCGCGCGCGCACATCGGTGAGGGTGCCCGCGGCATTGACCTCCTCGCGGCGCAGGGCGGAGAACGCGGCATCCTGGCTGCGCAGCCCGACCTCGGCGCGCTCGCACAGCGCGATGATCTGGTTGGTCCACTCGCGACGTTCGCGCTCGCTGTCCGGGTAGGCGTCGTCGAGCCCCTGCTTGAGTCGGAACGCCTCGGCCACATCCGCCCGGGCCTTCGACAACGTCTCGCCGTAGGTCCGGGCCCGCTCCGGCCCGAACTGGGCGATCGCGAAGCCGAGCTCCTCGTCGGCGTCGCGCAGCGCGTCGTCGAGCCGCACGAGCAGCACCCCCGCGCGCGTCGTGAGGGTCTTGAGGCCGGCGGGCCCGAGGGCGCGGATGCCACGATCCCCCCGCCTGCGGAACAGCACCGCGAACCCGCCGATGACCAGACCCGACACGAGCACCACGAGGGTCACAACGGCCACCGCACCACCGCGGAGCAGCTCGGAGCCATCCATGCCGGCAAGTCTATGAGTCCTGGGAAACCCGTCGTATCTCCCGGGTTTCCGGCCCGGCGCGACCTACAGTTGCCGTGTGTGGCGTGCCGGTAAAGCGTCCGACGACTTCACCGTCGATCCGGATGATCTGGAGTTCGAGGAGCTCCCGGTGCCCGCGCACGTCCAGGTGACCGCCCCGCACGACCTGAGCCTGGGCGAGCCGGGCGTCACGGCAGGCAACTCCGCGGAACCGGCGCGCGACCTGTGGCGTGCCGAACTCGCCGCGGTGGGCGGCGTCTCGCCCCTGCTGCACTTCGTGGACTCGCCGCGTACGCGCATCGAGCTCTCCACCACGCACCCGGGCGGGCTCGCGCAGTTCATCACGGGACAGGCGACGCTGCTCTCCAACCTCATCCGCGACGATGTCGCGCTGCGGGCGGCGAAGATCGCGGCCGGCGCGGTCGCCCAGAAGGGGCTCGAGCTCGCGACAGCGCGCGGCATCGACGCCATCCACCTCGGCATCGGCATCGCCGAGTGGCGCAACGGCATCGCCGAGTACCGTGCGCCCGTGCTGCTGCGGCCGCTCGCGATCCGCCGACACGGCCGCGACTTCGAACTCAAGTTGCGTGGCTCCGCGTTCCTGAACCCCGAGCTCGCGGCGGCGCTGTGGGCGCAGTTCGGCATCGGGCTCGACGCCGAGGCCTTCGTCGCACTCACCGACGACGACGGCACGTTCAAGCCGAACCCCGTGATCGATCGGCTGCGCGGGCTCACGAGCCATCTCGAGCGGTTCACGGTGCGCCCCCGACTGGTCGTCTCGAGTTTCGCGGATGTCGCCCCCGCGCTCGTCGCCGACGCCACCGACCTCGACCACCCCGTGCTCGACGCCCTCGCGGGCAACACCGCCGCGAGATTGACGATCGGGGAGTCTTACGCGCCCGTGCAGGCCGTGCCATCGGACGAGCGCACGCCGCAGACCGACAGCCTGCTGCTCGACGCCGACGCCGAGCAGGAGAACGTCATCGCGCAGATCACGGCGGGCAACTCGCTCGTGGTCCGGACGCTGCCCGGCACCGGCGGCACCCAGACGATCGTCAACGCGATCGGCACCCTGGTCGCGCAGAACAAGCGCGTGCTCGTGGTCTCGGCGCGGCGCGCATCCCTGCTCTCGGTCGCCGACCGCCTCGTCGACATCGCTCTGCCGGGCCTCGCGGTCTCGCCCCGCTCGCTGCGGCGCGACGTCATCCGCTCCATCTCGCGCAGCGAGAAGGCCAAGCTGCCGAATGTCGGCGAGGTGGATGATGCGCTCCTGCGCCTGCGCAAGGTGCTGCTCGACTACCGAGGCGCCATCACCCGCCCCGACCCTGCGCTCGGAGTCTCGGTGCTGGACTGCGTGACCGAGCTCAGCCGCCTCGCCCTGCTGCCGACGCCGCCCGCGACCACGGCGCGCCTGTCGCGCGTCTCCGTCGAACGGCTCGCGGACGACCGCAGCCGCGCGGCCGAACTCATGGTCGCTGCCGCGGAGCTCGGCGAGTTCAAGTACGGGCCGGGGGACTCGCCCTGGTACGGGGCGCAGTTCGCGAACGGCGACGAGGCGCTGCGGGCGCACGCGCTCGCCAAGCGCGTCGACGCCGCCCTGCCCGGCCTCATCGAGGCCGCGACCCGCCTCATCGAGGGCACGCACATGCGGCCCTTCCAGAACGTGACCGAACTCGGCGTCTACCTGCGCCTGCTCGTGGACCTGCGTGACAGCCTCGACAAGTTCCTGCCCATGGTCTTCGACCGCTCGATCACCGAACTCATCGCGGCGACCGCCCCCCGCAAGGACTTCCCGGACATGAGCAGCGGCAACCGCCGGCGGCTCAAGAAGCTCGCGCTCGAGTACGTGCGCCCCGGCGTGCGCGTCGGCGACCTGCACGGCGCGCTCGTGCGCATCCAGCGGCAGCGCGTGCTGTGGCACCGGTTCGTCGCCGAGGGCGCGACCCCGCAGGTGCCGGTCGGCCTCGGCGAGGTCGAGCGGGGCTACCGCGAGGTCGCGCAGGACCTCGGCGCACTCGACGGCCCGCTCGGGCTCGCGGCGCGCGAGCAGCAGCTCGGTAGTATGCCGATCGCCGCGCTC
>JBPPNC010000076.1:0-9627 GCA_051306365.1 Solirubrobacteraceae bacterium
CTGGAACGCCATCAGCCGCTCGTTCTCGTAGGCAACCCGGCCGGCCGTCCCCTCGAGCTCACGGAACATCGCCTTGAGCTCGCGCACGCCGTCGTGCTCGGCCACCCGCCCGGCCAGCTCCAGCGCCGCGCCCTCGGCCTCCTCCGCCGCGACCGCGGCGTTCACCAACCCCAGCGACAGCGCCTCGTCCGCCCCCAGCACCCGCGCGGTGAACGCCAGCTCCTTCGCGCGCGCAAGTCCGACGAGCGGCACCAGCCGGGCCGGGCCGACCGGGACCCCGCGCCGCGCGGCCATCCACGCGAGCTTGAGGTTGTCGCCCGCGACGCGCAGGTCGCAGGCCGCCGCGATCTCCGTCCCCGCGCCGAGCACGTTGCCGACACAGACGCACACCATCGGCACCCGGATCGCCTCCATGGCGGCGTACAGCTCGCAGAAGAGCTCCATCCGCCGCTCCCCGCCGGGCGCGTCGAGCTGTTCGCCCACATCCGCGCCCGCACAGAACGCGACGGTCGAGGTCGTCGAGAAGACGAGGACGCGTACAGCGGGGTCGGCGTCGATCTCCCGCAGGGCCGCGAGCAGCTCCACGAGCGTCGGAGAATCCAGCGCGTTGCGGACCTCGGGACGGTTCAGGCGCAGCAGCTCGATGCCGGCGACGGGACGGGAACGCTCCAAGACGGCCATCCACGTATAGAATCCGATCCGACGATGCGACGCTCCTTCACCGCCCTCACGTTCGCCGCCACCGTGCTCCTGGTCGCGGCCTCACCCGCGCTCGCCCATGACGGCGGCGAAGGCTGGTACGGCCTCACCACCGACAAGGTCGTGACGAACTTCGGCTTCGCGCTCATCGCGTTCTTCCCGCTGTTCGTCTTCACGATGTCGATGATCCAGTACGGCCTCGACAAGCGGAAGGACCGCCGCAAGAAGGCGGCCAAGGCCCGCAGCACCGCCGCCCACTGGGCCGGCGGCTGGTAGCCCGCCGGGCGCCTTTCCCCTGATCTTCACACTGTGCCCGCCCCCGGCGGGCACGCTTCGTTCTGCGCGAGCCCTCGCCCGCCGGGAGTTCTGCGTCAGCAGTACTCCCGACGCCGCGAAGTCCGCACGACGGCATGATGTTCCCACAGCGCCCCGGCCGGCCTTCCCGTCCGGGGCGTCCGGCGTTCGTGGGTCGGCCCCGCGCCAACCGACCGGTGCGCGGCCCTCCGCGCTGTAGCCTCCGGCGCACGAGACCGGGGAGCGGAGGAGAGCGATGACGTACTTCGTGACGGGCGCGACGGGATTCATCGGCCGCAACCTTGTGGAGCGGCTGCTGAAGCGCGACGCCGACATCGCCGTCCTCGTCCGCGAGTCTTCCCAGGACCGGCTGCGCGAGCTCATCGGGCGCTGGGGCGCCGAGGGACGGATCCGCCCGGTCGTCGGTGACCTGCAGCAGGCGCGCCTCGGCCTTTCCGACGACGCGATCGCGGGGCTGAGGGACGTGACCGAGGTCTTCCACCTCGCCGCGATATACGACATGACCGCGAGCGACGAGCTCAACCGCGCGCTCAACGTCGAGGGCACCCTCTACACGCTCGACGCCGCCCGCGCGATGGGCGCCCGACGGTTCCACCACGTCTCGTCGATCGCGGTCGCGGGCACGTACCAGGGCCTGTTCCGCGAGGACATGTTCGACGAGGGCCAGGAGCTCCCGTCGGCCTACCACCGCACCAAGTTCGAATCCGAGCAGCTCGTCCGGATGCAGAACGACACGCCGTGGCGCGTGTACCGCCCGGCGATCGTCGTCGGCGATTCGCAGACCGGCGAGATGGACAAGGTCGACGGGCCGTACTACCTCTTCAAGCCGATCCAGCGGCTGCGCCACTACGTCCCCGAGTGGTTCCCCCTCATCGGACCGGAGCTCGGCGCGACGAACATCGTGCCCGTCGACTACGTGGCCGACGCGATCGACCACATCGCGCATCTGCCCGACCAGGACGGCAACGCGTTCCACCTCGCCGCCTCGCGCCCCATCAAGTCCGGCGACGCGCTGAATGCGTTCTGCCGTGCCGCGCACGCGCCCGAACTGCAGATGCGCGTCGACACGGGTCTGCTCGACGCGCTGCCCAAGGGGGCGCTCAGCATGCTCATGAAGCTCCAGTTCGCCAAGGACATGCGCGCCACGTTCCTCGCCGAGCTGGGCGTCCCGGATGTCGTGCTGGACTACGTCGGCCTGTCGTCGACGTTCGACACCCGTGACACCGAACGGGCGCTCGACGGCACCGACATCGCCGTCCCGCCGCTCGACAGCTACGCCGGCAAGCTCTGGGACTACTGGGAGCGCAACCTCGACCCGGACCTCTCCAGGGACCGCTCGTTCGAGGGCGCCGTCAACGGCCGCACCGTGCTCATCACGGGCGCGTCGGCGGGCATCGGCAAGTCCGCCGCGATCAAGATCGCCCGTGCGGGCGGCATCCCGCTGCTCGTCGCCCGCAGCGAGGACAAGCTCGAAGCCGTCAAGCAGGAGATCGAGAACTTCGGCGGGACGGCGTACGTCTACCGAGCGGACATCGCGAACCTCGGGGACGTCGAGCGGCTCGTCAAGGACGTGTTGAGCGAGCACGCGGCCGTCGACTTCCTCGTCAACAACGCGGGCCGCTCGATCCGCCGCTCCGTCGCGCTGAGCCAGGATCGCTTCCACGACTACGAGCGCACGATGCAGTTGAACTACTTCGGCGCCATCAAGCTCATCATGGAGCTGCTGCCGCACATGCGCGAGCGCAAGCGCGGCCACATCGTCAACATCAGCTCGATCGGCGTGCAGGCGAACACGCCGCGCTTCAGCGCGTACATCGCGAGCAAGGCCGCGCTCGACGCGTTCAGCCGCGTGACCGCGACGGAGACGCTGGGCGACAACGTCACGTTCACGACGATCCACATGCCGCTCGTCAGGACGGACATGATCGCCCCGACGAAGATCTACGACTCGTTCCCGACCGCCAGCGCGAGCGAGGCCGGCGACCTCATCTGCGAGGCGATCCGGGCACGGCCCAAGGAGCTGAACACGCGCCTCGGCACGTTCGGCGTCCTCATGAACGCGCTGCTGCCCCGGGTCAGCGACCAGATCCTCCACACCGCGTACGAGCTGTTCCCGGACAGCGCTGCGGCGAAGGGTGCCGAGGACCCGGCCGAGCGCGCCTCGGTGGAGCAGATCGCCGTCGCCAACCTCATGAAGGGCGTGCACTGGTAGCGACATCGGGCTGGCGCCCGATGTCGCCGCCCGGCGGTCAGTCGGCCGGGATGTTGTCCTTGAACCGCGCGGTGACGCGGACCATGACGTAGCCGGTGCCGCTCACGGTGAACTTGCTGCCGGCACCGCCGGTCGGGCTCGCCAGCTGTGAGGCGCCGATGTCCAGCCCGGGCAGTGATCCCGGATCAGAGGTGCGGGCCAGCCGCGCCCCCGAGGGGACGGCGAACGCCGCGCTGCCGAGCGCTGGGATACCGCCGCCGCCGCCACCGTTCACGGTCACGCCGGCACCAGGCGAGACCTCGAGGCTGTCGAGGATGACCTCGTCGTGGCCGTCGTCGGTCTCCATGCTGCGCAGGCCCGCGAGGACTTGGACGTCCGCCGCGCCGCTGACCTTGACCGGCACGGTGGCCGACACGGTCACGGGGTTCGCGTCGTCCGGGACGTCCGGGCCCAGGATCGACTTCCCCTGCTCACCGGTGGACAGGCGCACGATCAGCACCGGCTGCTCCTGCTGGATGAGCTGACCGAGCGCCGCCTGCACGGTCGGGCCGAGGTTCGCGACGGACTGGCCGATGGTCGTCGGGCTGACGCCGAAGATGCCGGTCAGCAGCTTCTCGAGTTCGGGCTTCAGCGCCGGGTTCTGCATCGCGACGACCGCGCCGTTCGCGATCTGGGTCGCCTGCTCGGAGAGCGCGTTGCTCAGCAGCGCATCGAACTTCGAGAGCTCCGGGCCCAGCGCCGGACCGAGGCCGCCGCCGAGCAGCGCCTCGATCGATCCGTTCGCACCGACGACCGTGTCGAGGCCGCTGACCAGGCTGGCCGTGGCCCGCTGGACGATCCGCAGTTGCTTGCGCGCAGCGGCGAGGTCCTTCTCCGTCTTCTTCAGCCGCTTGTCGAGGCTGGTGACCGTGGCCTTCTTGGTCTTCTTCTTTTTCTTCTTCTTGGTCGCGGCGGACGTCGCGGTCGGCTCAGGTGTCGAGGAAGGGGCAGCCGAAGCTGCTGATCCCCCCAGACCAGAGAGCAAGAGCGCGACGAGCGGCGCCAGCGCCAGTCGTCGGCAAGACATGTCCTTCACGGTAGCGAGCCCCCCGAACGTCCGTCAAACAGTGCGTCACCAACAACACCGCACCCATACGAACGCTTCGGTGCAATCCTGCCGGCAGAGCCCTTGGATTGCATCGGGAGAACTCGCTGACGCTCCTTCTCCGCGCTCGCAGTCCTACGGATCGCCCGCGCCGCGGCCCTCCTGCGCGCGGGCGGCGTGGCCGATCATCAGCTCGTGCTGGACCGAGCGACCGGGCTCGCCGGCCGGGCGCCGCATCCAGGTGCCGTCGTGCAGGAGCTCCCACGCGCCGGTGTCGTCGGCGAGGCAGCGCTCCATCGTGTCGAGGATGTCGCCGCGCAGCGTCTCGTCGAGGACCGGGACGACGAGCTCGACGCGGCTGTCGAGGTTGCGCTGCATGAGGTCCGCGGAGCCGATGAGCACCTCGGTCTCGTCCCCTCGATGGAACGCGTAGATGCGCGAGTGCTCGAGGAAGCGGCCGAGCACGGAGATGACGCGGATCGTCTCGGAGACGCCCGGCACGCCCGGGCGCAGGCAGCAGATCCCGCGCGTGTTGATGTCGATCGGCACGCCCGCCTGCGACGCCCGGTACAACGCGCGAATGCACGCCGGGTCCACGAGCGAGTTCATCTTCATCTGGATGCGCGTGGGCTGGCCATCCTCGTGCGCGGCGATCGTCTGCTCGATCCGCTCGACGATCCCATCGCGCAGCCCGGAGGGAGCGACGAGCGAGCGCCGGTAGCGCCGCGGCCGGGCGAACCCGGTGAGGAAGTTGAACATGTCGGCGACGTCGTTGCCGATGCCCTCGTCGCAGGTGAACAGGCCGAAGTCCGTGTAGAGCCGCGCGGTGTTGGGGTGGTAGTTGCCGGTGCCGACGTGGACGTAGTGCCGCACCCCGTCGCCCTCGCGGCGAACGATCAGGATCGCCTTCGCGTGCGTCTTCAGCGACGGGTGGCCGTACACGACGTGCACGCCGGCCTCTTCCAGCTCGCGCGCCCAGATGATGTTCGCGCGCTCGTCGAACCGCGCCTTCAGCTCCACGAGGCAGACGGCCTGCTTCCCGCGCTCGGTCGCGCGGATGAGCGCCGGGATCAGCGGCGTGTCGTCGCTCGTGCGGTACACGGTCTGCTTGATCGCGAGCACGTTCGGGTCGTTCACCGCCTGCTCGACGAAGCGCTCGACCGACGTGCTGAACGAGTCGTACGGGTGATGGACGAGGACGTCGCCGCGGCGGATCTCGGCGAACATGTCCGCGCGCTCGCCGTCATCGTCCTGCAGCCGTGGCTGCGTGACCGGCGTCCACGAGCGGTCGCGCAGCTCACGCATGCCGGGCAGCTTCACGAGCTGCCAGAGATCGGTGAGATCGAGCGGGCCGTCGACGTCGTAGACCTGATCCTCGGTGAGGCCCAGCGCGCCGGTGAGCTGCTCGCGCAGCAGCGGGCTTATCCCGGCGTTGACCTCGAGGCGCACGGCCTCGCCGAACCGGCGGCGGCGCAGCTCCTGCTCGATCGCCTGCAGGAGGTCGTCCGCCTCGTCGCTGACGTCGAAGTCCGCGTCGCGGGTGACGCGGAAGAACCCGTGGTCGACGATCTCCATCCCGGGGAACAGGTCCTCGATGTGGTCCGCGATGATCTCCTCGAGCGTCACGAAGACGTGCCCGGGATGCGCGGCGTCCTGGACGGGCACGAAGCGCGGGAGCATCTCCTTCGGAACTTTCACGCGCGCGAAGACCTCGTGGTGGGTGTGCGGGTCGCGCACCTGCACCGCGAGGCTCAGCGAGAGATTCGAGATGTACGGGAACGGCCGCCCCAGACCGACGGCGAGCGGCGTGAGCACCGGGTAGATCTCGCGGCGGTAGCGATCCTCGATCGCCTCGCGCGCCTTGCCCGACACCTCCGATAGCGGCACGATCCTCACGTCCTGCTGCGCCAGCGCCGGCCACAGCTCATCACGCAGCAACGCCTGGACGCGGCCGAGCTGGCCGCGGACGTTGTCGCCGATCACTGCGAGCGTCTCGGCGGGCGTGCGCCCATCGAGCTTGGGGTCGCTGAGGCCCGCATCGACCTGGTCGTGCAGCCCGGCGACGCGGATCATGAAGAACTCGTCGAGGTTCGACGTCCAGATCGCGCAGAACTTCACGCGCTCGAGCAGCGGCACCGCGGGATCCTCGGCGAGCTGCAGCACCCGGTCGTTGAAGTGCGTCCACGACAACTCGCGATTGAAGTACAGCTCGTGGCTGTCGAGCGAGGGGTGGGCGGGGGCGGTGGTGTCCTCGACGCTGCTCACGCGCTGGACGGTACTCGACGACCCCGCATGCATTCCAGCGGTTCACGCATCGATCTCAGGGGCCTCCCCCGCGCGCTCGCCCAGCGCGAACTCCAGGCGGGCGACGAACCCCTCACGGCCCAGCTCGGTCCACAGCAGCAGGAAGCGCTCGAACAGCAGTGCGCGGCGGGCCGCGAGATGCGTCGCGAGCGTATGGAGCCCTCGCCACCGTGCCGCGTGCGGGGCGCCCGCGGTGACCGCCGGATCGAGGTCCTGAGCGTCCGCCGGCGCCGCCGCGCGCACCGCCACGGCGTCGGCATGCTCCAGCTCGGAGATGATGCCGTGGACCCGCGGCAGCATGACGTCGCAGTCGTGGATCTCTCCGAGGAGGTCCTGCAGGTCTTTCGTCCGCTTGCCGGCCTTCTCGGCGTAGGGGCCGAACAGCTCACCGAAGATCTCCAGGACGTAGCGCAGCCGCTTCGCAGCGATGCGCATGTCGTGCAGCGCCCGGACCTCGGTCGGGTCGAGCGCGCGGGGCGTGAACGCGACGAGCTCTGCGAGCCGCAGCCGGATGATTCGCTCGGCCTGGTCGGCGAGGCCGCCCTGCGGGTCGAGCCCCTTGACGCGGCGCGCCTTCACGGCGTGTCCACCGCCTCGGCGGCGTCGGCGAGATGCACGAGCCGCTCACGCAGGTGGTACTCGCGGACGTCCTCGAGCGCCTGGGCCAGCTCGTCGTTGCCCGCCGACTGCTCGGCGCGGAAGCGTGCGGAGATCAGTGCCAGTCCAGGCCCGTCCTCCTCCGGCAGGGCGGCGTGCAGCTCGTCCAGCGCGGCCAGGTGCACGTCGGGGTCCCGCCGGGCGCCCAGCGCGTCGGCGAGCGCCTTGACGTCGCGCAGCGCGGCGCGGAACGGCTCCCGGGGGAAGCACGGCGCGTAGATCTCCAACACGGCGCGCAGCCGGCGGGTCGCCACCCGGGCGTCGTGCACGCGCTCGATGTCGCCGACGTCGAGCACGCCGTCGAGGTGCTCGAACAGCTCCGCGGTCCGGACGCGCACGGTACGCGCGGCGGCGACGGCAAACGGGAGGTCGCCGTCGAGGCCGGGAATCTCACGCGCCTTGGCCATGCTCCACCTCGTTGAGGAGTTCGCGGATGACGCCTTCGCGCAGGCCGCCGCCGCACAGCCTCAGCGGGGCGCGCAGGGAGACCGTGGCCGCCTCGAGCAGCAGGAGCGCCGCTGGGAGGACGCGGGCGCGGCGCGGATGCAGCTGCAGCCGCGCGGCGACCTCCTCGGCGGGTGCCGAACAGACGGCGTCGACGGCCGCAGCGAGGCTGACGCGGTCCAGCACCGGCCCGACCAACCGCCGCAGCGACGTGGCGTCACCTCCGACCGCATAGGCATCGTCGACCGGCGGCGGCCGCAGGACGTCGAGCGCCGCGTCGGCATCGGCCCGGATCGCGCGCAGCTCCTCTGTCGTCGGTGGATCGTGGCGCAGGTGCGCGGCGGTGAGCACACGTGAGCCGATCTGCAGGGACGCCGACCAGCGAGGCCCCCTCTCGGCCGGGCCGACCGCCACCTCCGTCGAACCGCCGCCGATGTCGACCACCGCGACCTCGCCCGCCGGAGGCTCGGCCAGCGCCCCGATCGCACCCGCGAACACGAGCCGCGCCTCGGCATGGCCGTCAATCAGCTGCAGCGGCTCCCCGGCACGCCCGCCGACCACCGCAGCGACATGGTCGCGGTTCTCGGCCGCGCGCAGCACCGCCGTCGCGACGACCGCCACCTGCTCGGCGCCGTGCTCATGAGCCATCGCCACCTGCCGGCCCACCTGGTCGGCGAGGGCGTCGGTCTCCGCCTCGGTGAGCGGGTCCCCGGGCTCGCGATCGGCGCGCAGCGGCGAGAACAGGCGCTCGGCGAGCACCGTCCGCAGCCCGCCGCCGGGCGTCGGCTCGGCGACCAGCAGGCGGGTGGTGTTCGCTCCGATGTCAACGCACGCGCAGCGCATGGCCGCCGATCCTGCCACGGTTGGCGCGTCCAGCCGACCGATCCTGTGCAGGTCCTGCGAGGATGCAGGGGTGATGAGCGACGCCCCTGCGATCCTCGTCCGCGACCTGCGCAAGCGCTACGGCACCCACGAGGCCGTGCGCGGCATCGACTTCGAGGTAGCGCGCGGCGAGGTCTTCGGCCTGCTCGGCCCCAACGGCGCCGGGAAGACCACCACGGTCGAGATCCTCGAGGGGTACCGCGCGCGCACGGACGGCATCGTATCCGTCCTCGGGCACGACCCGGGTGGCCGGCCGCGCCCGCTGCGCGACCGGGTGGGCATCGTCCTGCAGAGCGGTGGGATCTACCGGCACGTCACCGTGCGCGAGGCGGTCGCCCACTGGGCGGCGATGTACCCGCACCCGCGTGACGTTGACGAGGTCATCGCGCTCGCCGGACTCGCGGAGAGCGCGGACAAGCGGTCGCGCCAGCTCTCCGGCGGCCAGGCGCGGCGGCTGGACTTCGCGCTCGCGCTCGTCGGCGACCCCGAGCTGATCTTTCTCGACGAGCCGACGACCGGCTTCGATCCGGCCGCGCGCCGCGCCGCCTGGGACACGGTCCGGGCGCTCGCGGAGCTCGGCAAGACCGTGCTGCTCACGACGCACTACCTCGACGAGGCGCAGGCGCTGGCCGACCGCGTGGCGATCATCAAGGACGGGGTGATCCTCGCCCAGGGCCCGCCGGGCGAGCTGATCGCGGGCGCCCCGCGCTACCGGATCGCCTATCGGGGTGCGACGGGGGAGCCCGTCGAGCGCCTGACCGACGACCCGACGGCGCTGCTGCACGAGCTGACGGCCGAGGCGCTGGCGCGCGGCGAGCGCCTGGAGGAGCTGAGCGTGACGCGGCCGAGCCTCGAGGACGTCTACCTGGAGCTGACCGCCGAGCCGGGGATCGAGCCGTCGGCCGTGGAGGCGGTGGTCGCTTGACCGCGATCGCGTGGAGGCAGTACCGGCTCGAGCGCCGGATGTTCTGGCGCAACCCGACCGCCGCGTTCTTCAACTTCCTGCTCCCGCTGCTGCTGCTGGCGCTGT